>NZ_JAQQPS010000001.1:0-368740 GCF_036688685.1 Massilia sp. S19_KUP03_FR1 | reverse complement strand
GTGTGGCAGCTGCGGACGCGGACGCCGCAGCGGGACGCGTCGCCGCGACTGGCGCCGGCCGAACCGCAAGCGGCGCGGCGACCTGCGCCGGTTCCGCCCCGCCCTGCCCCGGACGGAACGCCAGCATGCGCAGCAAGGTCATCGTAAAACCTGCGTACTCGTCCGGCGCCAGGCCCATTTCATTGCGGCCATGCACGGCAATCTGGTAATACAGCTGCACTTCCTGGGCGTCGAAGGCCTGCGCCAGGCGCAGGATGTCGGCCAGTTCGGGCAAGTCCTGCGGCACGGCGGCCGGCACCGTCTGCGCCAGCGCAACCCGGTGCAGCAAGGTACCGAGGTCCTGCAGCGCGCCGTTGTACGACAGGCTGCGGCTGGCCATTTCGTCGGCCACCGCCATCAGGTCGGCGCCATCCTGTTGCGCCAGCGCGTCGAGCAGGCGCACCAGATAGGTCTGGTCGAGCGCGCCCAGCATGCCCTGCACCGCGTCAAGGGTGACCGCGCCGGCGGCGTAAGCGATGGCCTGGTCGGTCAGCGACAGTGCGTCGCGCATCGAACCGTGCGCACCCTGGGCCAGCAGGCGCAGCGCCGGCACCTCGAATGCGACCTCTTCCTGCCCAAGGATGTTTTCGAGGTGGCCGATGATGTGACCGGGCGGCATCTGCTTCAGGTTGAACTGCAGGCAGCGCGACAGCACCGTGACCGGAATTTTTTGCGGGTCGGTGGTGGCCAGAATGAATTTGACGTGTTCCGGCGGCTCTTCCAGCGTTTTCAGCATCGAGTTGAACGCGTGGTTGGTGAGCATGTGCACCTCATCGATCATGTAGACCTTGAAGCGTGCATTGCTCGGCGCGTACACCGCCTGCTCCAGCAACTGCGCCATTTCGTCGACGCCGCGGTTCGATGCCGCATCCATCTCGATGTAGTCGACGAAGCGACCGGCATCGATGGCAGTGCAAGCTTCGCAGACGCCGCACGGGGTGGCGGTGATGCCGCCGTTGCCGTCCGGGCCGATGCAATTGAGCGACTTGGCCAGGATGCGCGACAGCGTGGTCTTGCCCACCCCGCGCGTGCCCGTGAACAGGTAGGCGTGGTGCAGGCGGCCGGTGGTCAGCGCATGCGTGAGCGCGCGCACGACGTGCTCCTGACCAACCAGGGTGTCGAAGTTCTTGGGACGATATTTGCGGGCGAGGACTTGATAGGACATGCTGCGATTTTACCGCAGATGGGCACAGCTGAGGACAATCAGCGGTCGCGCCGGGTGAGAAGCACGCGTGCACAAAGCGCGCGCGCACCACGAGCCGCCGGGCGGGCGGATGTCATCACAATGGGGGGATGTAAAACGAGAGAACTGAACGGTAGATCAAAGAGGCGAGCCTGATCTGCGGCACTTGCGGTGAACGGCCGTGGCTGCTTCGTTCCCGACCTGACCAGGTTAGCCATGCCACAATGCGCAGGGGCCCGCCAGATCGCATTATAACCGACCACGGGGCGGTGTGGGAAGTTTGCCATTCCCACACCCGCCAGGCCTTAGATGCCGAGTTCCTGCCACATCGCATCGACCTTCTGTTTCACTTCCGGTGACATCGCGATCGTCGTGCCCCACTCCCGATTGGTTTCACCAGGCCACTTGTTGGTGGCGTCGATCCCCATTTTGCTACCGAGCCCACTGACCGGCGATGCAAAGTCGAGATAGTCGATCGGCGTGTTCTCCACCATGACCGTGTCGCGCAGCGGATCGACGCGCGTCGTCAGGGCCCAGATCACCTCTTTCCAGTCGCGGATATTGACGTCTTCGTCGACCACCACGATGAACTTCGTATACATGAACTGGCGCAGGAAACTCCACACCCCGAACATGACGCGCTTGGCGTGGCCGGCGTACTGCTTCTTCATCTGCACCACGGCCATGCGGTAACTACACCCTTCCGGCGGCAAATAGAAATCGGTGATTTCGCTGAACTGCTTTTGCAGCAGCGGAATGAAGACTTCATTGAGCGCCACGCCCAGCACGGCCGGCTCGTCCGGCGGTTTGCCCGTATAAGTCGAGTGGTAAATCGGGTTGCGCCGCATGGTGATGCGGTCGATGGTGAACACCGGAAAACTGTCCTGTTCATTGTAGTAACCGGTGTGGTCGCCATACGGACCCTCGAGCGCGTGCTCGTAGCCGCTCGGGTGATTCGGGTCCGCATAGATATGGCCTTCCAGCACGATCTCGCTGGACGCCGGCACCCGCAATTCACTGCCGATGGCTTTGGTTAATACGGTACGCTGACCGCGCAGCAAGCCGGCGAACTGGTATTCGGACAGGCTGTCCGGCACCGGCGTCACTGCGCCCAGGATGGTGGCCGGGTCGGTACCCAGGGCCACGGCGATCGGATACGGTTTGCCCTTGGTAGCAATCGCGTGTTCGCGGAAGTCGAGCGCGCCGCCGCGGTGTGCCAGCCAGCGCATGATGACTTTATTTGGCCCCAGCACCTGCTGGCGGTACACGCCCAGGTTCTGGCGCTTCTTGTTCGGCCCCTTGGTAATGACCAGGCCCCAGGTAATGAGCGGCGCAACGTCGCCCGGCCAGCAATGCTGGATCGGCAGCCTGGCCAGGTCGACGTCGGCGCCCTCCCAGACGATCTCCTGGCACGGCGCACCCTTGATTTCCTTCGGCGACATGTCCCACACGGCCTTGACGAGCGAGCCCATGTCCATCATGTCCTTGAAACCTTTCGGCGGCTCCGGCTCTTTCAGGCGCGCCAGTACGTGGCCGATCTTGCGCAGTTCGCTGACGTCGTTGGCGCCCATGCCGAGCGCCACGCGGCGCGGCGTGCCGAACAGATTGCCCAACACCGGGATCGTGTGACCGGTCGGATGTTCAAACAAAAGTGCCGGTCCGGCGGCCCGTAAAGTGCGGTCGCAGATCTCCGTCATCTCCAAATGGGGTGAAACGGGCACCGAAATGCGCTTCAATTCGCCCATTTCTTGCAACTTTGACATGAAATCACGTAAATCTGAATAGTTCATCGGTTTTTTATTCGTTTTTTTCGCACCCGTCCAGTTGTTTAACTAGCTACGCCAAGTGCTTGATTTATTAAGGGTTTGCTGCGCTGCAGCAAGGTTCGTTAGACATAAAAGTAATAACAATCAATCGTGTTAGTATTGACTCGGTATATATCACCTACTAGAATCCGTTCTACTTGATGAGCCGGCAAACTTGTATCGACCCTACGTTGTCGATTTTAGCCGGTCTCATACATTCACGGGGTCGGGGCCCCACATGACATTTTAAGGAGTGTTTCCCAAGGCGTCTGCCTTACCTCCCCGAGACAGTTGCAATGCCACACGCTTGACCCGCAACCGGGAACACAGCGCGCTGTAGCAAGCAATGACGGCGCAGGTCCACCGCACGGCGGTGACCGGCGATATTTCTGATGCACGGCAGGAGAACGATCCGCGACGCTTTTTGCGCCGCGTTGAGACCGCTTTCGCCGCGACAAAGGGGACAACGATGTCAAATCGTTCCATCGGCTCGGACGCAACGTCCGGCCTCATCAAGGCTAGCCAGCCTGCCGCACGGGCGCTTTTGCGCAATACCGTCGGTACTTCGGCACGAAGCATGAACAGTACGACCAGAAACGCCACGCAGCAACGTCTGACGCTTCTGGGTGTTTCCTCGATTGCCCTGGTGGCGCTGCTGTATGCGCGTCCAGGGGTCGACAGCCCGGTTGCCAGCACGCCGCTGGTGCAAACCGCGCAAACCGTTAGCGCACCGGTGCAAGTCGCCGCTGCCGCGCCACAGGCTGTTCCAGCACCCGTGGCCAAGCCGGACAGCCACCGCCAGCAGCAGGCGGTGACGTCGTGGCTGTCGAAACGCTACCGTGTTGCCGGCGATGCCGCCAACATGCTCGTATCGACCGCCTACGTGACGGCAAAAGACATCAAGCTCGACCCGCTGCTGATCCTGGCCGTGATGGCGATCGAATCGGGCCTGAACCCGTTCGCCGAAAGCCCGGTCGGCGCCAAGGGCCTGATGCAAGTCATGGCCAGTGTCCACCATGCCAAGTTTCAGGCAATGGGCGGTCCGCAGATGGCCTTGAATCCGGCGGCCAACATCCGTGTCGGCTCGCAGATTCTCAAGGAATATGTGGCGCGTGGCGGATCGGTCGAAGCTGGCCTCAAAACCTATGTCGGCGCCGGCGCCTTCGACAACGACGCGGGCTACGGCTCGCGCGTGCTGGCCGAGTTTCAAAAGCTCAAAATGGTTGCCAGCGGCAAGAACGTGCCGACCTTCAATCGCCCTGCAGCGCCAGCAGTCGTCCAGAAAGCTGCGCCGCGCCAGGAAGTTGCACCAGTGATGGCACCACCAAGCACCGCGAGTGACGAAGCGATCGCAGGTCTGTAATACCAGTTAAGTAAGTGAAGCCGCCCGCGCGATAAGCGAAGGGCGGCTTTTTTACGTCAAGGCGAAAAAAAAGCCACCGTTTCCGGTGGCCCTCTATATATATGTAGCGCGCTTACGAACGGCGCTTGTCGCCCGCTACTTCATCGGGACGCAGCCGCGTCGCCAGCTTGTCGAGCACGCCGTTAACATACTTGTGCCCGTCGATCCCGCCAAACGACTTGGTCAGTTCCACCGCTTCGTTGATCACGACGCGGTAGGGAATATCCAGGTTGTTTTTCAGCTCGAACGCGCCGATCAGCAGCACGCCGTGCTCGATCGGCGACAGTTCGGCAACCGTGCGGTCGATCAGCGGGGCGAACGACTCGCGCAGGGCCACGCAGTCGCGGATGCTGCCGTACAGCAGCGCAGCGAAATGCTCGCCGTCGGCCTTGTCGAAACCGTGCGCGGCGCGGATGTTGTTGACGACCGTGGTGGCATCTTCATTGTTCAGCAGCCACTGATACAGGCCCTGCAGCGCGAATTCACGCGCGCGGTGACGCGGCGTGCGGTTCTTGCTGGGGTTAGCGTGGGTAATGTTATCGCTCATATCTTCAATTTCTCTTATTCTTCGTCGGCTTGCAGCTCGTCGAGCGCGATCAGCAAATTGGCCATTTCCACGGCCACGCGCGCCGCATCGGCGCCCTTTTCCAGCATGCGTGCTTCAGCCTGCTCGTCGTTCTCGGTGGTGAGAATGGCGTTGGCGATTGGCATGCCATAGTCGAGGCCGATGCGCGTGATGCCGGCACCCGATTCGTTCGACACCAGTTCGAAGTGGTAGGTTTCACCGCGAATCACGGCGCCCAAGGCGATCAGCGCGTCGAACTGCTCGGTTTCAGCCATTTTTTGCAGCGTCACCGGGATTTCCAGCGCACCCGGCACGGTCACGTGCAGGATGTCTTCATCGGCCACGCCCAGGTTTTTCAGCTCTGCGAGGCAGGACGACAGCAAGCCGTGGCCCACGTCCGCGTTGAAACGCGCCTGGACGATGCCGATACGCAGGCCGGCGCCGGCAAAATTGCTCTCATAAGTTCCTACTGTCATGACTGCCTTCTTTCTTCAAGATTATTTCGTGTGTGTATATATATGTAGGGCGACGTTACGCCAACGCGGGACTGGCGCGATAACCTGTGACTTCCAGGTCGAAACCGATCATCGACGGCATCTTGCGCGGGCTGGCCAGCAATTGCATCTTGCCGACGCCCAGGTCCTTCAAAATCTGCGCGCCAATGCCATAGGTGCGCAAGTCCATGCTCGCTGCGCGCCCGGTCGGGCGGGTGCCGCAGGCGTCGAGCGCGGCGAACTGGGCAAAAAGTTCGCTGGCTGTCTCGCCGCAATTGAGCAGCACGGCCACGCCGCGCTCCGTCGCCTTGATGGCGGCCAGCGCCGCATCGAGCGTCCATGAGTGGGTGGTGGCGCGCGACTCGAGCAGGTCGAGGATCGACACCGGCTGGTGCACACGCACCAGCGTTTCGGTATCGCGCGCAATGTCGCCATGGACCAGCGCGAGGTGGGCCGAACCGCTCGGCTTGTCGCGGAACGCGATCAGGCGGAACTCGCCGTACGCGGTGCTCATCTGGCGCTCGGCCACGCGCTCGACCATGTTTTCGTTCTGGCTGCGGTAGTGGATCAGGTCGGCAATGGTGCCGATTTTCAGATTGTGTTCTTTGGCAAACACCATCAGGTCCGGCAGGCGCGCCATGGTGCCGTCGTCGTTCATGATCTCGCAGATGACCGACGACGGCGTCAAACCGGCCATGGCGGTCAGGTCGCAACCGGCTTCGGTGTGTCCCGCGCGCATCAGCACGCCGCCATTTTCAGCGCGTACCGGGAAGATATGGCCCGGTTGGACGATATCGGCAGCTTTGGTGTGCTTGTCGACGGCAACGGCGATGGTGCGGGCGCGGTCGGCCGCGGAGATGCCGGTGGTGACGCCTTCGGCCGCTTCGATCGAGACGGTGAAATTGGTGCCGAACGAGGTGCCATTCTTGGCCGTCATCATGGTCAGCTCGAGCTGCTCGCAACGCTCGGCCGTGAGGGTCAGGCACACCAGGCCGCGCGCGTAGCGGGCCATGAAGTTGATCGCTTCCGGCGTCACGAAATCCGATGCAAGCATCAGGTCGCCTTCGTTTTCGCGGTCTTCGTCATCGACCAAAACGACCATCCGGCCTGCGCGTAATTCTGCAACGATTTCCTGGGTGCTGGAGATGGACATAGGGAGTTCCGTAAATGCTGGGGAGAAATGCTTAATCCGCTATTTTAAAGGATTTATGGGGTTTTAACCGGGCCGATGACCGCTTCCCACGCACGAACACCAAGGCTGCGCACACGCCACCGCAACTAAATTTGATTTAGCCCAATAATTTCACTAATTCAATGAACTTGGAAGCAGCGTTGGAGCGCTGCAGTCCGGTTAAAATGGCCGGATAACTCCCCTACCGGCCACTGCGCCGCTGCCTGATGCCAACTGTTTTTCTCCGCGCCGCGCTCCTGCTCACCACCTTGACGCTGCTCGCGGCGCCGCCTGCGATGGCGCTCAGCCCCACTGCCGCGCCGCTCAGACTCGACATGCCACTGCCACCCGGCCCCCAGGTCAAGGTTGGCAAACTGGCCAACGGCCTGACCTACTATATCCAGAAGAACGTCAAGCCGGCACAGAAGCTGGAACTGCGCCTGGTGGTCAAGGCCGGTTCGATCCTGGAGGACGAAGACCAGCAAGGCCTGGCCCATTTCACCGAACACATGGCGTTCAATGGCTCGACCAATTTCAGGAAACACGAACTGGTGTCGTGGCTGCAGTCGATCGGCGTGAAGTTCGGCGCCGACCTGAATGCCTACACCAGCTTCGATGAAACGGTCTACACGCTGCCGATTCCGACCAGCCGGAAGGAAGACGTCGACAAGGGTTTTCTGGTACTGCAGGACTGGGCCGGCGGCTTGTCGATGGTGGACGCCGACATCGACAAGGAACGCGACATCGTCCTCGAAGAACTGCGCCTGGGCAAAGGCGCGGGCGACCGCATGAACAAGGTCTTGATGCCTAAGATTTTCAACGGCTCGCGCTATGCCCAGCGCCTGCCGATCGGCCAGGAAGACGTGATCCGGCATTTCAAGCCGGAGGCGCTGCGCCGTTTTTACCGCGACTGGTACCGGCCCGACCTGATGGCGGTCATGGTGGTGGGGGACCTTGACCCGGTGGAAGCAGAACGCCTGGTCAGGAAGCATTTCAGCGGCCTGAAAAATCCGGCCAGGGAGCGCGTGCGCGAATATGCCCCGATCCCGCCGCGACTCGATACCGAAGCCCTGGTCGTGCTGGACCGTGAAGCGGGCGGGAATGGCGTATTGATCCGTTACCCGGTCACGCCGGTGCTGGAAAAAGGCACGCTGCGCGATTACCGCAACCAGTTGGTCGACATCCTGTTCTCGAACATGCTCAACGCGCGCTTGCAGGAACTGGCGCAGTTGCCCAATCCCCCTTTCATGGGCGCCGGCAGCACGCTGGGCAAACTTACCCCGCGCTACAAGGCGTATAGCGCGTCGGCCACCGTGGGTGCCGCGGGAGCCGAGCCGGCCCTGGCGGCGATGGTGATGGAAAACGAACGCGCGCGCCGCTTCGGCTTTTCCGCCGCCGAACTCGATCGCGCCAAGAAAAACCTGCTGCGCCTCTACGAGCGCGCCTGGAACGAGCGCGAGAAAACCGACTCGGGCGTCTACGTGGCCGAATACACGCGCAACTTCCTGCAGGGCGAATCGATTCCCGGCATCGCCGCCGAATATCAGTACGTCGCCGACCTGGTGCCCGGCTTGAGCTTGCAGGAAATGAATGCCTACGCACGCCGCACGATTCCGGCCGACTCGGGCAAACTGGTGATCTACACCGGCTCGAACAAGACCGACGCGCCGGTGCCGACCGGTCCCCAGTTACTGGCCTACGTCGATGCGGCCAAGAAGGCCGACATCGCCCCGCGCGAAGAAAAGGCGCTCGGGTCGAAGCTGCTGGCCGAAGCGCCCGTGGCCGGCACGATCGTCGCCGAGAGCATCGATCCGACACTGGGACTGACCCGCCTGACGCTGTCGAATGGCGTGAAAGTCATTCTGAAACCAACCGACTTCCGCAACGACCAGGTCATGCTGAGCGCCTCGCGCTACGGCGGCCAGGCCCTGTTCGACGACAAGGATATTTTCAACGCGCGCTACGCCAATTCCATCGTCGCAACCATGGGCATGGGCGCCTATTCGCCGCTGGAAGTGCAGAAGGTGTTGGCGGGCAAGGCCGCCTCGGTGAATGTGGGCCTGTCCGGCTACCACGATGTGGTCAGCGGCGCGTCCGGCGCGTCCGACATCGAGACCATGTTCCAGATGCTGTGGCTGAAGTTCAACGGCGTGCGCCGCGACGAGGATTTGTATACCTCGTTCATCGGCAAGCAGGTGGAAGCGGCGCGCAACCGCCTCACCGAACCGTCCGAGCTGTTCGGCGACACCATTGCCGCCACGCTGTACAACAACAGCCCGCGTGCGCCGCGCGCCGTGCGCCCGGAAGATTTCAGGCAGGTCAGTCTGGACCGCAGCATCGCCATCTACCGCGAACGTTTCTCCAGCGCGCGCGGCCTGACTTTTATTCTGGTCGGCAGCTTCGACGTGAAGGCCATCAAGCCGCTGATCGCGACCTATCTCGCCAGCCTGCCGACGCCGGAACTGGCGATCGCCTTCCGCGACGTCGGCGTGCGCCCGGTGCTGGGCGTGGTCAAGAAAGAAGTGCGGCGCGGGACCGAAGCGAAAAGCACCGTGTCGCTGACCTTCACCGGCACTGCCGACTATTCGGAAATGGAGCAAGTGCGCATGCAGGCGCTGATCGAGGTGATGAACATCCGCATCATCGACATCCTGCGCGAGAAAATGACGCTCATCTACGGCGGCGGCATGAGCGGCACGCTGGCGCGCATTCCGTATCCACACTACGCGATCGGGGTGTCGCTGCCGACCGGGCCGGACAACGTCGACAAGGTGATCGCGGCGCTGTTTGCCGAGATCGACCGCATCAAGACGGTGGGGCCGGAGCAGGCCGATCTCGACAAGGTCAAGCGCAACTGGCTGCAGGGCTATAAAAAATCGATGCGCGAGAATGGATACTGGCTGGGACGGCTGCAAGCCACGCTGACCGATGGCACCGATCCGGCGTCGATATTGACGTTCGAGCAGGAGATTGCGAAGCTGAGTGCGGCCGATGTGAAGACGGCCGCCGGGCGCTATTTCAATGCCGGGAATTATGTGCAGGTGGTGCTTAATCCGGAGAAGACTGTGGCGGATGCGGCGGATGAAGTGCCGGCTGAAAGTAAGGCGGGCGGACGGGATTAAAGGTGGCGTCGTATGGAGTCGTGGCGCAGCCACGACGCCTGCGCCGGGAGTCAGGTTCGCCAGTGGCGAGCATGACGGTTTTTAATTTGCTGGCCTTAAGACCGTCGTCCCGGCGCAGGCCGGGACCCATAACCCTCTACCGTGGTCGAATCATCGACCAGCACGCAGCCTACTTCAAATATTTATCAAACCACCCCATCGTCCGCTTCCTCAAATCGTTCTGATGCTCCGGCTTGCGTAGCGCATGCCCCTCCCCGTCATAAATCACCAGCGACACCGGCGTGCCCATCGCTTTCAACCCGTGCCAGAACTCCACTGACTGCGCCGGCGGACACTCCACGTCACGCTCGCCCACATAGATGAAGGTCGGTGTCTTGGCGTTCTTGATCGACTCGATCGGCGAGGCCGCCCGGTAAATGGCCGGGTCGTCGTACATGGTCGCCCCAAAAAACGGCACCATCCACTGGTCGATGCCGTTCTGGCCGTAATAGCTGATCCAGTTGGCGATGCCTGCGCCCGCGACGGCAGCCTTGAAACGCTGGCTGTGGGTCACGCCCCACATCGTCATGTAGCCGCCGTAGGAATGCCCGAACAGGCCGAGACGCTCGCCATCGACCGGCGCCACCTTCAGCACCTGGTCGACGCCAGCGAGGATGTCGCGCCAGTCGCCGCCGCCGAAATCGCGCTTGTTCGCACTGCCGAACGCCGCACCCTGGCCGAAGCTGCCGCGCGGGTTGGGCAGGAAGACGAAGTAACCGTTCATGGTCAGCTCGCGCATCGTCGAGGCGGCCGCGTCAAGTGGCACGAAACGGGGCGTGGCCGCTGCGGCCGGGCCGCCGTGCACCTGCACGATCATCGGGTATTTTTTGGCAGCATCCACTTTGCGCGGGCCGACCAGCCAGCCCTGCACCGTATGGCCTTCATTGGTCCAGCTGACGCTGCGCGCGCTCACTTGCGCGGTGAAGCCGTCGTTGTCCGTCGTGATGGGTTTCAATGCCGGCAGGCGGCCCGCGACGATGCGCGGGGCGGTGATGAAATCTTCGTGCACCGACGCGGCAATCGTCCCATCGGCGCTGAACACGAAGCGGCCCTCGCCCGACCCGGATGCCGTCACCGGCCCGCTCCAGACGGTACGCGCCGTGCGCGCGCGTGGATCGAGCGCCACCACCGCCGCGTCGCTGCCGGCCAGTACCGATGCGAGAATCGCCTGACCACGCCAGGCGATGCCGTTGAACGAGCCTTGGTAGCCGGGCGTGACGTCGACTGGCGTCGCATTGGAACCAGCGCCCGTCAGCGGCACCGTGTAGATATCGCCGCCTACCGAACCGAAGTCGCTCATCAGGCCGCCAATGAAGGCGACGGTTGCGCCGTCGGGCGAGACGTGCGGCCGGTTCATTTGCATCTTCGGCGCAGCCAGGATGCGCAACTGGCCACTGGCCGCGTCGACGTGGCCGAGCGTGGCCACCCACCAGTTGTTGTCGCCATTGCCCTTGGCGCTGGTGACCACAAAACCCTTGCCGTCCGGCGTCCAGTCGTATTCATACACGAAGGTGTCGGCAGGCGAGACGAGCCGCATTGCCCCGCCCTGCGCCGGCACGATGCCGATGCGCTGCTCGTCGTCCTCGATGCCGATCTCGCCTACCTGCGCGGCGCCCGCTTCGACGGCGCCGGTCAGCTTCTTCGCACCAACCGTGGCCAGCAGCGCCAGCTGGCGCCCGTCGCGCGACCAGCGCGCCGTATTTGCCACGCCCTTGAGGGTGGTGAGCGCCGTGACTTTGCCGTCCCTGAGCACGAACACGGTGGCGCTGCCGGCCTTGCGGTCGGCGCCGATGAACGCGAGCGCTTGCTGGTCAGGCGACCAGCTCGGCGCATCGAGCTGGCACTCGGCGCAGCCGGGGAAGGCGCCGTATGACGCCAGCACCTTGCCCGATGCAGCGTCGCGCAGCACCAGCGTGGGCGGATTTTTTTTGGCGTTGCCGGGTGCGTCCGCGCTTTCGATGGCAGCCAGGCGGGTGCCGTCCGCATTCAAGGCCAGGCCACGGTAGGTATGCATCGCCTGCGGCGCGGCGGCGGCGAAGCCTGGCGCGGTCAATGCAGTCAACAAAGTCATGGCGCGCAGCGCCTGCAAATCAGTCATGAAAGTTCCGCTTGAGAATGAATGTGCCAGAAGTCTACGCGAAACCGTGCCAGCGTCACGGCCGATGTGCAGTTTGATATTCATCAAAGCCGCTTGGGCAAACGACGCTAACGTTGTTCTGCCCGGTTGACTTGAACGCCGCGCATCAACCCGATCAATCACGCAAGGAGCATGTATGAACGAGATGGCATTGGTGTTACAGGGTGGCGGCGCACTCGGCGCCTACGAATATGGCGTGGTCTGCAAACTGGTCGAGATGGGCTGGAAACCGGTCGCGGTCACTGGCGTGTCGATCGGTGCGGTGAATGCGGCAGCCATTGCGGGCGCGAAAAATGGCGACATTGGCGCCAGCCTGGACCGGGTATGGAAAGCGATCACGCTGGAAACGCTGCCGTGGCTGCCGGCATCGATGCAAGGCAACCTGTCCCTGCTGGGGAATCCGAACTTCTGGCGTTCGCGCACCGACTACCTGCAAATGGCGAGCTGGGACAGCCTGTGCAGCACGGCGCCCATGGTGGATACCCTGCTGTCAAGTCTCGACTTTAGCCAATTGAACGACAGCAATCACATGCGCATGGCCGTGACTGCAACCAGCCTGCGCACGGGTGGACCAACGACGTTTTCGAATTACCTGGCCGACGACGCCCACGAGCAAACCGATGGCCACCAGGCGCTACAAGACATCATCACGCCGGCGCACATCCTGGCCAGCGGCGCGCTGCCGCCAGGGTTCCCGGCGGTGCGGATCGACGACTGCGCCTATTGGGATGGCGGCCTGTTCAGCAATACACCGATTGATGCACTGCTGAACCTGCTCGAGCCGCACGAAATCGAAAACCTGCCGATTTTTACGGTCGACCTGTTCCGCACCGACGGCTTGGCGGCGCCGCAAAACCTGATCGACGTGCAAACCCGGGCGCTGGCACTCCAGTACGAAAACCGCTTCTGGGCAGCCTACGGGGGCGAGGCGCAGCTCGCGGGCTTCCTCGACATGCTGGTCCAGCTCGACGAGGCGCTACCAAGCGACAGCGCAGTTCGCAAGAACCGCGCCTACGCATGGCTGCGGCGGCTGCGGGCGCTGAAAAATATCCAGATCATCGAAGGCGCGCCAGCGGCAGCCGGTAGTGGCAATGATTTTTCGGCCTACGGCGTGCGCATGGCCTATGAAGCGGGCCGCGCGGCTGCGGCCACGTTCCGGCCAGGCAGCATCCAGCCGCCGCAGTTGCACGCGGTACATGGCGCGACGCCGGCAGCGGCGTGAACGGCGGTGCCGGTGCGACGGACCAGGTATGGTCCGGATGGCCGCACCGGCACTGTCCTTGCGGGCAGTCGATGCATGACGCCGGGATCGATCAGCCGACCAGCTTGGTTGCCGCCAGCATGCGCTCCACATAGCGCGCGATCAAATCGATTTCCAGGTTCACCTTCTTGCCGGCCGCCAGGTGCTTCAGGGTGGTCACCGCAATCGTGTGCGGGATCAGGTTGATCGAGAACCGGCAGCATGCGGCCGCCCCATCGGCCGCGCCAATATCCTCGACCCGGTTGACGGTCAGCGACACGCCGTTAACCACGACCGAACCCTTGAACGCCAAAAACTTGGCCAGGTCGCGCGGTGCGTCGATGACCAGTTCCCACGATTCGCCCACTTCGGCAAACCTGTGCACCTGACCCAGGCCATCGACGTGGCCCGACACCAGGTGCCCGCCCAGGCGCTCGGCCAGCGTCAGCGCTTTTTCCAGGTTGACTTCGCCAGGCGCGTCGAGGCCGACGGTGCAATTGAGGCTTTCGCGCGAGACGTCGACCGAGAAGGCAGCGTCGGTTTTTGCGACCACGGTCATGCAGGCGCCGTTGATCGAGATCGAGTCGCCCAGGCCGACGTCAGCCAGCGGCAAGCCGCCCGCGTCGATCTCGAGGTGGACGCCGGCATCAAAGCCGCCGGCGAGCGGGGTCACGGAGCGGATGGTGCCGACAGCGGCGACGATTCCAGTAAACATAAGATTCTCTTTCAAACAGGTTCGGATGGGGTAAAGCGGGCCAGGATGCGCAGGTCGGGGCCGACCTGGCTGACCGCGTGAAATATCAGTTGCTGCTTCTGGTCGAGTTGCGTCAGCGCCGGCAGCGCGAACATGCCCTGCCCCGGCCCGATCAGGCTGGGAGCCAGGTACACCAGCAACTCGTCGACGCAGCCTTCGCGCACCAGCGAGGCGTTCAGCTTCGATCCGGCTTCGACGTGCAGTTCATTCACTTCGCGCCGGCCCAGTTCGCGCATCAGTGCGGGCAGATCGACTTTGCCGGCGGCATTGGGCAGCAGGATGACCTCGTGGCCGGCCGCCGTCAACGCCGCCAGCTTGGCCTGATCGGGGGCGGCGGCGACAAGCCAGCACGGCTCGCCCTGCAGGATGCGCGCCTCGAGGTCGATGTCGAGGCGGCTGTCGACAATCACGCGGCGCGGCTGTTTCAGTATGTCGACGCCGCGCACGGTCAGTTGCGGGTCGTCCGCCTTGACGGTGCCGATGCCGGTCAGGATGGCGCTCGCGCGCGCGCGCCACGCGTGGCCGTCCGCGCGCGCGTCGGGACCGGTGATCCACTGGCTGGCGCCGTTGTCGAGCGCCGTGGTGCCGTCCAGGCTGGCCGCGGTTTTCAGGCGCACCCACGGCAGGCCGCGCTGCATGCGCGAGAAGAAGCCGATGTTCAGTTCCTGCGCCTGCTGCGCCATCAGGCCGGACGCCACGGCAATGCCGGCCGCCGCCAGTTGCGCCAGTCCGCGCCCGGCCACCAGCGGGTTCGGGTCGACCATCGCGGCGACGACGCGCCCCAGGCCGGCGGCCACCAGTGCATCCGAACACGGCGGCGTGCGGCCATGGTGGCTGCACGGCTCCAGCGTGACGTAAGCGGTGGCGCCGCGCACGTCATTACCGCGCGCCGCCGCGTCGCGCAGGGCCTGGATTTCGGCGTGGGCCTGGCCGGCCGGCTGGGTGTGGCCGGCGCCGATGACGAGGCCGTCCCTGACGATGACGCAGCCGATGCGCGGATTGGGCGCGGTGATGAACATGCCTTTGGCGGCCCAGTCCAGGGCCAGCGCCATGGCGTCCTGGTCGTTGTCGATGCGCTGCGTTGTCTGCACGTGGTTAGAGCCCGATGGTTACGGCGCGGCGGCCCCTTCGCAGGTGGCGTCGCGCGCCGGGTCGCAAATGCGCGCGCGGCCCAGCATATTAATTTTGATACGGCGGATCGCGGCGTCCTGGAACAGGGAGATCGTGCCGAAACGGGCGGCGTCGCTCTGCTTGCTGGTGCTGCGTCCCGCGCCATTGTAGGCGATATAAAACGGCGCTGCAGCAGACGTCATGGCAAAACGGATGGCGATCCCATGGCCGAGGGGCGCGTGCTCGGACAAAATCTCGTCGCCGGTGCCGGGTGCACCGTCGCCGTCGTGGTCGACGAACACGGTCCAGCCGCGCGTCCAGTCGGTGCCAAGCGGGTCGCGCGGCGCCATTAGCACCCGGGTGTTGCGCGCCAGCGCCTGCGCGCGGGTGGCGCCGATTGCGCCGAACAGGTCATTGACCGCCACTTTCAGGCGCTGCGCCCGCAACAGCGCACCCATGTTCGGTAGCGCCAGCGCGGACAGGATGGCGGCAATGGCCAGCACGGTCATTAACTCGGCCAGGCTGAAACCACGCACGCGCTGGTGCTGGCGCCTGCGCCTCATGGCCAGCACGCCGGGCCTGCCGTGCCGCTGGCGCTGCGCCGGCCCACGCTGTCCTGCGTCAGCACGCCGCATTCGGGGTCGCTGAAGTGGCCGTCGACGTTGGCGGTGCCGGGGGTGGCGCGCACTTCGATGCAGTCGGCAAGCGCCTGGCCGGGACAGGCGCGGCCCTCGATCTCATAGGCGCTTTTTGCGGCAGAAGCGCCGGACCACGCATGGAACTGGCGCTCGCGCGGGTCGGTGGACGCGGCACTGAAGGCGATATACGTGTTATTGCGCATGAAGTAGCGCTCCTGCTGCTGCAGCGCATCGAGCAGCGCCACCTGGCCCTCGATGCGGCGTGCCATGGTCATGTAACGCGCGTAGCTGGGGTAAGCGAGCGTCGTCAGGATCATCAGGATGACCAGCACGACCATCACTTCGAGCAGCGTGAATCCGCCTTGGTTACGCATCTAGCCTCCAGGACAGTTTATTTGACGGCGGCGTGCAGCGCCGGCCAGTTGGCCACTTCGCGCCAGCCGATGCGTCCGGCCGGGAGCGTGGTCGGGGGACCGGCGGCCGGCGGGGGTGTGGCCGGCGGGGGTGTGGCCGGGGCGCCTGCGGCCGGCACGCCGGCGACAGGCGCCTTGCGGTAAAACGATTGCAACACCACGCGCGTGCTGGTTCTCTGACCGAACCCGAGCGCCGTGATGCGGTAGAAGCGCCCGTACACCGGGCTCAGTGGAATCATCTCGATGAGGTAGCGCGGCTGCTGCGCGACGCCGGGCAGGTCGCGCATGGTGAAGGTGCCGTAAGCGACCAGCGCGGCGTCATCGCCCGCCAGGTCGATGACCTGCCACGATGGTGGCGCCGCGCGCGTGCACAGGCCGTGATTGTCGGATCCCGCCTTGCCGCAGCCGTCGATGAAGCCGGGGCCGGCCAGCGCGGCGAAGCGCGGCGCCGTGGCAGGCGTGTCGGCCACGTCGCGCTCGGCGTCCAGCAGCGCCGCCTCCGCCGCGCGCAGTGCCACCTGGCGGTCGCGTTCATGGCGGGCCGAGTGCGCGTCACTGAGCGCGGCATGCACCGAAGAAAAGGCGATGATCAGCACCGCCACCATCAGGACCAAGGCCGATACCAGTGCGGCACCGCGCTGTCGCATCGCCCGCGCGCCCATCAGCGCAACCTCACCGTGGTGACGAACTGGTGCCGTTCACGCAGGCGCAAACCGGGCGCCAGCTGGTCCTCCGGCAAGCGCGTGCCCGCATCCATCCCGGCGCGCGCGTCGCTGTAGGGCGCCCCGAACAAGTCGAACACCTGTGTCTCCCTGCTGAGGTATGACGGCCGCGCTCCGTGCAGTAACAGCGCGATACGCACGGCCAGCACGCGTTTCCAGTGCGTGTGTTCCTGCAACGCGGGACCAGGCGCATAGACGGCGTCGAGCGCGCTGACGCCGCTGGCGTTCAGGTAGACGTTGGCGACGCCGTCGGCGGGCGTGTCGGTATCGACTGCGTACAGCACCTGGAAGGTATCGACGCCGGCCACCACCGCGTCCGCCGCCCAGCTGCTGGCGCCACGGTATTTGCAGCGCAGTTCCGCTTCGCCCTGCGCATTGTTCGCCACATAGAAAATGCTCCAGCCGTCTTCGTTTGCGTGCACCGGAAACCCGGCGCAGTTGAGCGCGCTGCCATCGCCATCGGGTGCAGGGCCGGCGCCCTGATAGCGCAGCGCCAGCACGTCGCTGCCGTTGGCGGCATCCGGCAGTGGATTGTCAATGCCGTAGCCGGTTTTCGCGATCGAGCGCGCATCGAGGCCCAGGATGCGCGGCGGCGCCAAGGGGTCGATGCCAGCGGCGGGATCGAAGCCATCCCAGTCGCGCAGGCCGGCCTGGCGCACCGCACGCGCGACCAGGTCGAGGGCGTAGCGGCCGCCGTCGTCGACCGCCGCCGCATCCAGCTGGGTCGCATAACTGGTGTTGGCAATGCCGAGCAGGCTGGCGCCGGCCAGCGTGATCAGCGCACCGATGGTCAGCGCGATCAGCAGCTCGGGAATGGTCAGGCCGCGCTGTCTGGTGCGATGGCGTTTCATGGCGCCTCCGGCACCGGCACGGCGGTCATCGGCACGAAGTCGGGTGCGCGCCAGCCGATTTTGACGACCAGTGGCGCGTCAAGGCCGCCCGCGCAGTCCCATGCCAGCGGCGCCGGGAGGGTGTCGCGGCAAACGCGCACCTGCCCGCCGGGGAAACTGCGCGCGGCCCGCGCCGCGGCGTCATCGCGTTCGGTGGCCGCCAGTTGCGCCGGCGTGCAGGCGTCCGCGCAGTGCCAGGGCGGGCCTGCATCCTGCAAATAAACGTTATCGGTATCGGGCAACGCCAGCTGTGCCGGATTGGCGGCCATGCCTTCGGCCAGCGCATGCGCCAACGCCACCGCCGCCGACAACTGGGCTGACGCCAGGCGCGTCTGCGCGGCCTTGTTCTGTGCTGCGGCCGCGCCAATGACGCCGACAGCCAACACGAACAGCGCCACCAGCACTTCAAGCAGTGTGAAACCGCCTGCGCGAAAACGTCGCATCGCCCTCTCCTGTCGTTCACCAACCGGTGCAGACTTCAGACCTTAGCAGGCGAAAAAAAGCCACCCGTGGGGTGGCTCAAGCGAATCGGGGAACTAAAACTAAGGACGGGGTTTGCGCTCTTGCCCGACTTCGGCAATGGCATCCTGGAACTCGGCCAGGTCTTCAAAATTTTTATACACGGACGCGAAACGGATGTAGGCGATCTTGTCGAGGCGCTTGAGTTCCTGCATCACCAGTTCGCCCACAAAGCCGGTCTCGACTTCACGCCGGCCGCTGGTGAGCAGGGTTTCTTCGATGGCGGCCAGGGCCTTGTCGATGGCGTCGGCGGGCACCGGCCGCTTGCGCAGCGCCAGCATCAGGCTGGAACGCAGTTTGGCGGAAACGAATTCGGTGCGGCTGCCGTTTTTCTTGACCAGGATCGGCATCGTCAATTCGATCCGTTCGTAGGTGGTAAAACGCTTGTCGCAACTGGCGCAACGGCGCCGGCGCCGAATGGCGCCATCCTCCGATACGCGCGTATCGAGGACCTGGGAATCGTCATGCTGGCAGAACGGACATTTCATATGAGCCACGATACTGCTTGCTGGGACAGCGGCCGGGTCACCCCGGCCGCACTGATATTACATGGGCTGAATGCGCGGATTACTTCGCGTAGACCGGATACTTGTCGGTCAACACTTTGACTTCGGCTTTCACGCGCTCGATGACGGCTTCATCGTTCGGGTTGTCCAGCACGTCGGCGATCAAATGCCCCACCTTGGTGGCGTCGGCTTCGACGAAACCGCGCGTCGTGAAGGCCGGGCTGCCCAGGCGGATGCCGGACGTCACGAACGGCTTTTGCGGATCGTTCGGGATGCCATTTTTATTGCAGGTCATGTGGGCGCGGCCCAGAATCGCTTCGGCTTCCTTGCCCGTCAGGTTTTTCGAACGCAGGTCGACCAGCATGACGTGCGACTCGGTGCGGCCCGACACGATACGCAGGCCGCGTTCGATCAGCGCCTTGGCCAGCGCGTCGGCATTCTTGACGACCTGCTTCTGGTAAGCCTTGAATTCCGGCGTCAATGCTTCCTTGAAGGCGACGGCTTTGCCGGCGATCACGTGCATCAGCGGGCCGCCCTGGATGCCAGGGAAAATCGCCGAGTTGATCTGCTTTTCGAATTCGGCTTTCATCAGGATGATGCCGCCGCGCGGACCGCGCAGCGATTTGTGCGTGGTCGAGGTGACGAAGTCGGCGTGCGGCACCGGGTTCGGGTATTCGCCGGCGGCGATCAGCCCGGCGTAGTGGGCCATGTCGACCAGGAAGTACGCGCCCACGTCCTTGGCGACTTTGGCGAAACGTTCAAAGTCAATTTTCAGGGCGAAGGCCGAGGCGCCGGCGATGATCAGCTTTGGCTTGTGTTCGTGCGCCAGGCGTTCCATGGCGTCGTAGTCGATGTCTTCTTCCGGCGTCAGGCCGTAGGAGACGACATTGAACCACTTGCCCGACATGTTCAGCGCCATGCCGTGGGTCAGGTGGCCGCCTTCGGCCAGCGACATGCCCATGATGGTGTCGCCCGGTTTGAGCATGGCAAAGAACACGCCCTGGTTGGCTTGCGAACCAGAGTTCGGCTGGACGTTGGCCGCTTCGGCGCCAAACAGTTCCTTGACGCGGTCGATCGCCAGTTGCTCGGCGATGTCGACGTATTCGCAGCCACCGTAGTAACGCTTGCCCGGATAGCCTTCCGCATACTTATTGGTCAGCTGCGAGCCTTGCGCTTCCATGACGGCCGGCGAGGTGTAGTTTTCCGACGCGATCAGCTCGATGTGGTCCTGCTGGCGCGTGTTTTCCTTCTGGATGGCCGCGAACAGTTCCGGGTCAACCTTGGCCAGCGTGTGATCTTTTGCAAACATGAACAACTCCAATCGATAAGAATGCGGGCGCATGGTGCAGCGCAAATCTGGGCAATGCGTGGGCAATGCAGGACCGCCGGGACAGTCACGGCCGGTCTGTAGGGCAGCTGGCAGGCACCCGTGCCGCCAGTCGCTTGAGGCGCAAATGGAGCCGCGATTGTAAGGGAGATCCCCCCCGAGGGCAAGGAAATGCCCAGCCGGGCGACGCCCTGCGCGCCGCGGCAAGGCTGCCATTTCGGCTACAATCGCACGCTTCAACCCAGCCAAGGATAACCCCCATGATCGTTTTCATCACTGGCGCTTCAGCCGGCTTCGGCGCCGCGATGGCGCGTATTTTCGTCAAGAATGGCCACCAGGTAGTCTTGGGCGCGCGCCGGATGGACCGCCTGACCGCCCTGGCCGCCGAACTGGGCGACTCGGCGCTGCCGGTCGAACTCGATGTAACCAGCAAGGCGTCGATCGAGGAAGCGATGGCGCTGCTGCCGCAATCGTGGCGCCAGATCGACGTGCTGATCAATAATGCCGGCCTGGCCCTCGGCACCGAGCCGGCGCAGGAAGCCCCGCTGGAGAACTGGGAAACCATGATCGCCACCAATTGTTCCGGCCTGGTGACAATGACGCACGCCGTCCTGCCGGCCATGGTGGAACGGGGCACCGGCCTGATCATCAACCTGGGTTCCGTGGCCGGGCGCTTCCCTTACCCGGGCGGCAATGTGTATGGCGCGACCAAGGCCTTCGTCGACCAGTTCACGCTCAATTTGCGCGCCGACCTGGTGGGCACGGGCGTGCGCGCGACCAATCTGGCGCCGGGCATGTGCGGCGGCACCGAGTTTTCAAATGTCCGCTTCAAGGGCGATGACGAAAAGGCCGCCAAAGTCTATGAGGGCACCACGCCGCTGACGGCCGAAGACATCGCAGCCACCGCCTACTGGCTGGCCACCCTGCCGCCGCACATCAACGTCAACTTCATCGAAATGATGCCGACGTGCCAGGGTTTCGCGCCTTTTAACATCAAGCGCCAGGCTTGACGCTGCCGATGGCGGGGACGCAAGTATCAGGTGCGGCCCCAGCTGTTAGTAAATGTTACAGTTCTTTGCTGCATTGTCACATGAAGGTAGCCTTATTCAGTTGTAACTTGAATGTACGCTGGCGAACATAAGCTCGCTGGCGTAAAATGTTTCCCGTATTCATTTATTGGCACGTCTCATGCCCTCCCTGTTCACCTGGCCGGTCCGGGTCTATTACGAAGATACCGACGCCGGTGGCATCGTGTACTACGCGAATTACCTGAAATTCTTTGAACGCGCGCGTACCGAGTGGCTGCGCGCGCTGGACGTTGGGCAGCAGGCATTGATCGATGAGCATGGCGCCGGCTTCGTGGTGCGCAGCGTGCAGATCGATTACCACGCATCGGCGCGCCTCGACGACGAGCTCACGCTGACGCTCGCCATTGCCAAACTCGGTCGCGCATCCGTGCTGTTTTCCCAGCAAGCCCTGCGCGGCGAACAATTACTGGCGTCGGCCCACGTAAAAGTCGGCTGCGTCGATTTGACGTCCCTCCGGGCGCGCGCCATTCCTGACGATGCCGCTGCTAAAATGCGTGCAACTTGAACAACCTTCTGATCGCCTCCCGATGAATGTAGCCCAAGACCTTTCTTTCCTTGCCCTGATTAGCAATGCGCACTTGATTGTGCAATTGATCATGGCCCTGCTGTTGATCGTCTCGCTGACCAGCTGGACGTATATCTTCCGCAAGATGTTCGCGATCCGTGCCGCGCGTCGCCAGACCGAACAGTTCGAGCGCAGCTTTTGGGCGGGCGGCAACTTGAACACGCTGCACCAGAGCGCCACCAGCCAGCGCGACCAGAATGGCGCTCTGGCGCGCATTTTCGAGTCGGGCATGGGCGAATTCATCAAGGGCAAGCAAGCCTCGCGCGATGCGCTCGACATGGGCGCGGTCCTCGATGGCGCCCGTCGCGCCATGCGCGCCGCGTTTCAACGCGAACTCGACGCGCTCGACGTGCACCTGAACTTCCTGGCGTCGGTCGGTTCCGTTTCGCCGTACATCGGCTTGCTCGGCACCGTGTGGGGCATCATGAATGCATTCCGCGGCCTGGCCAATGTCCAGCAAGCGACGCTGGCCGCGGTGGCGCCCGGCATTGCCGAAGCGCTGATCGCGACAGCCATCGGCCTGTTCGCAGCGATTCCTGCGGTGGTGGCATATAACCGCTTCAGTCACGATATCGACCGTCTGGCTATTCGCTTCGAGAGTTTCGTCGAAGAGTTCTCGAATATCTTGCAGCGCCAGTCGCACTAAGCGGAGCCGGCCATGTCAGCTTTTTCCAGCAGCCTGCGCAGCGGACGCAAACGCAAATACAAATCCGAAATCAACGTGGTGCCGTACATCGACGTGATGCTGGTCCTGCTGATTATTTTCATGGTGATTCCGCCGGCGAACAGTCCGAGCGTGATCAATTTGCCGAACGCGGAGAAATCGGCGTTACCACCGGACGATTACATCCAGGTCGTGCTGAAACCCGATACGACGCTGGCAATCGGCGTGAATGGCAAAAATTCCAGCACGGCGGAAAATCTGCCAAATCGCCCGGCCTTGTTGAAGCGCCTGCGCAGCCTGCATGAAGAGCATCCCGACTATCCAGTGCTGATCGCGGGCGACCGCGAAAGTAAATATGACGACGTGATCCAGCTGATTTCGGAAGCGAAAAAGATGGGTATCAACCGAGTCGGGCTGGCCACCAAGTGAGCGCGGCCCTGCCCAAGCCAGGCGCACCGTACCAGGTGCCGCCGGAACCGAACCGCTGGCCGTCGATCGGCATGGCGGCGGCGGTGCATGCCGCGTTGCTGGCGTTTTTGTGGATCGGCGTGAGCTGGCAAAGTACCGAGCCGGTGTCGGTCGAAGCGGAAGTGTGGGACATGAAAACACAGGCGGCAGCACCGCCGGAACCAACGCCAACGCCAGTCGAACAGGTCGCGCCGCCGCCTGAGCCGGAACCGTTGCCGGCGCCGAAAGTGGCGCCGCCACCAGCGCCGCCGGTCGAAGTCAAGGACCCGCCGAAGCCGCCGGATATTGCGCTGGAGCGAGAGAAGCAGCGCAAACTGCAGCGCGAAGAAGAACGTAAAGAACGCGAACTGGCCGAACGCGAAGAACAGAAGCGCCAGGACCTGGCCGACAAAAAAGCACGCGAAAAAGCAGAGAAACTGGCCGAGAAAAAGGCGCAGGAGCTGGCGGATAAAAAGGCGCAGGCGTTGGCAGACAAAAAGGCGAAAGAATTGGCCGACAAGCTGGCAGATAAAAAAGATCTGGAAAAGCTCGCTGCCGAGAAAAAGAAAGCGGCGGAAAAGCTGGCGAAAGCGAAAGACGCGGCTGAAAATAAAACCATCGCGGCGATGCGTGAGGCTGAACTGCGCAGGATGACCGGCCAGGCCGGCAATGGCACCAACGGCACAGCAGCCAAATCGACGGCGCCACGCAGCGACTCGGGTTATGTCGCCAGTATTACCAGCGCGATCAAGAGCCGCTCGTCATATGCCGGCGATACCGAGGTGCCGGGCAATCCGAAAGTGGTGTTCCATGTCGAGCAATTGCCGACCGGTGAAATCATCTCGGTGCGTAAAACGAAAAGCAGCGGCATTCCCGAATTCGACCGGGCCGTGGAAAATGCCATTAACAAATCGTCACCACTGCCCAAGAAGAAAGATGGTACGGTAGAACGATCCCTCGAGGTTGGATTCTCGATGAAGGACTTGAACTGAGCGCACCGCGCCCCTTTTGCAGAGAGACAGATGAAAAAAATTTCCCCATTCCTGATCAGTGCGGCACTGCTGGCAAGCGCCACGGCGCAGGCACAGTTACGCGTTGAAATTGCCGGTGTCGGCAGCAACCAGATCCCGATCGCCGTCGCCGGTTTCGCCGATGAATCCGTGGCACCGGCACAAGTGTCCGCCATTATCAAAGCCGACCTCGAGCGCAGCGGCGTGTTCAAGGTCATCGATGCCGGCACCGTCATTTCCGAGACCGCCAGTGTCGACTATGGCGCCTGGAAAGGCCGCGGCGCCGATGCGCTGGTCGTCGGTAGCGTACAAAAATTGGCCGATGGCAAATTCGAAGTGCGCTATAAGCTGCTCGATACGGTCAAGGGCAGCCAGCTGTCTACGTTGTCGCAGGGCGTGACGGAGAAATACACGCGCTTGTCGGCCCATAAGATTGCCGACGATATCTACCAAAAAATGACTGGCACGCGCGGCGCCTTCGCCACGCGCATCGCTTACGTCAATGAAAACCGCGCGGCCAGGGATTACCGCCTGGTTGTCGCCGACGCCGATGGCGAGGGCATGCAAGTGGCGGTGCGCTCGAATGAACCGATCATCTCGCCGGCCTGGTCGCCGGATGGCGGCAAAGTGGCCTACGTTTCGTTCGAGCTGCGCAAACCCGTCATCTACGTGCAAAACCTCGTGACCGGCCAGCGCACCGTGGTGTCGAACCAGAAAGGCAGCAACTCGGCGCCATCATGGTCGCCCGACGGCAGCAAGCTGGCCATCGCTCTTTCGAAGGACGGCCATTACCAGGTGTATTCGGTGAATGCCGACGGCAGCGGCCTGCGCCGCCTGTCGAACAGCAATGGCATCGACACCGAACCGCAATTCTCAAGCGACGGCCAGTCAATTTATTTCACCAGCGACCGCAGCGGCGGTCCGCAAGTGTATAAAATGCCGGCCAGTGGCGGCAATGCGACGCGGGTAACGTTCAATGGTAGTTACAATATCAGCCCGCGGGTGGCCTCGGACGGCAAAACGCTGGCCTGGATCTCGCAGCGCGACGGCGGCTATTCGCTGTTCGCGATGGACCTGGCCAGTGGCCAGGAGTTGCGTCTCGCCGATGGCGCCACGGAACCGAGTTTTTCGCCGAACGGCAAGTACATCATGTACGCCACCAAGGGCGGCGGACGCACTGGTCTGGCCGTGGTATCGACCGACGGCCGCATCAAACAACGCCTGAGCACGAATGCAGGCAATATTCGGGAGCCCAACTGGGGTCCTTTCATGAAGTAAACTTCACATCGACCAGGAGAAAAAAACCATGCAACATTTCAAAAGCTTAGCGTTCATCATCACGAGCGCAGCCCTGCTGGCAGCTTGCAAGACCCCAGTCAAACTCAATGACACGCCAGTAGCCGACCGTAGCGTGCCAGCAACCGTGTCGCAGCCTGCCAACGACCGCGATATCCGTCCAGTCGACACCGGCGCGACCGATCCGCTGAACGATCCAAAAGGCGTGTTGGCCAACCGCAGCGTGTACTTCGATTTCGACAGCTACACCGTGCGCGCCGATGGCAAGCCAGTGGTTGAGAACCATTCCAGCTACCTGACCAAAAACACGTCGCGCAAGATCCTGATCCAGGGCAACACCGACGAACGCGGCGGCACCGAGTACAACCTGGCCCTGGGCCAGAAGCGTGCCGAAGCCGTACGCAAGTCGATGAACTCGCTGGGCGTGTCGGATGCACAAATGGAAGCCGTGTCGCTGGGTGAAGAAAAGCCAAAAGCAACTGGCAGCGACGAAGCAGCATGGGCCGAGAACCGCCGCGCTGACATCGTGTACCAGTAAGCGATTCCTGGCGCGCCACGGCGCGCCTGATTGACAGCGGGGTGTTCAGCAGTGCAGACTGCTGACGCCCCGTTTTCCTTTCCGCCATCGAGAGAGTTCCCATGATCAAATTGTCCCCTTCCCGCCTTGCCTGCGCCTTGTTGGCCATGACTGCCTGGCTGCCGCTGCACGCGAATGCCGGCCTGCTGGATGACGATGAGGCACGCAAGGCGATCCTCGACCTGCGCGCCAAAGTCGATAATCTGTCGCGCGACCTGAATGCGCGCATCGACACCAAGTCCGACAAAACCGCCGCACTCGACATGCTCGCCGTCAACGAGCAAACCAACCAGGAAATCGCGCGCCTGCGCGGCCAGCTGGAAGTGCTGGCCAACGATATCGCCACCGCGCAAAAGCGCCAGCGCGACTACTACACAGACCTTGATGCGCGCATCAAGAAACTCGAGCCGCGCCAGGAAACCATCGATGGCCAGGCCGCCGAAGTTTTGCCAAACGAAAAGCAGGCGTATGACGCTGCCTACGGACAATTCACATCCGGCCAATACGAGGCGGCCGTTACCTCGCTGCAGCAATTCGTGCGCCGCTATCCGGAGTCGGCCTATGCGTCGAACGCCCAGTACTGGCTGGGCAACGCCTATTACACGCAGCGCGACTGCAAGAGTGCCATCGCGGCCCAGCAAGTCGTGGTGAACACCTACCCGACCAGCGCCAAGGCGCCGGACGCCATGCTCAATATCGCCAGCTGCTACATCGAACAGAAGGACAAGGTCAGCGCAAAGAAGACCTTGCAGGCACTGATCAAGAAATATCCTGAGTCGGCTTCCGCCGCTACTGCCAAGGATCGCCTGACCGTCCTGAAATAAACGGCTCGAATGCACTTAGCGGCAAGTTTGTGGGTGTGAGCATTTGACAGAATTGGGTCAACCCCCTATAATCTTGCTTCTTCGGGTCGTTAGCTCAGCTGGTAGAGCAGCGGACTTTTAATCCGTTGGTCGCAGGTTCGAATCCCGCACGGCCTACCACGAATATGCAGTAAACAAAAAAGCAGTAACGAGAAATCGTTACTGCTTTTTTGTTTTGGCAGCAGCGATCGTGGCGCGTCGTTTTAAATTAAAAATTCGTTACAGACTATTTAATCTTAGAAAGATTGTCGTATTTTCTCCTACATGGACAAACGACCTGCGCCTATTGGTCATTCCGGTATTTGGATCGATGATCAATGCATCTACACCACTTCTGGAGCAATGATGAAAACGACGATCCCCGGCATGATCCTTGGCGGCATGATGGCGTTGACGCTGGCTGCCTGCAATACCACCCCCATGAACAGCGACGGTGCAATGGGTAGCAGTGGCACTGGCATGACCGCCGCAGGCGACCCGGCCAAAGGAGACGAGAGCATTACCGCGCGTGGCGCCGCGCCGGTCAATTGCGCCACCAATATGGCGGCGGATGGCACGAATGCCGCCGATAACCCTGGTGCGCGATGCCCGACTGAATCGCACTGAGCGGCGCGCTGAACTGGTGACGCGCACCTGCAGGCGATTCGTCAAGCAAGCTAGTAAGCAATGGTTCCCGCCCTGTGCGGGAATTTTTTTGACAGATACACTCACCCGCCGGTGCGACCTGCAGGGCGGCCGCCTGCCAAACCCTTCAGGCTTAACCGCATCGTGAACACACAACCCGGTCCCGCCCCGCCCTCTGTGCGCGCCGGCACAACAGAAGCAACGCGCCAGCACCCCACATACCCCATTGCGATGGCTCCGGCACTGCGGTGAGCGGGTCGAGCCGCACCGCTTGGCAAATACCGGCCATGCAGGCGGTCGCAGCAATCTGGTCATCATCATTAATGGCCTGAGCATCCTGGATGGTCCAGCCTGAAGCAGGATCAATCAAGGAATCCAGCAAGACCATTTCACCATTCAGATAAAGAAATGCACCGACACCTGCAATCGTATCGGTCCAGCCCACCACGTGTCCGGCATCGTTGATATCCCATGCCGCGCTGTTCCCGCCTTCGCGCATCGCACCGAGGTCCTTGGCCGCGCCGTCGTCGTACATTGCGGCATGCATCCGCGTGATGTCGGCGCCGCCATCCTCCAACATGCCATATGAATGACCGGCCACCTGATCGTGCTTGTTGATGGCGGAGGCAACGCCGTACCAATTCTCGCCCATCCCGAGGTAGAGCGTGACACCATCGCGATACATGAACGCGACGGGCACGCCAAAATTGTAAGCGTCGTGTATGGTTCCCACCGCATGGCCGTCTTCATTGATATCGTTCGCCTCGCTTACCATGTTCGGGAAGCCGATTGCGTTCGTCAGGTCGCCTGACCAGCCGTTGAAGAAAGTGACTGCATGGTTCGCCAGCGACCCCTCAGGATCGTAGTTATTGGTGATTAACGCCATCCCCACAGCGGTCCCGACATTATTGATATCGGTGGCCATGCTTTCCGGTGAGGGGGAGATATTCGCAAGTACCCCGTTGGCATACAAGAAGCCCTGGCGTAACTGGAATGTGCCGGATGGACCGGCGGTGCCCACCACCGTGCCGCTATCGTTCACTCCCCCTGCAATGCTGTAGCCGGATCCCGGGAGCGTACCGAGATCCTGGACCGTATTGCCATCATAGAAAAATGCACGCGAGGACGCGCTTCCATCCTGCAAATTGCCCACCATTTGGCCGGACCGGTTGATATCGACGGCCGAACTATTGGCGGGACCAACTATGGTCACCCGATACAGCGGCTCGGTCCGGCCAGACAACGGCACCGCCGCCGCCAGCAGTGCACACAACAACATCGCCAGATGGCTTACACGGTGCTTCATGTGCCGCTCCTCGCGTCGTCGGTAGCAATGCGCGAACGTGCGCGGCGCGCCAGGCCGAGGCCGACGAGACCTGAGCCGAGCATCCATGGCGTCGCCGGTTCCGGCACGGCGGGCGCCAGGTCGAGCCGCACGGCGTAGCACAGACCAGCCTGGCAGGCCGTGCCGGCGATTTGCCCCAGCTCGTTGATGCCCTCCGCATTTTGAATGGTCCAGCCGGAATCCGGATCGATCAGGCTGTCGAGCAGGACCATTTGGCCATCAATGTACAGAAACGCGGAATCAACCGTCTCGTCCACCGTCGCGGTAACGCCAACGATGAGCCCGGCATCGTTGATATCGTTGGCAATGCTGCTGCCGTTGGTGAGCAGGGACCCCAGGTCCTGCAAGACGCCGTTTTGGTACAGGAACGCGCGGCGCGGATAAATGTCGCCCGGGAGGTCGTCTGAACTGAACCGGCCGGCGGTGCCGACCACCTGGTCATGGTTGTTGATCGCGTAGCCATGGCCGAATACGCCGCCGAAGTCACCCAGGTCCTGGAGCGGACCGGTCGTGTAGAGGAAGGGATGGGAAGGGTAATTCGGGGCGCCGCCCACCTCAACGGTACCCGTAACATACCCTGCCTCGTTCACGCCTTCCGAGAAACTGTTGTAGCCGTCGGGAACCGTGCCCAGGTCGGTGGCCACGCCACCGACGTATTTGTAAGCGTGAATATAGGTGCCGCCCTGGCCATCGGGAAATGACTTGCCCCCGACGATCAGGCCGGCGTTGTTGATATCGCTGGCGTCGCTCAAGCCGTCGAACGGCAACGCCGACACGACGCCGCTGGCGTAGACGAAGGCCTGGCGTGCGCCAGCCGAATAGGCAGTGCCGACCACCGTGCCGTCGTCGTTCAGACCCTGGGCGAAGCTGCGCTCATACCCCAGCGTGCCCAGGTCGTGCAGCGCGCCGCCGTCGTGGAAAAACGCGTGAAAGCTGTCACCGCTGGTGATGTAACCGACTACCTGCCCTGCTTCGTTGATGTCGCGCGCTTCGCTGCCGGCGCCACCCAGCACTGTCACGGTGTAGGTGGGCGCTGCCTGTGCTGCCGGCGCCAGCAGGAGCGCGGGCAGCGCATTTAGCGCCGCCGACAACAACAGCCGTGGCAATGCGGCGACGAGCCTGGCAATGGTCCTGGTCATGATGGGGTCCTTTCCTTGATTGGGATGCACGGCGGGCGGATGCTGCGCCCCGGCGCTTGCGCCGCCGACCGGAATACCCAGCTTAGGCAAGGCGGCCATGCAGCCGACTGTTGCGCATCAATCGCGCGCTGGAACTAAACGGCGTTTGGCTAACTACCAAAAATTCATATACGTATAGAACAATCAGTTCGATGCAGTCGGGCACGAACCGCTATAAAATGCAATGATGACATCGCGCCATGCCGCGACATATTTTCTAGGACCTGTATGAACCTTCCCCTGTTTCTGAACCTGGCCATCGCGCTGGTGGTCTGCGCCCTGCTTTACAAAATGCAGACGGCGCACGCCTCGTTTACCAAGCGCGTATTTACAGGCATGGGCCTGGGTGTCCTGCTTGGTGCGGTCTTCCAGGCCGTGTATGGCGCGACCTCGGCGGTGGTGACGCAGACCGACGCCTGGCTCGACATCATCGGTTCCGGCTATGTGCAATTGCTGCAGATGATCATCATGCCCTTGATCATGGTGTCGATCATCCAGGCCATCCTCAAGCTGCGCAACGCTTCGTCGCTGGGCAAAATCAGCGCGATTACCATCGCAACCTTGTTGCTCACCACAGTCGTGGCAGCCTGCATTGGCATCCTGATGGCCAAGCTGTTCAGCCTGACGGCGGTCGGCCTGACCGCCAGCGCTGCGGAAGTGGCGCGCGGTCACTACATGGATACCAAGCTGGCCACCGCGCAGCAAATTTCGCTGCCGTCCACGATCCTGTCGTTCTTGCCGACCAATCCCTTCCTCGACATGACCGGCGCGCGCAAAACGTCGACCATCGCGGTAGTGCTGTTTTCGATTTTTATCGGCATCTCGGCCACCGGCATCGCCGGCAAGAAGCCAGAAGTGTTCACCTCGTTCAACCAGTTCATCAACGTGGCGCACGTGATCGTGATGCGCATGGTGACGCTGGTGCTGCGCCTGACCCCGTTCGGCGTGTTTGCGCTGATGACGCAAGTCGTGGCTGGTTCGAGCCTGGACAGCATTTATAAACTGATCGATTTCGTGCTGGCATCGTACAGCGCACTGTTCCTGATGTTCTGCGTGCACCTGCTGCTCATCACAGCGATTGGCCTGAATCCCTTGCGTTACGTGCGCAAGATCTTTCCGGTGCTGGCCTTTGCCTTCACCTCCCGCACCAGCGCCGGCGCCATTCCAATGAGCGTGCAGACGCAGACGTCGCGCCTGGGCACGCCGGAAGGCATCGCCAACTTCGCCGCCTCGTTCGGTTCGACCATCGGCCAGAACGGCTGCGCCGGCATTTATCCCGCCATGCTGGCCGTGATGATCGCCCCGACCGTCGGCATCGACCCGTTCACCATGCAGTTCCTGCTGCCGCTGGTGGGCATCATTACCATCGGCTCGGTCGGCGTGGCCGGCGTTGGCGGCGGTGCCACCTTTGCCGCCCTGATCGTGCTGTCGGCGATGAACCTGCCGGTGGCGCTGGCGGGCCTGCTGATTTCGATCGAACCACTGATCGACATGGGCCGCACCGCACTCAACGTCAGCGGTTCGATCACCGCCGGGACGGTCGCCAGCCGCGTGCTGGGCGAAACCGACCTCGCCGTCTTCAATAGCGATGCCGTCGTCAACCTCGACGGCGACGAGCAAGTCGCCTGACAGGCTGTCTGCGCAGTAACGTGCGCTGATCAGCAGGGCTATCCCGCTATGATCTTGCCATATCAATATGATGGCGGGATCAGGCATGGAGCAAAAATGGCCGCAGGAAATCTGGTTGGTACGGCACGGGCAAAGCGCCGGAAACGTCGCGCGCGATGCGGCGGAAGCCGCCGCCGGCTTGCTGATCGACATCGCCGAGCGTGACGTCGATGTACCCTTGTCCCCCCTGGGCGAGCGCCAGTCACAGGCCCTGGGCGACTGGTTCGGCAGCCTGCCCGAGGACGGCCGCCCCAACATCGTCCTGCATTCGCCCTACGTGCGCGCAGCGGAAACTGCGCGCCTGATCATCGCGGGCATGCCTGGCGCCGACCTCGCCGTGCAAGTCGACGAGCGCCTGCGCGAAAAGGAATTCGGCGTGCTCGACCGCCTCACCACGCACGGCATCTCGCAAAAATATCCCGAACTGTACGCACAGCGCCAGCACGTCGGCAAATTCTATTTTCGCCCGCCCGGCGGCGAGAGCTGGTGCGACGTCATCCTGCGCCTGCGCAGCGTGCTCGACACCATCACGCGCGAGTACGCGCGCGAGCGCGTGCTGATCGTCGGCCACCAGGTCACCGTCAACTGCTTCCGCTATTTGCTGGAGCGGATGGACGAAGCGCGCATCCTGGAAGCAGACCGCGCCGGCGACGTACCGAACTGCTCCGTCACCTCGTATGCGTTCGATCCCACCCTGGGCAAGCGCGGCAAGCTGGCCGCACGCCTGCTCAACTTCGTCGCGCCACTGGAAGCGTCTGCCACGCCCGTCACGGCCGAGAAAGACATCCCGGCCGCACCGAAAGCCTGAGATGCCAAGCTGCGCGCCGATGGCTGTCGACCAGACCTTGCTGCGGGCCTGGCAACTGCCCATGCCGGACCCGGACAGCGACAAGGAAGGCCGCGGCCACGTGCTGGTGCTGGGCGGCTCGCGCGAGATGCCGGGCGCCGTCATCCTGGCGGCCACCGCGGCCCTGCGCGCCGGCGCCGGCAAGCTGACCATTGCCACGGGCCGCAGCGTGGCCCAGCTGGTCGCCCTGGCCCTGCCCGAAGCGCGCGTGATTGGCCTGGCCGAGACCGATACCGGCGGTTTTACCCGCGACGCCGTCGCGACGCTCGATCCGCTGGCCGACAAGGTCAGCGCCATCCTCATCGGGCCGGGCATGCAGGATGAACGGGCCACTGCCGTGTTGGTGCACGCCTTGCTGCCGCGCCTGGCGGGCAGCGACACCAGCGTGGTCCTGGATGCCTGCGCGATGGGCGCCATCCTGTTCCCGCCGGACGGCGTGGCGCCGTTCCGCTTTCTGCAACCAGTTGTGCTGACGCCGCATGCTGGCGAGATGGCCCATCTGAGCGGCGCCGCCAAGGATGCCATCGTGGCCGATGCGGACCACCATGCCCTCGACGCGGCTGCACGCTGGAATGCCATCGTCGCGTTGAAGGGCGCGCGCACCGTGATTGCTGCCCCGGATGGCGTCAGCTGGCAGCATGCAGGCGGCAATGTCGGGCTGGCAACCTCCGGCTCGGGCGACACGCTGGCGGGCATTCTGGCCGGACTGGCCGCACGTGGCGCGACCCTTGCCCAAGCTACGTGCTGGGGCGTCGCGCTGCACGCACAGGCCGGCACCCGGCTTGCCCGACAGTTTGGCCAGCTGGGTTACCTTGCGCGCGAGATCCCCGCGGAAATTCCTTTTTTGCTGGAAATGATTGCAGGCAGGCAGGGCAGCGACCCCTGAACTTCGGCAGTCTTGCTCAAGGAATGTGCGCTGGATTGATCTATATCAAACGCAATCGGCAACATTATTATCAAATCAACTTTTAAACGAACTTGACGAACTAGCCGGGCCGCCTGCGGTCCAATTTTTACACATGAACCAGGAGAAATGCCATGAAACCGAGCTACCCCATCCCAAAACTGTTGTTGACCGCCGCCGTACTGACTGCCCTGCTGGGCGGCTGCCGCAAGGACGACACCACCGCCACCACTACCGCCACCACGCCTGACACCACCACGCCAAGCACGGCCACAGCGCCAAGCACGGCGACAGGCACCAGTGGTACTACCGGCACAACGGCGGCCCCGGCCACGCAGACGGACACCACGGGGACCACGGGCGCCACCGGCACCACCACCACCACCACCACCACCCCGCCAGCGGGCTCGTCCGGCACCTCGGGCACCAGTGGCAGCAGCGACATGTCCGGCAGTGGAACCACTGGCACCAATGGCGCGAGCACCACGCCGCCGCGTAACTAAGTGACGATGTAAAAGGGCCCGCATTGCGCGGGCCCCTTTGCTTGACTGGCTGTTTCGCGGTGACGGTCAGACCGGCGCCGTCTTGCGCCCCGTCGCGACCTGGCCCAGCCTGATGATCATGCGGTACACGAAACGCACCAGCAACAAGGTCAGCAAGGCTTCGATCATGGTCTGCAGGAAAGCCGGCAGCGGCGTGATGCGGGCAGCACGACGCTGGAACTTGGCCACCATGCGGTCACGCGAAATCTCGATGCTGTCGTAGAAGGTCGGCACCACCAGCAAGGTCAGCAAGGTCGACGTGATCGTGCCACCGATGATCGCAATGGCCAGCGGCTGATAGAACTGACCATCGTCGCCGAGCGCCAGCGCCAGCGGAAACATGCCGGCGATGAGCGCGAAGGTCGTCATCAGGATCGGGCGCAGGCGCATGCGCCCGGCCTGCATCAGCGCGGCTTCACGGTCGTAGCCTTCCGCTTCGAGTTCGCGGGCGGCGTCGAGCAGCAAAATGGCGTTCTTGGCGACCAGCCCCATCAGCATGATGATGCCGATAAAACTCATCAGGTTCAGCGTGCCGCCGGTCAGCAACAAGGCCAGCACGACGCCGATCAGCGACAAGGGCAGCGACATCATGACCGCCAGCGGCGCAGTGAAGGAGCCGAACTGCATCACCAGAATCAGGTACATCAAGCCGATGCCGGATACCAGCGCCAGCAGCATTTCCGTGAACAGTTCGGCCTGATCCTTGCCTGCGCCGCCCAGCTTCAGGCCGTAACCTGGCGGGAAATCAATCGACTTGGCCAGTTTCATGGCGTCGTCGGTGACTTCGCCGTTCGAGCGTCCCTGGGCATTGGCGGACACGGTAATCGTGCGCTTGCCGTCCTTGTGCTCGATGCCCGATGGCCCTTTGCCCATCGTGATTTTGGCGATCTGGTCCAGTGGCACCATCATCTGGCTGCCGGTCACGGCAATCGGCAGGCGCTCGATATTGCTGGCATTGACCCGGTCTTCCGGATGCAGGCGCACGGCCACGTCGCGGGTTTCGCCGGTCGGATCGACCCAGTCGCCCACTTCGATACCGGCAAATGCCACGCGCAATGCTTGCGCCGCATCCCCGACGGAAATACCCATCGAATTGGCCAGGCCGCGATCCATTTCGATTTGCAGTTCATCTTTCGGATCCTGTTGTGACAGGCCGACATCCACCGCACCTGGCATCAGACGCAACTTATCCATGTACTGGCCAGTAATTTCCAGCAATTTGCGCGAATCGGGACCCGTGAATTCGATCTGCACCGGCTTGCCGCCGCCGCCATTCAAATCGTCCAGCACCGTGTACTCGGCGCCGACCAGGTGACTGATTTTCTCGCGCAATTCCACTGCCACTTCGGCAGTCTTGCGTTTGCGTGTGCTGCGCTTGCCGATATCGACATAAATCCGTCCGCCACTCGGGCTGATCGAACTATTCGTTTCTTTGGTTTCCGGCAACGTACGCGCAATCGCCGCTGCCCGCTCCATTTTGAGGCGCGCAAATTCGATGCTCGACGAAGCAGGCATCCGCACATCGATGGCGAGGTTGCTGGAATCGGCTTTAGGCAGGAAGCTTGAGCCGCCAAACTTCATATGCAAGCCAACGGCGGCAACCAGTGTGCCAAACGCGATGATCGCCATCCAGCGACGATGGTGCAACGCCCAGGCAATCACATTGCCGTAACTGTCGGCCTTGCGGTCGAACCATGCATTGAAACGCTGCAAGACCTTCGAGATACCTTTTTTCGGCGCGCTGTGGAAATCCGGTGGATCGCCCCAGTAGGCCGACAGCATCGGATCGAGCGTGAACGAAATGAACAGCGAGACGATCACCGAGCAGGTCACGGTCAGCGCGAACGGGCGGAACCATTCGCCGGAAATACCCGGCATGAAGGCCACCGGAACGAACACGGCCATGATGGAGAACGTGGTCGACGCCACCGCCATGCCAATCTCGGCCGTGCCTTCCAGCGCAGCGGTGCGGCGATCCGAGCCCTTCTGCATGTGGCGCACGATGTTTTCCCGCACCACGATGGCGTCATCGATCAGCACACCGATGGCCAGCGACAGGCCCAGCAAGGTCATGAAGTTCAGCGTGAAGCCGCACAGCCACACCGCGATGAAAGCGGCCAGCACGGAGGTCGGCAAGGACAGCGCGGTGATCAGGGTCGAGCGCCACGAGTTGAGGAAGGCGTACACCACGAAAATGGTCAGTACGGCGCCAAATATCAGCGTCTCGATCACATTGTTCAGGCTGCGCTGCGAATCGATGCCGCCGTCGCGCGTCACTTCCAGCTTGGAGCCGGCCGGCAATTCCTTGTTGATTTCCTTGACCAGTTCGCGCACGCCGTTGGCCACGGACACGGTCGAAGCGTCGCGCGAGCGGGCAATCTGGATGCCGACGTTGGGCCGGCCGCTGCGGATCGACAGGCCGTTGATATCGGCGAAACCATCGCGGATCTCGGCCACCTGCGCCAGCCGCACGATCTGGTCGCCGCTGCGCTTGACGACCACTTCCTGGAAGTCTTCCGGACGCTCGATGCGGCCGACCAGGCGGATGCTTTTTTCGTCGAGCGTACCGCGTACCTTGCCGACCGGCGCATTGGTGTTCTGGTTACGCAGGGCATTCACCACGTCGCCAGCGGACACATTGTATTCACGCAGTTTCTCGGCACGCAGCAGGACCGACAGTTCTCGCTTGAGCGAACCATTCACCGTCACGGTCGAGACGCCATCGATGGCGCGGAAGCGGTCGGCCAGAACGTCTTCGGCATAGCGCGAAATTTCCGCGTGGCTCTGGCTGGTCGACGAGAACGCCAGGTTCATGATCGGCTGGGCGGCCGGATCGATGCGGCGCAGGATCGGCTCGCGCATCTCGACCGGCAATTTGTAGCGCACGGCCGCGATCGCGTTGCGCACGTCGTCGGACGCTTCGATCAGGTTGCGCTTGAAATTAAATTCCATGAAGATCGTGGCCGACCCTTCGTCGGCGCTCGAGTTCACGCTGGTCACACCGGTGATGCTCTGCATCGATTTCTCGAGCCGGTTGACGATTTCCCGCTCGACCGTTTCCGGCGAGGCGCCCGGATACGGAATCGAGACCAGGATGAACGGCACTTCAACGTCCGGGTTCTGGTTGACGCGCAACTTCTTGAGCGCCATGAGGCCCAGGCACATCATCGCCAGGATCAGGACGATCGTCGCGATGGGCCGCTTGATACTGAAATTGGACAGGAACATGGCTTATTTCCCTTGCGTCAGAGCGGCGGTGCTGGCGACCTTCGGTGCAGCCAGTTCAATTGCCTGGCCATCTTTCATGGCCGAGTTTGGATTGCGCATCACCTGGTCGCCGGCGGCCAGGCCGGTGCGCACCACGTATTTGCCGCTGCGGGCGTCGCGCAGGCCCAGGCCCAGGTCGGCCTTGACCAGCTTGTTGCCTTTGACCTGCCAGGCATAGGTCTGGTCGCCGGCGCGCACCAGTGCGCCTTCCGGCAGCATCAGCGCGGCCGATGTATCGGCGTCGATGCGCCCTTCCGCGTACAGGCCGGACACTTTCGGCTGCACCGCGTTGGCGAAACCCACCAGCACTTCGACCTGGCGCGTGACGGCGTTGGCGGCCGGATCGATGCGGCGCACGATGCCGGCAAATTGCTGGTCGCCATAGCCGTTGATGCGGAAATTGACGGTCTGGCCGATCTTCACGGCGCTGATGGTGTCGGCGGACACATGGCCTTCAAAGCGCATGCTGGTCGGGTCGATGACTTTTAATAATTCCTTGCCGATCGCGGCGGTGTCGCCGTTCGACACCTTGCGGTCGCTGACCACGCCGTCGAACGGCGCCCGGATGGTCGTGCGCGAGAGTTGCTGGCGCGCCTGCACGGCGCGCGCGCGCGCGGCCGACACTTCGCTCTGGGCGGTGTTGCGGCGCACTTCGGCGTCGTCAAAGGCCGAGGCCGACGTCATGCCGGAAGCGCGCAGGGTCTTCAGGCGTTCTAGCTGGCGATTTGACTGGTCCAGGGCCTGGGCCGCCGACACCACAGCTTGTTCGGCAGATGCCAGGCTGTCGCGGATCGAAGTGTCGTCCAGGCGCAACAGAACGTCGCCCCGTTTCACTACTTCGCCATTTTCCTTGAGCACCTGCAACACGATGGCGGAAACCTCGGCGCGCAAATCGGCCTTGCGTTCGGGCTGGACCGAACCGGTCACAACCGGGCCGGACGCCAGGGCGCTCGACGCGACCGTCAACAAATCCTCCGGTGCCACCAGCAACTTGACCGGCGCCGCCACCGGCTTGCCATCTTTGTCGAGCTTGGCCACGGCGCTGGCGCTCGCACTCGCACTGGCCGGCTTGGCGGACTCCTTGGCTTGATTGCCGCAGGCGGCAAGCGCGGCAGCAATGGCGAGGACGAGTAGGGATTTGCGCAGCATGGTGTTCTCCGGAATAGGCACTGAAACTGAGTAATGGGCGATCGTAACCAGCGGGCAGTATGTTGGTGTCGTTACTCTTAGTCAATTGTCGAGAACGCACGCTGCGGAATTCGATGCCTGAAATGCATACTGGCGCGACGAACTGCATTTGGCCGGCGTCAACGATACCAGCCTGCGGGATTATTTCGGCACAAGCAACCAGTAAATTGCGTGGCCCATCAGGATGCCGGTGACGATGCCGCCACCGATTTCGACCAGCGTATGGCCCATGCGTTCACGCAGGTGCTGGTGCGCGCCCGAGGCCGTCTCTGCGGCCAGGCGATTGATGGCAGCGGCATGGCGCCCCACGTGCTGGCGCAAGCTGTTGGCATCGATCATCACAATAAAGGCCAGCGTCACGGCGACGCCAAAGGCCGGATGGCCTATGCCTTCGCGCAGTGCAATTAACGTTGCCATACTGCTTACCACTGCGCTATGGTTGCTGGGAAACCCGCCATTTCCGACCAGGTTGAACGCCAGGCGGCGCTGGCGCACGCTGGTGATGGTGAATTTGATGGGGCCGACGACCAGCCAGGTCAGCAAGGGAGTAAGGAGATAAGACAAGTCCATGCGGGGTTCCAATGATAAAAAGTTGCGTCCTGGCATGCAGCCAGGCCAAATACCGTGTGGAATTATCGCAGAAGGTCGTTCTGAAAAGTACCAACGGTACCCCGCCGCCGGGCCAGAAACGGGTAATATTTGACATTGTGGCGAATTCGCCAAGCTTAAGGATCGACAACATGCAGCACTTCAGGCTTTCATTCATCGTCACCGCGGTCCTTATGGCCATGGCCGGCTACTGGGGTTATACCCACGGCGGCACCAGCGGCCTGCTGCAGGCGCTCTGGATCACCGCCGTGCTCGGCATTCTGGAAGTCTCGCTGTCGTTCGACAATGCCGTCGTCAACGCGTCGGTGCTGCGCCACTGGAATGCATTCTGGCGCAAGCTGTTCCTGACGGTCGGCATCCTGGTGGCCGTGTTCGGCATGCGCTTGCTGTTTCCATTGGTGATCGTCTCGGCCGCGACGGGTCTGGGCCTCATCGACGTCTGGCACATGGCCATCAACACGCCGGTCGAATACTCGCGCCACCTGACCGAAAAGCATGCGGAAGTGGCAGCCTTTGGCGGCGCCTTCCTGCTGCTGGTATTCCTCAACTTTTTGTTTGACGACGAAAAGGAACTCCACTGGCTGGGCTGGATCGAAGAAAAAGTGGGCCAGTTCGGCAGCCAGGGCCTGGCCATCCTGCTGACGCTGGGTGCGGTCCTGCTGGCCATGGGCCTGATGCCGGAAGCGCGCCAGCGCGCGGTGCTGGTGGCCGGCGTGGTGGGCGTGCTGGTGTATGTCGGTGTCGACTGGATCAGCGGCTTGCTGGAGTCGGGCGAATCCGAGCCGGGTCTGGGTAAAGTGGTGTCGCAGGGCAGTATCGGCGGCTTCCTCTACCTGGAAGTGCTGGACGCGTCCTTCAGTTTCGACGGCGTAATCGGCGCGTTTGCGATCACCAACGACGTCGTCATCATCATGCTCGGCCTGGCGATCGGCGCGATGTTCGTGCGCTCGCTGACGGTGTTTCTGGTGAACAAGGGCACGCTGGAAGAATTCGTCTACCTGGAACACGGCGCGCATTATGCAATCGGCATCCTGGCACTGATCATGTTTGCAAGCGTGCAGTATGAGATTGCCGAATGGATCACAGGCCTGTCCGGCGTCGCGTTCATCCTGGTGTCGCTGTGGTCATCGATCCGCTACAAGAAGCAGCAAGCGCTGCTGGAACCCGACAGCAAGGCAGAAACCGTTTAAGCAGTTTTATTCACCCTGACAATAAAGGAACTACCATGGCAATCAGCTTGCAAAAAGGCGGCAACGTCAACCTCTCCAAAGAAGCTCCGGGCCTGACCAAAGTCATCATTGGCCTGGGCTGGGATCCGCGTGCCACGGACGGCAAGGAATTTGACCTCGATGGCAGCGCCTTCCTGCTCAAAGCCGACGGCAAAGTGCGTGGCGACAGCGACTTCATTTTCTATAACAACCTGAAATCGACCGATGGCTCGGTCACCCACACCGGCGACAACCGCAGTGGCGAAGGCGAAGGCGACGACGAGCGCGTGGTCGTCGACCTGTCGCAGGTCCCGGCAGAAATCGACCGCCTGGCCGTGTCCGTCACCATCCACGAAGCCGAGCAGCGCAACCAGAACTTCGGCATGGTCTCGCGCGCCTACATCCGTTGCCTGAACGCCGACGGCGAAAAGGAAATCGCCCGCTACGACCTGTCGGAAGACGGCTCGGTCGAAACCGCGATGATTTTCGGCGAACTGTACCGCGCCGGCAGCGAATGGAAATTCCGCGCCGTCGGCCAGGGCTATAAAGGCGGCCTGGGTCCACTGGCACGTTCGTACGGCGTCAACGCTTAATTGACAAGTCAGCCATACGTGGCAGAATACGCCGTCTTTACTTCCCCCACTGCCACTGAAAGCTGACCCGTTACCCATGCCGACCTCCATTCCAAAACGTGGTATTGCCATCATGATTGCCGTGCTCGTGGCAGCAGTGGCTCTGTTCCTGCTGTACACCTGGATCAGCCTGTCGTTCGCGTATTCCGAAGGCGAGCGCGCCGGCTACCTGCAAAAGTTTTCGCGCAAGGGTTGGCTGTGTAAAACCTGGGAAGGTGAAATTCTGCTGTCGAGCATGCCCGGCGCGATTCCGGAACGCTTCAGCTTTTCGGTGCGCGATCCGGCTGTGGCAACGCAGATGCAGGCGGCCATGGGCAAGCGAGTGCAACTGGGGTATGAAGAGCACCGCGGCGTGCCAACCCAGTGCTTTGGCGAGACCGATTATTTCGCGTCAAAGGTATCCGTGCTGCAATAAAGCAAGCGCCCAACAAAAAGCCGTCATCTGCATGACGGCTTTTTTACGTCTGCCGGGCGCTGCCCTATTTGGTGCGGTCGTCTTGCAGGATATCGTTCAGGCGCACGACGGCTTGCCCGGCCGATGACTGGGTGAATTTTCCCAACACCTTGCGTGTCAAGTCTTCGGACACGGCGCGGTATTGCGCTTCTTCAGAACGCACACCGATTGCTTGCTGCGCGGCAGCCAGGGCCGCCACCTGCTGTTCGTGGTTGGCCGACTCCAACGCCAGCAGCCTGGCGCGCGCATCGGCCATGGCCTGGGTGGTTGCCGCTGCCTTCTCCTGCAGCTCGGCATGCGCCTGGGCGGTTTCCAGCAAGGTGCGCTGGGCATTGCGTTTATCCAGCGCCGACTGCGCCGCTGCCTGCTCGACCGCTTCGCGCTGCTGGGCCAGGTCGCGCCCTTCCTGCTCCATGGCCGCGCGCTGTACGGCGGCGGCGGCGCTGGCCTTTTCGGCCGCCAGGCGCTCGGCGATCGACTGGTTGGCGCGCAGGTCGGCACTGTTTTTTTCGCGCTGCTGGGCCAGTTTTTCGGCAATCAGTCGCAGCGCCGCTTTTTCGGCGTCGGCACCTGCGCAGGCGGCCGCCAGTTCTTCTTCGGCCAGCGCCAGCTTTTGATCCTCAACGGCGGCGCGCTCGGCTTGCACGCGCGCCAGTTCGGCGGCGGCGTCCTGCTGCGCCATCAGCGCGATGGTGCTGGACTCCTGGTGTTCGGCTTCCTGTTCGGCATGCAAGGCGGCAGCGCGCGCCGCGTCGATGGCGCCCGCCTGCGCATCCGCCAGCGCCTGCTCGGCAACGGCCTGGCGGCGCAGCAGATCGGCATGCTCGGCATCGGCCTGCATGCGCGCGCTTGCGGCCGCCGTCAATGCTTGTTCAGCCGCCAGTTTTTCCGTCAATTGCTCGACCGCGGCGTGTTCCGCGGCCAGGCGCGCCTGTTCGGCCTCCAGCAGCACACTGGCTGCGGCAGCCCGCTCGCAGGCCAGGCTGGCAACTGCTTGCTGTTCGGCCACTTGCGCCGCCAGTGTGGCCACGACGGCCTGCTCGGCATCGTTCTGTTCGGCCAGGGCAGCCGCAGCGGCCTTGGCCAGTGCAGCGCGCTCGTCGGCCAGACTGCGGGCGCGCTGGTGTTCCTGCTCCTCCAGCGCGGCAGCAGTGATGGCGGCGGCATCGGCTTCGGCACGCTGGCGCGCCTGTTCGGTGGCCACTTGTTCAGCAGCGAGGCGCAGATTGACCTGAGCGGCGGCGTCTTCCTCTGCTGCGGCGCGCACCACGGCCACTTCACGCAGCCGCTTGTCGGCGCCGATGCGCGCTTCGGTGGCGGCCAGGATGTGCACTTCGGCCGCGCGGCGCGCTTCGGCGCCGGCTGCCGCCGTCTGTTCGAGGCGCTGGCGGTGGAGCGCGGCGTCGCGCAATTCTTTCTCGGTTTCCAGACGCAGGTGCAGCGACTTGGCGGCGGCGCGTTCTGATTCAGCCTGGGCCAGCGCGATGGCTTCGCGTTCCTGCTCCAGGTGCGCCAGGGCGCGCGCTTCTTCCAGTGCATGGGCTTCGGCGGCGGCGCGGGCAAATGCGGCCGACAGCGCCACCTGGTCGGCACGTTCGCGCTGGACCGTCAGTTCGAGCGCCCCGGCTTCGGCCTGGGCCAGCATTTCTGAGGTCTGGCGTGCGCCCTTGGCCTGGCGTTCGCGCTCGCGCGCCAGAATGGCGACGCGCGCATCGGCGCTGGCGCCGTGCAGCACCTCTTCGCGGGCGGCGTGGACGGCCGCGACGCGTTCGGCGGCCTGCAGGCGGGCCTGCTCGGTTTCGGCCATCAATTCATTGGTGGCGTGCGCGGCTTGCGCCGCCAGTATGGCGTCGGACTCAGCCAGTTCGGCCGCGCGTTTTCGCGCTTCTTCTTCGAGCCGGCCGCGCGCTTCGGCGGCGAGGCGCACGTGGGTGTCGGCTTCGACGCGGGCGCGCAGGTCGGCGGTTTCCTGGCGCACCGCTTCGAGGCGCTCGGCACTGGCGACGGCGGCGGCGCGCAAGGTTTCCAGGCGGTCGCGATTGGCTTCGATGGCGTCTTCCGAGGCCTGGGCGCTGGCCAGCGCGGCCGCCGCGGCCTGGGCATCCATTGCGGCCCGTTCCTCGGCCATGGTGCGCGCGCGCGCCTCGGCGTGGACCCGGTTCTCCGCCGCAAACGACGCCTTGGCTTCCGCCTCGACCCTGGCGATCGCTTCCTTGATCGCGTTCACATCCATCGGCCCGCGCTGGGAAGGCAGGCTGATGGTGAAGTTGGTGTCGTCGTCTGGTGGCAGGTCCGGTTCCATCGTGTTCTCTCAGCGTGTATGACGTTCAAATACCATCGTGCGTCGATTATCGCGCGGCCGCTCGCGCAGCGGCGCGCCGATCAGCGCGGACAAACCCTGCCAATTCCAGCGATCAAACCGGCCACAGCGGCGGCTCGTCCATCAGGGCCACCTGTTCACGCAACTCCAGGATACGGTCTTGCCAGTAGCGCTGGGTGTTAAACCACGGGAAGGCCCGGGGAAAGGCCGGGTCGTCCCAGCGCATCGCCAGCCACGCCGAATAGTGGATCAGGCGCAGCGTGCGCAGCGCTTCGAACAAATATAACTGGCGCGGGTCGAAATCGCAAAAATCCTCGTAACCGGCCAGCACGCTGGCCAGTTGTCCCACCATCTCGTGGCGTTCACCCGAGAGCAGCATCCAGATGTCCTGCGCCGCCGGGCCCATGCGGCTGTCATCGAAATCGACAAAGTGGGGGCCGTCGTCGGTCCACAACACATTGCCACCATGGCAATCGCCGTGCAGGCGGATCAGCTCGACATTGCCGGCCCGGGCGTAGCAACGCGCCACACCTTCGAGTGCCTGCGCGCTCACGCTCGCGTAGGCGGCCACCAGTTCGTCAGGAATAAAACCGTTATCGAGCACGAAGGCGCGCGGTACGTGGCCGAAGGTGTCCGGGTTCAGCGCAGGGCGCTCGGCATACGGGCTCAAAGCGCCGATCGCGTGAATGCGGCCGATGAAACGCCCCATCCATTCGAGCGTGGCAGGGTCGCCCAGCTCGGGCGCGCGCCCGCCGCGGCGCGGGAACACGGTGAACCGAAAATCCTTGAAGGTGTGCAGCGTCGCGCCGTTCAGGACGCTGGGCGCGACCACCGGCAGCTCGGCCTCGGCGAGCTGCGCGACAAAGGCGTGCTCTTCCAGGATGGCGGCGTCGCTCCAGCGCTGCGGCCGGTAAAATTTCACCACGACCGGGTCGCCCTCTTCGCGTCCGACCTGATAAACCCGGTTTTCGTAGCTGTTCAGCGCCAGCAGGCGGCCATCGCCAAACAGGCCGACGCTGTCAACCGCGTCGAGCACGCAGTCGGGATCGAGGCGCTCGAAAGGATGTTGCGGATTGCCTGGTGTGTCAGTATTCATGCCCCATTGTAAGACCAAGACCGACATTTCGTGGGCCACCTTGCTTGCCACGCGTTACACTGGCGCCTTCCGCACCATTTACTTGAAAAGCCCCCATGCAACTCGACCAGCCCCTTTCCGAAGCAGAATTCAATACCCTCGACAAATTCCTCCTGTCCGACCGCACGCCGGAAGACACGATGACGATGGACACCCTGCACGGATTCCTGACGGCCATCGCCATCGGCCCGGAAACCATCATGCCAGCCGAGTGGCTGCCGCACGTCTGGGGCGAAGATGGCAACGCCGCGCCGAAGTGGAAGAACAGCAAGGAAGAAGAAAACATCGTCAACCTGATCATGCGCTTCATGAATGAAGTGCTGGTGACGTTCGAAGTGGCGCCGAAAGAGTTCGAGCCGCTGTTCTGCGAAGCCGAACACAACGGCGAGACACTGGTCGACGGCGAAGCCTGGACCTGGGGTTTCTGGGAAGGCATGGAATTGCGTCCCGATTCCTGGAACCCGATCTGGGAATCCGACCTGGCCCCGCTGATGCGCCCGATTTATTTGCTGGGCGCCGACGAGATTGAAGAAGCCGAGCTGAAGGAAGTCGACAGCCCGATCCTGGGCCACAAGCTGGCACTCGACATCGAAGCGAACTTGCCTGCGATTCATAAATTCTGGGTGCCACTGCGCAAGACCGCCGTCGAGACCGTGCGCCGCGACGAACCGAAAGTCGGCCGCAACGACGACTGCCCTTGCGGCAGTGGGAAGAAATACAAGAAATGCTGCGGCGCCGACGCCGCAGAATAAGCAACCCGAAGCCCGGCCGATGCCGGGCTTTTTTCATGCTTGCCGGATAGATGCGCGGCGGCCAGCAGCGCCGACACTGTTCATGTACGATTAGTAACAGTCAACCCACCCTTCAAGGACAAGAACATGACCCGACCAATACGCACGGTGGCCCTCGCCGCCGTCATCGCAGCCCTGTTTGCCGCACCTGCCTTTGCCGCAGCGCCGTTTGCCAAAACGCAGGGCCAGGGATTTTTTCGCACCATGATCGGTGACATCGAAGTGACGGCGGTGAGCGACGGCACGGTGGACTTGCCGGTCGACACCCTGCTCCAGGACAAGAAAGCAAACACCGACGCGACGCTGGCGAAATCCTTCCTGAAAAGCCCATTGGAAACGTCCGACAACACCTACCTGATCAACACCGGCAGCAAGCTGGTGCTGGTCGATACGGGCGCCGGCGTGCTGTTCGGGCCAACCTTGGGCAAGATGCTGGCCAACCTGAAGGCGTCCGGTTACACGCCCGAGCAGGTCGACGAAATCTATATCACGCACATGCACCCGGATCACGTGGGCGGCCTGATGACGTCCGGCCAGCGCACCTTTCCCAACGCGGTCGTGCGTGCCGCCAGGATGGAATCCGATTACTGGCTCAGCGAAAGCAATATGAGCAAGGCGGACGCAAGCAAGAAAGGCATGTTCCAGGGCGCAATGGCTTCCTTGAATCCGTATGTGCAAGCCGGCAAATACAAGGCCTTTGAAGGCGACATCGAACTGGTGCCGGGCGTGACCGCACACGCCGACAAGGGCCACACGCCCGGGCACACCACGTATTTCGTTGAAAGCGGCAAGCAGAAACTGCAACTGGTGGGCGATCTGATCCACGTCGCGGCTGTGCAGATGGACAATCCCACCATCACCATCAGTTTCGACAACGACAGCCGCGCCGCGTATGCGTCACGCAAGAAACAATTCGACGCAGCAGCCAAGGGCGGCTACCTGATTGCCGGCGCCCACCTGCCATTCCCGGGCATGGGACACCTGCAAGTCCAGGGCAAGGGCTACCGCTGGATTCCGGTGAATTACACGCGCATGCCTTGATCGAAAAAAAATCCGGCCAGCGCCGGATTTTTTTTGCTCACAGCTTGCGCATCACAGCTTAATGAAGTGCTCGCGGTAGTACTTCAGCTCTTCGATCGATTCGATGATGTCGGCCAGCGCCGTGTGCTTCTGGTGCTTCTTGAAGCCGGACGCCAGTTCCGGCTTCCAGCGGCGGCACAGTTCCTTCAGCGTCGACACGTCCAGGTTGCGGTAGTGGAAAAACGCTTCCAGCTTCGGCATGCCGCGCACCATGAAGCGGCGGTCCTGGCAAATGGTGTTGCCGCACATCGGCGATTTGTTCGCTGGCACGTACTGCTTCAGCCAGGCGATCAATTTCTCCTGCGCTTCTTCTTCGGTGACGGTCGAGGCTTTCACGCGGTCGATCAGGCCCGACTTGCCGTGGGTGCCCTTGTTCCAGTTATCCATTTTGTCCAGCGTGGCGTCGGACTGGTGGATGGCAAACACCGGGCCTTCGGCCAGGATATTGAGGTGCATGTCGGTCACAACGACCGCCACTTCAATGATGCGGTCGGTGTCAGGCTCCAGGCCGGTCATTTCCATGTCGACCCATACCAGGTTCATGTCGTTTGGTTTTGCCAGCGGGGCTGGAGCAGTGTTGGCGGTCGCTTGTGACATAATTCTCTTTCAGCCTAATCATCAATCCTGCATTTTCTCACAGGCACCGCATGTATTCCTCCGGCTTTTCCATTTTGTTCGTGACTTTCTTTGTCGCCACGCTAGCGCTGCGCTTTTATCTGGCCAACCGCCAGATCCGCCACGTGATGCGCCACCGCAGCGCCGTGCCGGCTGAATTCGCCGCCAAAATTCCGCTCAATGCGCACCAGAAAGCCGCCGACTACACCGTCGCCAAGACCCGTTTCGGCCTGGCTGCCCTGCTCTTCAACAGTCTGATCCTGATCGGTTTTACTTTGCTGGGCGGCTTGCAGTGGCTATCGGACAACTTGATGCCGCTGACCGGCACCGGCATGGTCTACCAGCTGGCCCTGGTCGCTGCGTTCGCCATCCTTTCCGGCGTGCTCGATTTGCCGTTCGACTGGTACCGCCAGTTCGTGCTGGAACAGCGTTTTGGTTTTAACAAGATGACGCGCGCATTGTGGCTGTTCGACATGCTAAAGGGCGCACTGATCGGCGCGGCCATCGGCCTGCCGCTGCTGTGGGTCGTTTTGTCGCTGATGGGCAAGGCCGGCGACCTGTGGTGGCTGTACGCCTGGGCGGTCTGGAGCGGCTTTCAACTGTTGATGATGGTGTTGTACCCGACCGTGTTGGCGCCCCTGTTTAATAAGTTCACGGCGCTCGACGACCAGAGCCTGCAGGAACGCATCGAAGGCTTGATGGGCCGCGTCGGCTTTGCCTCGAAAGGCCTGTTCGTGATGGATGGCAGCAAGCGCAGCGCCCATGGCAACGCTTATTTCTCCGGCTTCGGCGCAAATAAACGCATCGTGTTTTTCGATACCCTGCTGGCGCGCCTGGCGCCGCAGGAAATCGAAGCGGTGCTGGCACATGAACTGGGGCACTTCAAATTGAAACACATCGTGAAACGCATCGTGGTCATGTTTGCCGTCTCGCTGGCCTTCCTCGCGCTGCTCGGCTTCCTGAAAGGGCAAGCCTGGTTTTATACCGGCCTGGGCGTGACACCCTTGCTGGGCGCGCCCAACGATGCCATGGCGCTGCTGCTGTTTTTGCTGGTGCTGCCGGTGTTCACGTTTGTCTTCTCGCCGCTGACCTCGATCAGCTCGCGCAAGCACGAATTCGAAGCCGATGCCTTCGCCGCCAAACACAGCGATGCGCGCGACCTGGTGTCGGCGCTGGTCAAAATGTATGAAGACAATGCGTCGACATTGACGCCCGACCCGCTGCATTCCAAGTTCTTCGATTCGCATCCACCGGCCTCGGTACGGATTGCACATTTGCACCAGGCGGGCGCATGAAGTTAGCAGAACAACACTGCCACGAAGGCGCGCCGGCCATGACGCCGGAAGACATCCTCGCCAGCCTGGCCCAGGTACCGGGCTGGGGCGTCGAAGGCCATCACCTGGCCAGCGTATTTTCATTTCGCAATTTCCACGAGACCATCGCGTTTGTCGACGCCCTGGCCGCGATGATTCATGAGCAGGACCACCACCCCGTCTTGACTGTCAGCTTCAAGCACTGCAAAGTCAGCTACACCACCCATTCAGCAGGTAATACCATTTCTACCAACGACTTCATCAGCGCCGCGCGCGCAAACGCCATTTACGCCACCACGCAGGCTGGCGCATGACCGCCCCGCTCACCGGTACCATCATCGCCGCCCACGGGCGCCACTACCTGGCCGATGTCGAGGGACGCAAGCTGCAATGCGTCACGCGCGGCAAGAAAACCAATGTGGCCGTGGGCGACAAGGTCAACCTCAAAATGACGTCGGAAGACCAGGCCGTCATCGAGTCGATCGCCGAGCGCGAAACGCTGCTGTACCGCTCCGACCAATATAAATCGAAACTGCTGGCGGCAAACCTGACACGGCTGTTCATCGTCGTGGCCACCGAACCCGGGTTTGCGGACGACCTCGTCTCGCGCTCGCTGGTGGCAGCCGAAGCAGCGGGCATCGATGCCCACCTGATCCTGAATAAAACCGACGTCACCGACCTGCTGCCGAAGGCGCGCGAACGGATCGGCGTGTACACCGCGCTGGGCTATCCGCTGCACGAAGTGTCGGCCCGTACCGACCCGGAACACGCGGTGGCAACCCTGATGCCGCTGCTGGAAGACCAATCGTCGATCTTCATCGGCCAGTCGGGCATGGGCAAATCGTCGCTGATCAACCTGCTGGTGCCGGACGCCGACATCGCCGTGCGCGAAATTTCCGCTGCGCTCGATACCGGCAAGCACACGACCACTTTTACACGCCTGTATGACATTGGGGAAAACGGCTCGATCATCGATTCGCCCGGCTTCCAGGAATTCGGCCTGTATCACCTCAGCGAAGGCATGCTCGAGCGCGCGTTCGTCGAGTTCAAGCCGTATCTGGGCGGCTGCAAGTTCTACAACTGCCGCCACCTGATCGAACCGCAGTGCGCCGTGCTGGCGGCCGTGGCCGAGGGCAAGATCGCCAAATTCCGCCACACGCTATACGGGCAACTGCTGCACGAGTCGGCCCAAACACTCTACTAAAGCCGTTTTTACCACTGGCAAGAAAACCCTTATAATTCAAGGGATAACCCTTCGACTGACGACTTCCCCATGCCCGGCACACACCCGATCAAGCACTTCCTGCAATTCTCCGATTTCTCGCTCGACGAATTTGAACACGTGTTCCAACGCGCCGCTGTCATCAAGCGCAAGTTCAAGGCCTACGAGGTGTACCACCCGCTGGTCGACCGCACGCTGGTGATGGTGTTCGAGAAAAGTTCGACGCGCACGCGCCTGTCGTTTGAAGCCGGCATGCACCAGCTCGGTGGCGCCGCGATCTACCTGAACACGCGCGACAGCCAGCTCGGCCGCGGCGAACCTGTGGAAGACGCGGGCCAGGTCATGAGCCGCATGTGCGACATCATCATGGTGCGCACCTTTGGCCAGGACATCATCGAGCGCTTCGCCGCCAACTCGCGTGTGCCGGTCATCAACGGCCTGACCAATGAACACCACCCGTGTCAGGTGCTGGCCGACATCTTTACCTATGTCGAGCACCGCGGCGCCATCGCCGGGAAAACCGTCGCCTGGATCGGCGACGCGAATAACATGCTGTACTCGTGGCTGCAGGCCGCCGAAGTGTTCGGCTTCCACTTGAATATTGCGACGCCGCCCGGCTACGATATCGAGCACGACCGCGTCGAAACCGGCCGCTTCACGATTTTCAGCAATCCATCCGACGCCTGCGCTGGCGCGCACCTGGTCACGACTGACGTCTGGACCAGCATGGGCTACGAAAAAGAAAACGCGGCGCGCCTGGAAGCGTTCGACGGCTACATCGTCGACAGCGCTAAAATGGCGCGTGCCGCACCGGAAGCGCTGTTCATGCATTGCCTGCCGGCCCACCGCGGCGAAGAAGTGTCCGCCGACGTCATCGACGGTCCGCAATCGGTGGTCTGGGACGAAGCCGAAAACCGCCTGCACGTGCAGAAGGCGCTGATCGAATACCTGCTGCTGGGACGTGTCACGGAATAAAAATTACCACTAGCTGTTGTTGTATCGTTGGCCCTGTGTTCCGGGGCCAGCTGACCATTCTCCACGCATTACCCTTACTGGAACATCCATGAGCGACATCAAAAAAGTAGTTCTCGCCTACTCCGGCGGCCTCGACACCTCCGTCATCCTGAAATGGCTGCAGGACAATTACCATTGCGAGATCGTGACCTTCACGGCCGACCTCGGCCAGGGCGAAGAACTCGAGCCGGCACGCGCCAAAGCCATCAAATTCGGCATCAAACCGGAAAACATCTATATCGACGATGTGCGTGAAGAATTCGTGCGCGACTTCGTGTTCCCGATGTTCCGCGCCAACACGGTGTATGAAGGCGAATACCTGCTGGGTACGTCGATTGCGCGGCCATTGATCGCCAAGCGCCTGATCGAGATCGCCAACCTGACCGGCGCCGATGCGGTGTCGCACGGTGCGACCGGCAAGGGTAACGACCAGGTCCGTTTCGAGCTCGGCGCCTACGCCTTGAAGCCGGACGTGAAAATCATCGCCCCATGGCGCGAGTGGGACCTGCTGTCGCGCGAAAAGCTGCTGAAGTATGCGGAAGACGCGGGCATCGCGGTCGACATGAAGCACAAGAACGGCGGCGCGCCGTACTCGATGGACGCCAACTTGCTGCACATCTCCTTCGAGGGTCGCCACCTGGAAAATCCAAGTGCCGAAGCCGAAGAATCGATGTGGCGCTGGACCGTCAGCCCGGAAGCGGCGCCTGACGCGGCCGAATACATCGACCTCGAATACGAGCACGGCGACATCGTCGCGATCAATGGCGTGCGCATGTCGCCGGCCACCGTCCTGACCGAACTGAACCGCGTGGGCGGCAAGCACGGCATCGGCCGCCTGGACCTGGTGGAAAACCGCTACGTCGGCATGAAGTCGCGCGGCTGCTACGAAACCCCGGGCGGCACCATCATGTTGCGCGCCCACCGCGCGATCGAATCGATCACGCTGGACCGCGAAGTGGCCCACTTGAAAGATGACCTGATGCCGCGTTACGCATCGATGATCTACAACGGCTACTGGTGGGCGCCGGAACGCGTCGCAATCCAGACGCTGATCGACCACACGCAGCACACGGTCAACGGCTGGGTGCGCCTGAAGCTGTACAAGGGCAATGTGATCGTGGTCTCGCGCGATTCGAAAACCGATTCGCTGTTCGACATGAACATCGCGACCTTCGACGAAGATGGCGGCGCCTACAACCAGGCCGATGCCGGCGGTTTTATCAAACTGAACGCCTTGCGCATGCGCATCGCGGCCAAGGCACGGGCGAAACGCGCACAGTAAGCGTCAGCGTTTTAAATGAAAAGCCGCCGTTTGGCGGCTTTTTTTCGTTCATCTACCTGCAAAACCGTCACCCCGGCGAAGGCCGGGCCCCATAACCCGATACAGCAATTGCTCACCGTTGAACTAGCCGCGAATATCTTTAACCGCTTCGTTACCAAACCCATCGGCCAGGAGGAACTTCACAATATCGGCGCCGGTCGCCTGCGCCGACTGCAACGCGCCCTCTTCCTTCAGCGCGATAAACCGCGCCAGCATCGGAAACTGCGCCTCGGTCGACCCACGAATTTCACCCTGCATCCCGGTATCGATCACGCCCGGCGCCAGGCTGACACAGCGCACGCGCATGTCGCCATCGAGCGCGACGGCTTCGGCGTGCCGGTCCAGCGCCGCCTTGGTGGCGCAGTACACGCTCCAGCCCGGGTAGGCCGACCGTCCGGCGCCACTGGAAATATGCAGTATCTTGCACAGCGCCTCGCCCCGGACTTGCACCACGGCCGCCGCCAATGCCAGCGGCGCAGCCACGTTCAGCGTAACCGCGCGCAGGACAGCATCCGGCGCCTGGCCATCGAGCGGGCCAACTGGCTGCACCGTCCCCGCATTATTTACCAGCAGAACCGTATCGGCGCCTTGCACGAAGTCGCGCAAGGTCGGCCCGGCGATCCACGCCGACAGTCTGACACCATCCGACAAATCCACTTCCGCTTCGACCAGCAACGCCGGGGGCGCGTTCGACGATCCGCGCGACACGCCCAGCACTGCAATGCCCTGCGCCAGCAGTGCGGCGACAATTCCGGCGCCCAGGCCCTTGCTGTGGCCGGTGACAATGGCTTTGATGGTCATCGTTCGATCCTTTAAATGAAGACGGGTTCCGCCTCGAGCGACACGCCATAGCGCTGCATCACATCGGCACGGATGGCGGCGGCCAGGGCGACGACTTCGGCCCCGGTGGCGCCACCATTGTTGACCAGCACCAGCGCCTGTTTCGGATACACGCCGGCGGCGCCAAGATTGCGGCCTTTCCAGCCGCACTGGTCGATCAGCCAGCCGGCGGCCAGCTTTTCGGTGCCGTCCGGCTGAGCATGGTGTACCAGCGTGGGAAATTGTTCCAGCAGCACAGCGCATTGCGCCGCGCTGACCACCGGGTTCTTGAAAAAGCTGCCGGCGTTGCCGATGACGGCCGGGTCAGGCAGCTTGCGGCGGCGAATGGCGACCACCGTGTCGCTCACCTGCTGCGGCGTGGGCTGCGCCAGGCCGGCATCGAGCAGTGCGTTGGCCAGTTCGGCGTAGCGGGTATTTGGCTGCCAGGCGTCCGGCAGGGCAAAGGTGACGTCGACGATGACCAGCCCGGCGCCGTCAGGATGTTTAAAAATGCTGTCGCGGTAGCCAAAGCGGCAGTCGGCGGCCGTCATCGTGCGGGTCGTGCCGCTGGCCGGGTCGAACGCGGTGAGCGAATGAAAGCTGTCCTTGATTTCGGCGCCGTACGCACCGATATTCTGGATCGGCGAAGCGCCCACGGTGCCGGGAATGAGCGACAGGTTTTCCATGCCCCCTAAACCCTGCTGCAAGGTCCACTGGACAAACGCGTGCCAATTCTCACCGGCCGCGGCGCGCACCAGCGTGGCGCCGTGTTGTTTTCCGACGATATGCTTGCCCAGATTGGCCATGCGCAGGACCAGGCCATCGAAGTTGCGGGTGAACAGCAGGTTGCTGCCGCCCCCCAGGAACAGGCGCGGCAAGCTTGCCAGTGCGGGGTCGGCCAGCGTGGCGGCCAGCTGGTCGACGCTGTGAATCTCGACGAAGCGGCGCGCACGCGCGGCGATGCCGAAGGTATTGAGGTGTTCGAGGGAGTAATCGAATTGCATGGGAGCCCGTTTTTTCGAACGATTATAGGGGCAAATTGATACCAAAAGCGCCTGCAGGCTGGGAGTGCAGCCCGGTTGTCCGTTAAAATACCGCCATCGCAGCACATGCACACAACTACAAGGAACCACCATGCCATCATTTGACGTCGTCTCCGAAGCCGACATGATCGAAGTCAAAAACGCGGTCGAGCAATCGAACAAGGAAATCATCACGCGCTTCGATTTTAAAGGCAGTTCGGCCAAGGTCGAGCAGAAGGAAGCCGAGATCACGATTTACGGCGATGCCGATTTCCAGTTGTCGCAAGTACGCGAACTGCTGGTCCTGAAAATGGCGAAGCGCAAAGTCGATGTACGTTTCCTCGACGAGGGCAAGGTCGAGAAGATCGGCGGCGACAAGGTCAAACAGGTCATCAAGGTCAAGAACGGCATCGAAACCGAAGACGCGAAAAAAATCACGCGCGCCATCAAGGACAGCAAGCTGAAGGTGCAAGGCAGCATCCAGGGCGAATCGGTGCGCGTTACCGGCGCCAAGCGCGACGACCTGCAGGCCGCCATGGCCATGCTGCGCAAGGATGTGCCCGACATGCCGCTCGAATTTAACAACTTCCGCGACTAAGCCACGCATCCCCCGGCGCCGAACAGGCTTTGTCCGCCTGTTCACCGTGCGCGCCGCCTCACCCGTGTGAGCCACGATTCTGCTTCGGGTAGAATTGAGGCCGCGCAAACACGCCGCCGATCGCGACAATACGCGACCCGGTGACTGGTCTAAGGATAGTAATGAAACGTGTTGATGATTTCCGCCTGAAGTTGGGCAACAAGGAATATGTGCCGATCATGGTTGGCGGCATGGGTGTGGACATTTCAACGTCCGAGCTGGCGCTGGAAACGGCGCGCCTGGGCGGTATCGGCCACATTTCCGACGCCATGGTGCAAGACGTATCGGATCGCAAGTTCGACACCAGCTTCGTCAAGGAAAAGACCAAGCTGTACAAGTTCAACATCAACAATATGGACAAGGCCGTGGTGCAGTTCGACCTCGAACGCCTGGCCGAAGCGACGAAATTGCACGTCGGCGCCACCATGGAAGCGAAGCGCGGCGACGGCCTGGTGTTCGTCAACTGCATGGAAAAGCTGACCATGAACGCGCCCAAGGAAACCTTGCGCACGCGTCTGTCGGCGGCACTCGACGCGGGCATCGACGGCATTACCATGTCGGCCGGCTTGCACCTCGGTTCGTTCGACCTGATCAAGGACCATGCGCGCTTCCGCGATGCCAAGCTCGGCATCATCGTCTCGTCGGTGCGGGCGCTGCAAATTTTCATCCGCAAGGCCGCGAAACTGAATCGCCTGCCCGATTACGTGATTGTCGAAGGTCCCCTGGCCGGCGGCCACCTGGGTTTTGGTGCCGACTGGGCGCAGTACGACCTGCACACCATCATGGACGAGATCCATGCCTGGATGCGCGCCGAAAACCTGTCGATTCCGCTGATTGCCGCGGGCGGCATTTTCACCGGCTCGGACGCGGTGAGCTTCCTGGAAAAAGGCGCCGGCGGGGTGCAGGTGGCGACCCGCTTCACCATGACCCACGAATGCGGCTTGCCGGATGACGTGAAACAGGAATACATCCGCGCCACCGAAGACGACATCATCGTCAACGGCGTTTCGCCAACCGGCTATCCGATGCGCATGCTGAAAAGCACGCCGGCCATCGGTTCCGGCATCCGTCCGGGCTGCGAATCGTATGGCTATCTGCTCGACGCCACCGGTAACTGCGCCTACATCAATTCCTACAACCGCGAAGTGCTGGCCAATCCGGGCAGCAAGAACATCGTGGTGATGGACAAGACCTGCCTGTGCACGCACATGCGCAACTTCAATTGCTGGACCTGCGGCGCGTTGACCTGGCGCCTGAAGGACACCACCCACAAGCGCGCAGACGGCAGCTACCAGATCCTGTCGGCACAGCACGTGTTCGAAGATTACCAGTTCAGCATCAACAACGAGATTGCACTGCCGGTCAGGGAAGAAGCCGTGACAGCCTGAAGCCCGGCTTGAGTGCGGCATCCAGGGTCGGCGCGCTTGCGCCGGCCCTTTTTTTCGGGCAATTGCTTTATCCCCAGTGCATTCTGGGATGCCGTTTGTGCAGCCTGTCGCTCGCTGCTGGCCTGAGCGGGATGGACGGGGTAAAGTTGCAGCATCCCAAGCTCGTCGCTGCCAGAGTGCACGACGCGCATTTTCTCCAGCACACCGGATTGCATCTCCCATGGCATTGACACCCTCCAGACAGCAGCAATTGACCACCCTGTTGACGGCCCTGTACCGCGGCTTCGACGCGGTGGCGACGTGGGTGACGCAGCTGTCGTGGTGGAAATTTTTCCTGTTTGCGGCGCTGGCGCTGATTGCGGCCAACATCTTGCAGGACGAATTGTTTTCCAGCCCGAACGAAGAAACCGTTGTACGCAACGACAAGGGCAGCAAGGATCGCAAACCCAAGCCGAGCATCGTGTTCGATGACAGCGGGATTCACTTCAATCCGAGAAACAAGGTGAGCAAACCGGGCGAGGTACCGGAAGCGCCCGAAGTACCGGAGACGCCCGAGGTACCGGAGACGCCCGAGGTGCCCTCAACGCCCGAGCAAGCGGAACCACCGGCACCGCCCGAGCCCCTCAGCAAGGCAGCTGAGGCCGAGATCGACGCTGCTGCGCATGCTGCTGCCGAGTCGGCTGGTTCTGCAGCAGCCAAAGCGGGGATCGAAGCGGCCAAGTCGCACGCCATGGCGGCAGCCGCCGCGGGAGCGGCCGCGGCAGCCAAGGCCAAAGCCGGCATCGTGCGCCCGGGCGTCGACGGCGAAGTCCATATCGACCTGCCGCCGCAAATTGGCGAAGAATTGTCAGATGCGATCGAAGCGGCGGTCGACGACGCCGCCGAAGCCAAGGTCACGCGCTACCACAAACAGGCCTCGACCTGGTTCCGCAGCTTCGTGTTGCTGCTGGTGCTGGCCCTGTTCGCCACCAAGGCGCTGGTGGGCGGCAAGAAGCGCGCCGATGCGCTGACCCAGAGCGCAAACGCTGCCGCCGAGCGCGAATCGATGCAGCGCCAGCTATCCGAAGCGCGCATGCAGATGATGCAGGCACAGGTGGAGCCGCACTTCCTGTTCAACACCCTCGCCTCGGTCGAATACCTGATCGAAACGAACCCGCCGCGCGCCTCGGCCATGCAGCGCAGCCTGATCCAGTACCTGCGCGCGGTGCTGCCGCAAATGCGTGAAAACGCCGTGGTGACCAACCTCGGCCGCGAAGTCGACATGGTCACCGCCTACCTGCACCTGCTCAAGATGCGCATGGAAGAGCGCTTGACGGTCGAGCTGCACGTCCCCGACGACCTGCGCAACGCGGCCTTTCCGCCGATGATGCTGCAATCGATGGTGGAAAACGCGATCAAGCACGGCCTCGAGTGCAAGCCCGAAGGGGGCACCCTGCGCATCAGCGCGAATGTCTCGCACAACAAGCTGCGCGTGACCGTGGCCGACAATGGCGTCGGTTTTGGCGTGATGCCGAGCGACGGCACCGGTCTCGGCCTGCCGACCATCCGCGAACGCCTGAAGCTGCTCCATGGCGAGGCCGGCCAGTTGCATATCACCGCGAATGTGCCGCATGGCGTGATCGCGGTCATCGAAGTGCCATACGCCACATCGAAATAGCCGACCATCTGCCCTGCTTGCCTGATCCGGCGATGTGTTGAATAATCATCATTCCACAGATTGATAACAATAAATCAAATCCCATGCCTACTGCCATTATTGCTGACGACGAAAGATTGATGCGCGACCAGTTGCGCCTGCGCCTGAACCAGGTGTGGCCCGAGCTGGAGATCATCGGTGAAGCCAAGAACGGCGATGAAGCCGTGCAGCTGGTGGCCGAGCTGAAACCCGATTTGACCTTCCTCGATATCCGCATGCCCGGCAAAACCGGCATGGAAGCGGCGCGCGACATCGGCGACCAGAGCGCCATCGTGTTCGTCACCGCCTACGACCAGTACGCGGTGGAAGCCTTTGAGCGCGGCGCCATCGATTACGTCCTCAAGCCGCCCGAGCCGGAACGCTTGCAATTGACCGTGGACCGGCTCAAGGCGCGCCTGAAAGCGCTCATCGAACAGCCGGGCAGCCTGCCGGTCAATGACAGCGTCACCCTGATGCTGTCGCAGCTGGCCGAGAAAATTGCGGCCCCAAAACCGAAATACCTGCAATGGATCCAGGCCAGCATCGGCCAGGATTTGCGCATGATTCCGGTCGAAGAGATCCTGTTCTTCCGCTCCGACGAAAAATACACCTGCGTGCAAACCGACAAATTCGAGGCGCTGATCCGCAAACCGGTGCGCGACCTGGCCGAGGAACTCGACCCGGCCCTGTTCTGGCAAATCCACCGCGCCACGCTGGTGAATGTGAACGCCATCGACGGCGTCACCCGCGATTTGCGGGGCCGCCACCTGGTCATGATCAAAGGCAAATCGGACAAGCTGGAAGTGAGCCGCAGTTTCCTGCACCTGTTCAAACAGATGTAATAAAACTTGCCTCATCACAATAAGATGAGGCAAGTCTCGCATTACACTTTCGCCGGGTACGCCTTCGCGTGCCACTCACCGACGGCGAGAATCCATGACGATCCCAACCATGCGCGTGCGCGCCGCCCTCGCCTTTTTGCTGGGGTTTGTTGGCGCCAGGGTACTGCTGCGCCGGGGTCTGTCTGCACCAGCGCAGCGCGCCGGTGCCATCGAGCACGCCAGCCTGGTCAATGATGCCCTGATCGCCACCGACCACGCCGACCGCATCGTGCTGGCGAACGCCGCTGCCGCCGCGCTGTTCGGCGTAACGGTCGAGCAGATGCAAGGGCGTGCGCTGTCGCGCTTCCTCATCGAAACACCAGCGCCTGGCGCCCCGGCCCGCGCCGGCCGCCGCTTCACCGACTACGCCGTCACAGGTATGCATGCCGACGGCCGCCGCATCGCGCTGACCGGTTCACTGTCGCAGGACATGCGCGACGGGCGCCCGGTGCGCTCGATCATCCTGCGCGACGTCAGCGCGCGCCAGCGCGTCCAGGCGCGCCTGGCGCGTTCGCACGACGAGCTGCGCCAGCTGTCGGCGGCGCTGCAAACCATCCGCGAACAGGAGCGTACCCATATCGCGCGCGAACTGCACGACGACCTGGGCCAATTGCTGGCGTCGCTGCGCATGGACCTGACGCTGCTCCAGCAAGCCGATGGCAGCAGCGCGCCAAGCCTGGCGCTGATGGCCGGCATGCAGGACAACCTGGCCACCGCGATTGCATCGCTGCGCCGGATTGCCACCAATTTGCGCCCACGCGCACTCGACGACGGTGGCCTGTATTTCGCCCTGCAGGGCTTGCGCGACGACTTTTCCAGACGTTATGGCATTGCCTGCAAGCTGTATGCGGACGAGGACGAACTGCAGCTCGACGACACCGCCAGCACCGCCATCTTCCGCATTGTCCAGGAAGCGCTGACGAACATCGCCCGCCATGCCGAGGCCAGCAACGTCACGCTGAATGTCTTCCGCCTCGACGGCGAACTGCTGGTCACCATCCGCGACGACGGGCGCGGTATCAGTCCGGCCGACCTGGAAAAGACCGGCTCGCTGGGGCTGATCGGCATGCGCGAGCGGGTCTGGGGCATGCAGGGCGAAATCATCGTGGCCGCCGAAGCGCCCGGCACCCGCATCGATATCGTGTTGCCGATCCGTCAGCATCTGTTGTGAAATTGCCACATGTCATCTTCTTGAAATATCGGCCCGATAAGATTTCGATCGTTCTGAGGCCACTTTGATGTGCTTCAGCGAATGACCCTTGATTGAATCTTACGGAGAACACATGCAACGCAAAATCCTGGCTGCCGCCCTTTTCGCCATCCTGCCAATCGCAGCGCAAGCACAAACCAACGTTCAGATGTACGGCATCATGGATGCGGCCGTGTCGCGCCAAGACACCGGCACCCCTGGCCAAAAAGGTACCTGGGTTGTCAACTCCGGTAACCAGTCGAGCAGCCGTCTGGGCTTCCGCGGTACCGAAGACCTCGGTGACGGCCTGAAAGCCATGTTCAACATCGAAGCCGGCGTCGCCCTCGACACCGGCGCTGCCGACACCAACCTGTTCGGCCGCCGTTCGGTGGTTGGTCTGGAAGGTGCCTTCGGTCTGGTAACGGTTGGCCGTGAATACAGCCCGATCGCAGCCGTCGGCGCCATGTCCGACATCTTCGGCCAGGGTTTCTACGGTAGTAACTTGAGCGCGTTCACTTCGGGCCGCGTGACCCGTCGTCTGTCGAACTCGGTCAACTACAAATCGTCGGCATGGAATGGCCTGCGCGCTTACCTGGCCTACTCGGCTGGCGAAGCAGCAACCGGTCCTTCGGGCAACCTGCACGGCATCGCCCTGGAATACACGCTCGGCAACCTGGGCCTGTCGGCTGGTTACCACACCCTGAAACGTCTGGCCACCGGCAACGACAAGGAATCGGCATTCGGCGCGTCGTACAAACTGGACGCCTTCGAATTCAAGGGCGGCTACCTGTCGGCTGACCAGGTCGGCCCGAACAACAAGTTCGAGCAGTACAACCTGGGCGCTTCGTACACCCTGGCGGCCAACAAGTTCTTCTTCAACTACCAGAACAACAAGGTAGAAACCGGCGCCAAAGGCAAGGCTTACGCTGTTGCCTACAGCTACTCGCTGTCGAAGCGCACCAATGTGTACGCGTCGTACGCCACGATGGACAACAACAACCTGGCCGTGTTTGGCTTGAGCTCGTCGAGCGTTGCGATTGCACCAGCTGCCACGGCACTGGGCGGCGATCCTAAAGCACTGGCACTGGGTCTGCGTCACTCGTTTTAATACCTGACGCCTGCGGGCGTTAAAAAACCGTCATGCCCTTGCGGGGATGACGGTTTTTTCATTGGGTGGCGCGATTATTTCAGGCGGCAACGCAGCATCCAGAAGTGTTCCAGTCGCACGATCTTGATTTCGCGTACCGAACTGGCCAGTTTTTTGCGCAGGGCGCTATCCGATGGGTAATTCATTGGGATTTCATAGCGCATGCCATCCGGCGCCGTCTTGATCTGGTAGGTATTGCCTTCCAGATCGGTGCGCGCCACGGTGTCGCTGCTGCCTTCGACATAGGTATCGTCGACCAGTACCACCAATAAATCCTTGCCAAACCGGTCACGCCAGTGCGCCAGCAGTTTTTCCTGGTCGGCGCGGGCGACGTGCGACCACCACCCACCTGCCAGGATCGCCGTGAACTCGCCCAGGTCGTCCGGCAAGTTGTAGGCATCGGCCACGCGGAACGACACTTCGTCCGGCAGATCGCGCGTCTGCGCCAGGTCGATCAGATTCTGGTTGATGTCGGTGGCGACAATCGACAACGCCGACTCGGACGCGATTTCGGTCCAGAAGCCAGTGCCGCAGCCGATTTCCAGCACGATGTGCCCGGCCACGGCTTCGGCAACCTCGTCGCAGATTTCATCGAGGTCGTCTTCACGCTCGGGCTTGTCGTAGACGGCGTCGTATTGTTCTGCCATCTTGGCGTAGTACGCGGCCACCTGGCCGGTAATGAGGGTGGTAACGGTATTCATAGTCAGTCTTAAAGGTCGTAAGTTTCGCTGTCGCCACGCATGGCCGATTCCACCATCTTGCGGTTCAGCGTGGGGGCCAGCAATTCGATAAAGGTGTACACATAACTGCGCAGGTAAGCCCCCTGCTTGATCGCCACGCGCGACACATTCATGCCGAACAGGTGGCCGACGGGAATGGCGCGCAGGTTCTTGTCGCGCTCCGGATCGTAGGCCATGCCGGCGATGATGCCGATGCCCATGCCCAGCTCCACGTAGGTCTTGATGACATCGGCGTCGATCGCTTCCAACAACACATCCGGCTTCAGGCTGCGCAAGCTGAACGCATGGTCGATCTTGCTGCGCCCGGCAAAGGCCGCATCGTACGTAATTAATGGGTACGTGGCAATTTCTTCCAGCGATACCGCAGGCGAGCGCAGCAGCGGATGGTCGTGCGGCACCACCACCACGTGCTCCCACTGATAACAAGGCAGCGTGATCAGGCCATCGACCACGGCAATCGACTCGGTGGCGATGGCGAGGTCGGCCTGGTCGCTCTTGACCATGTCGGCGATCTGACGCGGATTGCCTTGCAGAAGGGAAAGGCGTACCTTGGGATATTTCTGCATGAACGCCTGCACCACACGCGGCAAGGTGTAGCGGGCCTGGGTGTGCGTGGTGGCAATGGTAAAACTGCCACTGTCCTGGGCCGCATATTCCTTGCCGATGCGTTTCAGGCTGTCGATTTCCTGCATGATCAGCTCAACCGAACCCAGCACCAGCCTTCCTGGTTCGGTCAGGCCGCGGATGCGCTTGCCGTGGCGCGCGAAAATATCGACGCCCAGCTCTTCTTCCAGCTCGATGATGGCTTTCGACACGCCCGGCTGCGACGTGAACAGCGCCTTGGCGGCATCGGTCAGATTGTAGTTCTGGCGCACCGCTTCACGGACGAAGCGTAATTGATGGAGGTTCATGGGTTATTTTACGTATGTGTACGGCAGCCATCATTTTATAAGATTGCTTATGCTTCCAGCGCATATAAGCAAATAAATTCTCGGTCCTTTGGAATAAGGCACCCGGAACGTATCATGTTAGCTAGTGTAGGGGAAGACTATTGGCGCGGCGCCGCGCCCATCACCAGGATTGAACCATGTATCTTTACGACCAGTATGACCACCTCATCGTACGCGAGCGCATTGCCCAGTTCCGCGACCAGGTAGCGCGCCGTCTTTCGGGCGAACTCGAAGAATCGGAGTTCCTGCCGCTGCGCCTGCAAAACGGCCTGTACATGCAGCGCCACGCCTATATGCTGCGCGTGGCCGTTCCGTACGGCCTGATGTCGTCCGCGCAAATGCGCATGTTTGCCCATATCGCCCGCAAGTACGACCGCGGCTATGGCCACTTCACGACGCGCCAGAACATTCAATACAACTGGATCGAGCTCGAGCACACACCCGACATTCTGGCCGACCTGGCCTCGGTCGAGATGCACGCCATCCAGACCTCCGGCAACTGTATCCGCAACATCACGTCGGACGAGTACGCCGGCGTGGCGGCCGATGAAATCATCGATCCGCGCCCGTTCGCGGAAATCCTGCGCCAGTGGAGCACTTTTCACCCTGAATTCATTGCCCTGCCGCGCAAATTCAAGGTCGCCATCAACGGCGCCCTGGAAGACCGCGCCGCCATTGCCGTGCACGACATCGGCCTGTCGGTCGTCTACAACGACGCCGGCGAGATCGGCTTCCGTTTCATGGCCGGTGGCGGCATGGGCCGCACGCCCATCCTCGGCAGCGTGATCCGCGATTTCCTGCCGTGGCAACACCTGCTGACCTACACGGAAGCGGTGATGCGCGTGTACAACCAGTACGGCCGCCGCGACAACAAATACAAGGCCCGCATCAAGATTTTATTGAAGGCGCTGGGCGTAGAAGAATTCACGCGCCAGGTCGAAGCCGAATGGCTTGATCTGAAAGATGGCCCGGAAACCTTGACGCAGGAAGAGCTGGACCGCGTCTCGGCATATTTTGCGCCGCCTGCGTATGCGCCGCTGGCCAACATCGATCCGCTGCGCGAGCACGCGGACAACAAAGCCTTTGCCAATTGGCTGAACCGCAACGTCAAGCCGCACAAGGCGCCGGGCTACGCGGCTGTGCTGCTGTCGCTGAAGAAAACCGGCGTGCCACCGGGCGACGCCACCGCCGAGCAAATGGACTTTATTGCCGATCTGGCCGACCGCTACAGCTTCGGCGAAATTCGCCCGACCCACGAGCAGAACCTGGTGCTGGCCGACGTACGCCAGGATCAATTGTTCGCGCTATGGCAAGAAGCCAAGGCGCGCGGCCTGGCCACGCCGAATATCGGTTTGCTCACCGACATCATCTGCTGCCCGGGCGGCGATTTCTGCTCGCTGGCCAATGCCAAGTCGCTGCCGATTGCCGCCGCAATTGCCGAGCGTTTCGATAACCTCGATTTCCAGCACGATATTGGCGACATCGAACTGAATATCTCCGGTTGCATCAATGCCTGCGGCCACCACCACGTCGGTTCGATTGGCGTGCTGGGGGTCGACAAGGATGGCAGCGAGTGGTACCAGGTGTCGATCGGCGGTGCGCAGGGCAACAATCCCGCCATCGGCAAGATCATTGGCCCGTCGTTCTCCGCGCTGCAAATGCCGGAAGTCATCGCCCGCCTGCTGGAGGTGTACGTGCGCTCCCGCTTCGAAGGCGAGCGCTTCGTCGACACCGCCCAGCGCCTGGGGATTGCCCCGTTCAAGGAACATGTCTACGCCACGCCGATTGTTGCTGGCGCGCCAGTAGGAGAAGACCACTATGCTTGAACTGCACCCACAGATCATCAAGAACAAGGCCATCGTCGCCGACGACTGGCGCGTCCTGCGCCTGGATGAAACCGAAAGCCCGGACACGGTCGTGATTCCGGAAGGCAAGATCATCGTGCCGCTCCTGGTGTGGCAAGCCCAGCGCGAGCAATTGGCCAGTCGCGCCGAGATCGGCGTCTGGCTCGGCGCCGACGAGCGGCCGGAAGACATTCGGGCAGACCTCGACCGGTTTGCCGTCATCGCCGTCAATTTCCCCAAGTTTACGGATGGCCGCGGCATGTCGATCGCGTTTAATCTGCGGCGTCGCATGCATTACCAAGGCGAATTGCGCGCCATCGGCGACGTGCTGCGCGATCAATTGTTCTCGATGCAGCGTGTCGGCTTCGATGCGTATGCGCCCCGCCCAGACCGCAACATCGACGACGCCTTGAAAGGTTTTTCGGTGTTTTCGGAGGTTTACCAGGCCTCGGTCGACCAGAAACAGCCGCTGTTCCGCCGCGCCCCGCGCGCGGCAGTGACGGACAATGCCCCGGGAGACAGCGATGTCGGCTACGGAATTTAATCCGGTTGCGCACGGCCACTCGCTCGATGAACTGGTGACCATGACCAGCGCCACACTGGCGCGCGTCGCACGCGATTTTTCACCCGCCGTGTTCGCCTCCAGCCTGGCCGCCGAAGACATGGTCCTGACCGACCTGATTCTCAAGGCGAAGCTGCCAATCGGCATCTTCTCGCTGGAAACGGGCCGCCTGAACCCGGAGACGCTCGACGTGCTGGCCAAGGTCAAGGCGCATTATGGCTACACCATCGACCTGTTCCACCCGAATCCGGCGGCGGTCGAGCAGTACGTCGCGCAAAACGGTTTGAATGCGTTCTACGACAGCGTGGACATGCGACGCGAATGCTGCCGCATCCGCAAGGTCGAACCCTTGGGCCGCGCCCTGGCCGGCAAGCAAGCCTGGGTGACCGGGCAGCGCCGCGCGCAATCGAGCACACGCGCCGAACTGGCCGTACAAGAACTCGACACGGCCCACGGCCTGACCAAGTTCAATCCACTGGCCGACTGGCGCGAAGAGGACGTGTGGAACTACATCCGTTCCAACAACGTCCCGTACAACGCGCTGCACGACCAGGGCTTCCCGTCGATTGGCTGCGCACCGTGCACGCGCGCCGTGCAACCAGGCGAAGACGTGCGTGCCGGCCGCTGGTGGTGGGAAAACCCCGACTCCAAGGAATGCGGCCTGCACATGGTCGACGGCAAACTTATCCGAATCAAATCGGCATGAATCAATCAACACCCTTGGCCGATTGATCCCCAGCATCCAAAGAACAGGCTCCACATGACGAACCAGACCCTGGCAGCCGGCGTACTGACCGATGTCAACGCCCGCCACCTCGATGTGCTTGAATCCGAAGCCATCCACATCCTGCGCGAAGTCGCGGCCGAATGCACCAATCCTGCCCTGCTGTTCTCGGGCGGCAAAGATTCGGTGGTGCTGCTGCGGCTGGCCGAAAAAGCCTTCCGGCCGGGTAAATTCCCGTTCCCGCTGGTGCACATCGACACGGGCCACAATTTCCAGGAAGTGATCACCTTCCGCGACAAGCGCGCCGCCGAACTCGGTGAGCGCCTGATCGTCGGTTCGGTCGAAGACTCCATCAAGAAGGGCACGGTGCGGCTGCGCAATCCGGCCACCGACTCGCGCAACGCCGCGCAAGCCGTGACCTTGCTGGAAACCATCGCCGAATACGGCTTTGACGCCTGCATCGGCGGCGCGCGCCGCGATGAAGAAAAGGCCCGCGCCAAGGAACGCATCTTTTCGTTCCGCGATGAATTCGGCCAGTGGGATCCAAAAGCCCAGCGCCCCGAACTGTGGGATTTGTATAACACCCGCGTCCATCCGGGTGAAAACATGCGCGTGTTCCCGATCTCGAACTGGACCGAACTCGACGTGTGGCTCTACATCGCCCGCGAACAGCTGGAATTGCCGCCAATCTATTTCGCGCACGAGCGCCAGGTGATTCCGCGCAATGGCTTGCTGGTGCCGCTGACCGACCTGACCCCGGCGCGCGAAGGCGAAACCGTCGAAACGCAGGTGGTGCGCTTCCGTACCGTGGGCGATATTTCGTGCACCTGCCCGGTGGCCTCCGATGCAACCACCCTCGACGCCATCATTGCCGAAACGGCCGTGACGCAAATTACTGAACGGGGCGCCACCCGGATGGATGACCAGACCTCCGAAGCCTCGATGGAAAAACGCAAGAAAGCAGGCTATTTCTGATGAACGCACTCACCGATAACACCAATCAATCCGGCCTGCTGCGCTTCATTACCGCCGGCTCCGTCGATGACGGCAAGAGCACCCTGATTGGCCGCCTGCTGTTCGACAGCAAGGGCATCTTCGCCGACCAGTTAGACGCCATGTCGCGCTCGAAACACAAGCGCACCGTGGGCGACGCGGTCGACCTGTCGCTGCTGACCGACGGCCTGGAGGCCGAGCGCGAGCAAGGCATTACCATCGATGTGGCCTACCGTTACTTTGCCACGCCGAAACGCAAGTTCATCATTGCCGACACCCCCGGCCACGAGCAGTACACCCGGAACATGGTCACGGGTGCTTCCACAGCCGACGCCGTGGTCATCCTGGTCGACGTCTCGAAAGTAAAATTGCGCGAAGACGGCGGCGTGGATCTGCTGATTCAAACCAAACGCCATTCGACCATTGCCCACCTGCTGCAGATCCAGCACGTGGTGGTCGCAGTCAACAAGATGGACCTGATCAATTATGACCAGGCGATCTATGACCGCATCGTTGCGGCATATAAAGAATTTGCCGTCTCGCTGGGGCTGAAGGACATCACCGCGATTCCGCTGTCTGCGCTCACTGGCGACAATGTCGTCGAGCCCACCGTGAACATGCCGTGGTACCAGGGCCCGACCCTGATCACGCTGCTCGAATCGTTGTCGGTGTATGACGCGTCGCATGACGCCCCGTTCCGCTTCCCGGTGCAACTGGTGGCGCGCCACAATGGCCACGAAGCCAACGATTTCCGCGGCTACATGGGACGCATCGAATCGGGCAAGGTAGCCGTGGGCGATACGCTGGTGGTGCAGCCCTCGGGCCAGAGCGCCACCGTGAAGGATATCTTGACGCTGGAAGGCTCGCACGCGTCGGCGGTCGCCGGCCAGTCGATCACCTTGCTGCTCAATGAATACCTGGACGTCTCGCGCGGCGACATGCTCGCTGGCGCCACGCAACCGGCGACATTATTAAAGCAGGTCAGCGCCGACCTGTGCTGGATGGCCGACGAACCAATCGACCTGCGCCGCAAATACTGGCTCAAGCACGGTACGCGCCAGACCGCGGCCAGGGTCACGGCCATCGATACGCTGCTCGACATCAACACCCAGCAGCGCCACCCGGCGAGCGGCCTGAAGCTGAACGATATCGCGCGCGTCTCCTTGACCGTGCAGCAGCCGCTGGCAGCCGATGCCTACGACGACATCCGGGCCACCGGCGCCTTCATCCTGATCGATGAAGTGACCCACCAGACGGTCGCGGCAGGTATGATTCGTTTAGGATAAACAAGGATCACGCAATGGCAACTCTCGGAAAAGTCTACCTGATCGGCGCCGGCCCCGGCGCCCAGGATTTGATCACCCTGCGCGGCGCGCGCCTGCTGGCAAGCGCCGACGTGGTGTTGCATGACGCGCTGGTCACGCCCGAGATGCTGGAACTGTGCCCGCAAGCAGAAAAAATCGCGGTCGGCAAACGCTGCGGCCAGCTGTCCACAGCGCAGCAATTCATCAACAAGCAACTAGTCGACAATGCCCGCAAGCACGCCATCGTGGTGCGCCTGAAAGGCGGCGACCCGATGCTGTTCGGCCGCGCCGATGAAGAATTGCGCGCACTCGAAGAAGCCGGGATCGACGTCGAAGTCGTGCCTGGCATCACCACTGCACTGGCCGCGGCCGCCGCTACGCGCCAACCCCTGACCAAGCGCGGCGTGTCGCGCAGCGTGGCCTTCTTTACGTCGAGCACCGCGCCGGAACTCGATGGCCTGGTGACCGTGCCCAACACCGACACCCTGGTGCAGTACATGGGCGGGCGCGAAGCCATCGCCACCGCGCTCAGTTTATTGGCGCAGGGACGCGCTGGCACCACGCCGGTGGTGGTGATCGAGAACGTCAGCCGCGCCGACCAGCGCGTGCTGCGCCTGACACTGGCGGATTTGGCGCGCGGACTCGAGGCTCCCAACGGGCCGGTGCTGGTTATGATCGGCAATGCGCTGGAGATGCGCACGCACCAGCTGGCCGATGCGATGCCGGAAGAGCGCAGACGGCTGGCCTGACAGGTAGCCGTCAACCGGGCAGGCGCGCGTCGTGCTCGAGAATGTCCCACGCCAGCCGGTCGGCCGCCGCATACGTCTCCGCGGCAATGCGATTGAGCACCAGCATCGACGCCTTCAGCCGCATCCCTGCCCTGCCCTTGCATTCCTTCACATGCCACTGCGCCAACTGGTAACGCAAGGTGCGCGTCTCTTCTTTCAGGTCCGCGAGCATCAGGGCCAGCGTGCCATCCGGATCGAGCGCCCCGCGCAGCGCACCCGACATCAGATGCCCGGACAGCGCCCGAATCTTGGCGCGCATGCACAGCAAGCGGTGCGTCATCGCGTCGATGCGCCTGGCGCAGCGCCATTGCACCAGCAGTGACGCCGGCCAGCGCTGCAAGCGCAAGAGAAAGCCGACACGCAGCACGCCGCAAAACAAGCTTTTGATGATAGTTGTCAACATGATCTGCCCCGCGTGAGTCCGCCAGAGTGGCGTGGGGGCAGTGTGTTCGGCAATCACAAGCACGGCTATGATGCCCGACAAGGGCGTGACGGAAAAACCCGGGTCAAGCCTCCAGGGTACCGATGCAGTACGCCAGCATGGCGGCAATCACGCCAGGGTCTTCGCCGACTGCGCCGGCCACAGTGACGTGCATGGCGGGATGATCGAGCTGCAATTGGGTCACCAGCGCCGGCAGATCGCGCAGCAAGTGACCACCGACGCCGAGAAACACGGGCACGATGGTGACGTCCGTCACGCCCGCCGCAGCCAGGGCCGCCACTTCGGCCGGCAGGCGCGGCTCCATCAATTCCAGAAAAGCCAGCGAGACCGCAACGCCGGGCAGGCGCATGGCCGCCTGGTCGCGCAGGCGCTCGAATGGCGCGGCCCAGCCGGGCGCGCGGGCGCCGTGGGCAAACAGCACCAACGCGCGGTTTGGGGCAATAAGTGTCATCAGTGTCGCTCCACCCACCAGATCGCAATCAATGCGAGGATTAAAAACAGGACGCTCGGCACCACCGCAGTCACGAACGCGGGCCAGGTGCTGAGCACGCCGAGGTGCGAAAACAGCGTGTTGAGCAGCATGAAACCGACACCAAGCATGATGCCGATAAAAATCTTCAGGCTGACGCCGCCGCTGCGCGCCTGCAGGTAACCGAACGGCAGGGCCATCGCCATCAGCACGAAAATGGCCAGGGGATCGATCAATTTCTTCCAGAACGCGATTTTAAAGCGCTCCGTTTCCTGGCGGTTTTCGGCCAGGTGACGCGTGTACACAGCCAGCTCAGTGGCGGACATGCGCGCCGGATCGGCGGCCGACACCGACAGGATACGCGGCGTGATTTCGGACGCAATTTCCAGGGTCGCCAGCTTGCGGGTCGTCACGCCAGCGGTTTCCTGGCCGTAGGCACTCTGGATCGTGGTGCCCGGTGGCAGCGGCGCGCCGGGCGCCGGCAAGGTGCGGGAATTGGTAAACCGGGTTTCCGTGACATCGGCCAGGCGCCAGAAATTGTTGCCGCCGAACGTGGCCGTTGCGGCCGTGATCAGGGAGCGCATGCGCATGTTGGCGTCGAACTCATACAGTTTGACGTCGACCAGTGTGCCGTCCGTGCGGATCTGGCGCACATTGAAAAAGCGCGAACCGTTCACCGGCCCGGTGACGCCGTCGGCATGCACGATATCCTTGGTCCACATGCCCGAGCGGAACGCTTGCGTCATCGTGGAGCCCTTGGCTGCCAGGCGCAATTTTTCTGCCAGCGGCGCCGTGCGCGGCGTCACCAGTTCGCCAAAAATAAACGTGATCGCGACGAACAGGATGCCAATCCTGAACAACATGCCGCCCGCCATCCGGGTCGACATCGAGGACGCCCGCATGATGGTGAATTCGGAACTCGATGAAAATTGCGCCATCGCGTAAATGGTGCCGACCAGTGCCGCAATCGGCATCAGCTCGTAGATATGACCGGGAATGAGCAAGGCCACATAGATCACCGCATGCTGGAATAAATAGCCACCCTTCCCTACCGACGGTAATTCGGAGGTGAGGTCCATGAAGGTGAACAGGGCCAGCAGCGCAACGAGCACGAATGCGACCGCCTGGATGATATTGATTGCGAAGTAACGCTGTAAAACTCTCATTTCCGGACTTTCATTGCGGCGCCGTCGGGCTGGCGCATTTCCCCAGCAGGCGACGGCGCTTGCGCGCATTCCACAGCACCAGCGGATGATAAGGGTGGTTCACATTCAGGCGCCAGAAAAACAGGGCGATCACCGTCAGCATGACCACCAGGTGCAGCGGCCACCAGGACATGCCGAATGACGCTTTGCCCAGTTTCACGCTGTTTTCGCCGACCTTGGTCAAATTCGAATAGGTAAAGAAAATCAGCACGGCCAGGATCAGGTTGGCGGAACTGCCGGCGCGCGGATTCACAAAGCCCAGCGGAATGGCCAGCATCATCAGGATGAAGCACATGATCGGACCGGAAATGCGGAACAACAATTCGGCATTGCTGAACTGGTTATTTAACAGCAGCAGCGTGGGCGTCGACATGGCGTCGGTTTGCGTCTCGGTGCCCAGCACCGCAACCTTGGTCGCCACGCGCATGCTGTAGCGCTGAAATTCCATCGACTGGAAATCGGCCTGGCCCGGCACGCCCTGATAGCGCCGGCCGTTTTTGAGCACCAGGAACTGGCCGCCCTTGCCATCCGATTCCACCACGCCCTCCTTGGCGACGACGATGGAATTGACGCCGTTCTCAATGCTGTTGACGAACACGTTTTGCACCACGGTGCTACCGTCGCTGCTGCCTTCGACAAAAAACACCCGGTTGGTTGCGGTCGATTCGCGGAACTGGCCGGGCGAGACACGCTTCAAATCCTCGCGCTTTTCAAAGCGTTCGATGAATTCATTGCTTTTCATTTTGGCCCATGGCGTCACGACCGTGCTCAGGACCGCGACCACCGCCACCACCGGCAAGCCAAACGTGAGCACCGGCCGGATCCAGCGCGCCAGCGACAGGCCGGACGCAAACCACACCACCATTTCGGAGTCGCGGTAGCTGCGCGTGACCGCTGCCAGCACCGAAATAAAGCTGGTGAGGATCAGGATGGTTGGCAGATAATTCAGGACTGTGAAACCGATCAGCGCCAGCACATCGCTCGATGCGACCTTGCCGCCGGCCGCATTGCCCAGGATCTTGATCAGCGTGAAGGTGACAAAGATTGTAAACAACACCGTGAAGGTGGCGCCGGCGGCACTGGCTAATTCACGTTGGAGGGCGCGTCGGAAAATCATTCGAAAGATATAATCACAGGTTAGGCAGTGCGCATTACTAAACAAACGGAGAATCAAATGGACTTTAGCATAAAAGCATTCGACACAAAAAACACCCTGGCAGCGGCAAAATCAGGCTGCATCGCCGTTGCGGTGTATGAAAACAAAAAACTGTCGCAGGCAGCAAAAGCCCTCGATCAAGGCGGTGAAATTACCGCTGCACTCAAGTCGGGCGACATCACCGGCAAACCGGGTTCGACCCTGCTGCTGCGCGGCGTTTCCGGCGCGGCCGCAGCCCGCGTGCTGCTCGTTGGCGTGGGCGCTGACGAAGCCATCAGCGAAAAGAGTTTTGCCTCGAGCGTGAGCGCGGCGCTAAAAGCCTTCGCTGCACTGGGCAGCACGGACGCCATTATCGCACTACCGATGCTCGATGTGAAAGCGCGCGACCTGGCGTGGAGCATGCGCTGCGTGGTGATGACTGCCACCGAGGCGGAATTCCGCACCGACGGCCAGAAATTCAAGAAAGACCCGGCCATCACCGGCGTGCGCAAGCTGACTATCGCGGCCGATGGTGGCGCCGCCACCAAAACCCTGCTTGCACAAGCGATCGCGGTGGCCAACGGCGCCAGCCTGACCAAGGAACTGGGCAACCTGTCGGCCAACATCTGCACCCCGACTTACCTGGCCAACACCGCCAAAAAACTGGCAGCGGACTACGGCTTCGACATCGAAGTGCTCGAGCGCAAACAGCTCGAAGCGCTGAAAATGGGCAGCTTCCTGTCGGTTACGCGCGGCAGCGAAGAAGCGCCGAAATTCATCGTCCTCAAGCACATGGGCGGCAAGGCGAAAGATGCACCGGTGGTCCTGGTGGGCAAGGGCATCACCTTCGACACAGGCGGCATTTCCTTGAAAGCCGGTCCTGGCATGGACGAGATGAAATACGATATGTGCGGCGCCGGTTCGGTGCTGGGCACCTTCCGCGCGATCGGTGAAATGGGTCTGAAACTCAATGTCATCGGCATCGTGGCCGCGTGTGAAAACATGCCGTCCGGCCGCGCCACCAAGCCGGGCGACATCGTCAGCTCGATGAACGGCCTGACCATCGAAGTGCTCAATACCGACGCCGAAGGCCGCCTGGTGCTGTGCGACGCCCTGACCTACGCCGAGCGCTTCAATCCGGCCTGCGTGGTCGACATTGCGACCCTGACCGGCGCCTGCGTGGTCGCGCTGGGCCACCACAATTCGGGTCTGTTCACGCGCGCGGACGACGCCTGCGAACAACTGGCCGACGACCTGCTCGCGGCCGGCAAGCAGTCCGGCGACACGGCCTGGCGCCTGCCGATCTCGGAAGCGTATAACGAGCAATTGAAATCGAACTTTGCCGATCTGGCGAATATCGGTTCGCCGGGCGGCGCCAGCTGCACGGCAGCGGCGTTCCTGGAAAACTTCACGCGCAAGTACACCTGGGCCCACCTGGATATCGCCGGTACGGCGTGGAAATCGGGCGGCGCCAAGGGTGCAACCGGCCGGCCGGTGCCTTTGCTGACGACGTTCCTGATGAACCGCGTATAACGGTTCGCCGGTACAGGGGCGGCCATGCGGGCGCCCCTGCCGTGCACAGGCACGGATGAAAATCTTGCAGAAACAAAAAAAGCCACGCAAATGCGTGGCTTTTTTCTTGTTCTGGCTCCCCGACCTGGACTCGAACCAGGGACCTGCGGATTAACAGTCCGTCGCTCTACCAACTGAGCTATCAGGGAAGTGAGGCAATATTATAGCTGCCCAGTTCGCACTTGCCTAGGGAAAACAGGAGATTTCTTCTTGCCGCCTCCTGGCGGCGCGAAAGTGGTGACGGCAAGCGCCGGCGCTGCGCCAGATTGTGCGACGATGGCCGCGCATTTCGCGTTGTATTTACGCTTCCGTGATTATCAGGTTAGATTTATTGTCGACAACTTCGTGCATTGAGACTACCGTAGGGCATGTCCCCGGGAAAAACAAGCACCATGCGTCAGCGCCATGCAAGGGAGTGGCTGGCCATGCTGGCTGCACTCATCGTGATCGGCGCCGGACTGGGCCTCTGGCGCGTGCTGGAGCAGCGCAGCCTGGTCGACAGCGAGAACGGGCGCCTGCGCGCCTTGTCCAGCATCCTGGTCAAGGATCTCGCGACCAATGTGCGCGCCATCGACCGCGCGCTCACCGGGATCATCCGCGACCGGCTGTCCATTGACGACCCGGTCAACGCACCCGATGTGAACCGGCGTCTGCGGGCGATGGTCGAAGCCATGCCCAGCGTGCGCGGCATGATCGTGGTCGACAACGGGGGCACGATTATCGCTTCCGTACCTGCCGACCTGATCGGCATGAATTCTTCGCAGCGGCCCTACTTCACCGAGCCCAGGAAAGGGGGAGACCCGTCGGTGCTGTACTTGTCCGCGCCGTTCAAGTCGATCCGCGGCGATGTGGTCGTCACCGCCACCCGCGTGGTGCAAAGCGGTGCCGGACATTTCGGGGGCGTGGTGCTGGCCGTACTCGACCCGGTCTCGTTTGCCGATGAACTGCGCTCGGCCCTGTATGCGCCCGATTTGCGCGCCATCCTGGCGCACAGCACGGGCGGCGTGTTCATTGACGCCGGCCTGGTTGACACGGACAGCGCCCCGGCAGCGCCACAACTGCGCCACATCGGCGTGCTCGCGCCCGGCGTGCGCACCGACAGCACGATGACGCTGGAATTGCGACGCCCGATGGCGACCGTCCTGGCGCCGCTGCACCTGCAAGTGCGCACGTTTTTGGTGCTGTATTTGATTCTGCTCTGCGCCAGCGTTGCCACGCTGCGATGGAGCCAGTCGCGCCGCCGGCGCCTGCGCGAAATCGAAGACGAGCGCCATTACGAACGCACCGAAGCGGCGGCGCGCTCGGCCAGCGAAACCCGCTTTCGCACGCTGATCGAAGAGGCGCCGATCGCTGTCGCCATGCTCAGGCAAGGCCATTTTATCTACACCAACCGGCGCTACAACCTGTTGCATGGCTACAGCGCAAACGAAGACATGCACGGCTTGCCATGGCACGCCATGATCGCCACCGCATCGCTGGCGACGCTGCCGCAGGAGCAGGCGCTGATCGACAGCGATTCGGCGCGCGAACAGCGCTTCGAGGCAGTCGGGCTGGGCAAGGACGGCACGGCCGTGCCGGTCTTCAAGTCAACCACCCGCGTCGATTTGAGCGACGGGCCGGCGACACTGATCTTCGTGCAGGATATCTCGGCGCAAAAACTGGCCGAAAGCGGCCTGCTCGAAGCGCGCGACGCGGCCCAGGCAGCAAACCGCAGCAAGGCCGAATTCCTGGCCAATATGAGCCATGAAATCCGCACCCCGCTCAATGCGATCCTCGGACTGGCCTACCTGCTCGAGCGCGCCAACCGCAACCGCGACGCGCGCGCCATGCTGCAGAAGATCCGCGCTTCCGGCCGTTCGCTGCTGGGCATCATCAACGACATACTCGACGTCTCGAAAATCGAAGCGGGTGCGATGACCATCGACCGCAGCTGGTTCTCGCTGCAGGAAGTCATCGACAATGTGGTCGCCACCATGGGCGTGGCGGTAGGCACCCGGAATATCGACCTGGTCATCCATCCCCTGCCCGCGGCCGTGGCGAACGTGCTGGGCGACGCGCTGCGGCTCGAGCAAGTGCTGGTCAACCTGGCCAGCAACGCCATCAAATTCACGGAACACGGCAGCGTCGAACTGGCGATTGCCGCGCACGCGCGGGGCGACGGCCAGGTCGACCTGCTGTTCGAGGTACGCGATACCGGCATTGGCATCGCAGCGGAACAACAAGACGCCGTGTTTGCCCCCTTCACGCAGGCCGACAGTTCCACCACCCGGCGCTTCGGCGGCACCGGCCTGGGGCTCACCATCTGCAAGCGCATCGTCGACATGATGGAAGGCCGCATCGGGCTGCGCAGCACGCCCGGAACCGGCAGCACGTTCTGGTTCTCGGTCCCGGTGCAGGCCAGTACCGGCAGCGAACTGTTCTCGTCGCCGGAGATGGTGGGGCTGACTCTGCTGATGGCGCGCGACGGCGAACAGGCCGCCATCGTGACCGCCACCGCACGCCAGCTGCGCTGGCAGGTCGACACCCTGGCATCGATTGAAGCGACGGTCGCCGCGGTGGCAGGCGCCGCGCCCGGGCGCCTGCCACGCGCGGTGATCCTGCCGTGGCACGACGGCGGCGCGGCGACGCTGGCGGCGGCCCGGCGGATCCGCGCCGCGGCGCCCGCCGACGCGTGTCCGGTCATCGTCCTGACCAGCACCTACCAGGCGGTCGAATTGCACGACGATGGCACGCTCGGCCTGATCGACGCCGTGCTCACCAAACCGATCACCGCCTCCACCCTGTACAACGCCGTCCTCGACGCCAGCAAGAAACGCGCGCTGGGCGAGGCCAGCGAATCGATTGCCAGCGGCGCCGGCTGCGAGCTGGCCGGTCTGCGCATCCTGGTGGTCGACGACAGCGATATCAACCGCGATGTCGCGTTCCGCATTCTGGCCGAGGAAGGCGCCGAGGTGATCCTGGCCGACAACGGGCGCATCGCCGTGGACTGGCTGGTGGACGACCCGGGTGGGGTCGACCTGGTATTGATGGATGTCCAGATGCCGGTCATGGACGGCATCGAAGCGACCCACATTTTGCGTGGCATGGCCCGCTTCGCCGACTTGCCGATCGTGGCGCTGACCGCCGGCGCCTTCCAGTCGCACCAGGATGCCGCGCGCAGCGCCGGCATGACCCATTTCATCGCCAAGCCCTTCGATATTCCCCGCACAATCGACCTGATCCGCCGCCTTACCGAGGCTGGCGCCGACCACCCCCGGCGCGCGCGGCCGGTCATCGATGTCGCCGCCGGCCTGCACATCTGGGGCGGGATGGAGACCTACCGCCACTACCTGCGCAAATTTGCCGCCAGCTTCGCCGCGACGCCCGCGACGGTACACGCACTGCTGGCGCAGGCGCGCGCCAGCGACGCCGCCGCCGCACTGCACAAGCTGGCAGGCGCCGCCGCGAATGTCCGGCTGATGCCGCTGTCCGAGCTGGCGCAAGGACTGGAACGCCAGCTGGCCACCAGCGCGCCCGATCCGGCCGCCCTGGCCCAGCTCGACGCGGCGATAGCCGCCGCGCTGGCCGAAATTGACCTGCTGGCGCCGCCGTTGGCCGGCGCCGATAGCGCCGCGCCGGCGCGCGACGAACGCGCCGGACCCCTGCTGGCCGAACTGATCGAGGCCTGCAAAGCCTGCCAGCCCGAGCCGCCGAAACGGGTGCTGGCCGCACTGGCGCCGTATTTTTCCGCGGCGGCCCTGGCGCTGATCCACGCCAGCATCGATGACTTCGACTGGCGCGGCGCCGAGCACCATACCCGCGCCGTGGCCAGGGAAAATCACTTTTCCGTGTAACGGCATGCCATACCCATCGGCGACCGGCCTCAACGCAAAAAAGCCCGCATCGCTGCGGGCTTTTTTGTACAACAAATTCTGGCTCCCCGACCTGGACTCGAACCAGGGACCTGCGGATTAACAGTCCGTCGCTCTACCAACTGAGCTATCAGGGAATTGATCTTCGAGGACGCTTGCACATCAACGAAGAAGCAAGATTTTAGAGGACTTTTGCGATGGCGTCAACGACCCGATCAATATTTTTGGCATTCAGCGCAGCGACGCAGATGCGACCGGTATCAACCGCGTAGATCGACTCGCTGCGCAGCAGGCCGACCTGCTCCTTGGTCAGGCCGGAATACGAGAACATGCCCACTTGCTGGCGCACGAAATCGAAGTTGCGGCCAGGCGCCTTGGCGGCCAGTTTGGCGACCAGGGCTTCGCGCATGTCGCGGATGCGCACGCGCATACCGGCCAGTTCTTGCTCCCACAGCGTGCGCAGGGCCGGCGTGGACAGCACCGTCGCCACCACTTTGCCACCATGCATCGGCGGGTTGGAATAGTTGGTGCGCACGATGCGTTTCAGTTGCGACAGCAGGCGCGCCGCTTCGTCGGCGCTGTCGGCCACGACCGACAAGGCGCCCACGCGCTCGCCGTACAGCGAGAACGACTTCGAGAACGAGTTCGACACCAGCAGCGCGCCCGGGGTGGCGGCGAAGCGGCGCACCACGGCGCCGTCCTCGAGGATGCCCTTGGCAAAGCCCTGGTAAGCCATGTCGAGGAACGGCACCAGGCCACCGGCGCGCACCACGGTGATAATGTCGTCCCACTGCGCGTCGGTCAGGTCGGCGCCGGTCGGGTTATGGCAGCAGGCGTGCAGCACCACGATGGCGCCCGCTGGCATGGCCTTGAGCGAGGCCAGCATGCCGGCGAAATCGACGCCGTGCGTGGCCGCATCGTAATAGGTGTAATTGTGGACCGTAAAACCTGCCGACTCGAACAGCGCGCGGTGGTTTTCCCAGCTCGGGTCGCTGATATAAACGCTTGACCCTGGCGCGAAGCGCTTGAGGAAATCGGCGCCGATTTTCAGCGCGCCGGTGCCGCCGATGGCCTGCACGGTAATTGCGCGTTTCTCTTGAATAATGGCGCTGTCGGCCCCAAATACCAGCTCTTGCACCGCTTTGTCATACGCGGCCAGGCCCTCGATCGGCAGATAGGTACGCGGCGTCTGCGTTTCCATCAGCGTCGCTTCGGCCTGCTGCACGCACGCGAGCAGTGGCACTTTGCCATTGTCGTCATAATAGACGCCAACGCCCAGGTTGATTTTCCCTGGGTTGGTATCGGCAACAAATGCTTCGGTGATGCCCAGGATCGGGTCGCGCGGGGCCATGTCGATGGCGCCGAAAATGCTTGCAGGTGCAGTGGAAGTCATGAGATTAAACTAATCGATTGTCGGCGGGGGTGCTGCGGTTGTATAGACAGCGGCCCCAGGAATTACAAATGCGCAGGAGCCGCAGGCGGACTCCCATTCTAGCAAAGGTAGAAATGTATGACAGATTTATCCATCGCCAATGAGCCGGAACCGAACGTCATTACTTTCCCGGGTTCGCCGTTCAAGCTGCATCAGCCGTTCGAGCCGGCCGGCGACCAGCCGACCGCTATCGCGGGCCTGATCGAAGGCATCAACGACGGCCTGTTTTACCAGACCCTGCTGGGTGTCACCGGCTCGGGCAAAACCTACACCATGGCCAATGTGATTGCACAGGCCGGGCGGCCGGCGATCATCTTCGCGCCGAATAAAACCCTGGCGGCCCAGCTGTATTCGGAGTTCCGCGAATTCTTCCCGCAAAACGCGGTCGAGTATTTCGTCAGTTACTACGATTACTACCAGCCCGAAGCCTACGTGCCGCAGCGCGACCTGTTCATCGAAAAAGACTCGTCGATCAACGAGCACATCGAGCAGATGCGCCTGTCGTGCACCAAGTCGCTGATGGAGCGGCGCGACGTCATCATCGTGGCCACCGTGTCGGCCATTTACGGTATCGGTAACCCGACCGAATACCACCAGATGATTCTCACCTTGCGCGCGAAAGACAAGGTCGCCCAGCGCGACGTGATTGCGCGCCTGATCCAGATGCAGTACACCAGAAACGAAGTCGATTTCGGCCGCGGCACCTTCCGCGTGCGCGGCGACACCATCGACATTTTCCCGGCCGAGCACGCCGAACTGGCGATTCGCATCGAGATGTTCGACGATGAAATCGAGTCGCTGCAACTGTTCGATCCATTGACCGGCCGCGTGCGCCAGAAAATCCCGCGCTTTACGGTGTATCCGAGCTCGCATTACGTCACGCCCCGCTCCACCGTGCTGCGCGCCATCGAAACGATCAAACTGGAATTGCGCGACCGGCTCGAATTCTTCCGCAAGGAGAACAAGCTGATCGAAGAACAGCGCCTCGAACAGCGCACCCGCTTCGACCTCGAAATGATGGCGGAAATCGGTTTTACGAAAGGCATCGAAAACTATTCGCGCCATTTGTCGGGCGCAATGCCGGGCGAACCGCCGCCAACGCTGGTCGATTACCTGCCCAAGGATGCGCTCATGTTCCTTGACGAGTCGCACGTGCTGGTCGGCCAGTTGTCCGCCATGTACAACGGCGACAGGTCACGCAAAACCAACCTGGTTGATTACGGTTTCCGGTTGCCGTCTGCGCTGGATAACCGCCCATTAAAATTCGAGGAATTCGAAGGCAAGATGCGCCAGACGATTTTTGTCTCGGCCACCCCGGCAGACTACGAAAAGACCCATTCCGATAACGTGGTCGAACAGGTGGTGCGTCCGACCGGCCTGGTCGATCCGCTGATTTTCGTGCGCCCTGCCCGTTCCCAGGTCGATGATCTGATGGGCGAGATTACCGACCGCGTCAAGAAAGACGAGCGCGTGCTGGTGACCACGCTAACCAAGCGCATGGCCGAACAATTGACCGAATATTTGTCGGAGCACGGCATCAAGGTGCGCTACCTGCACAGCGATATCGAAACGGTGGAACGGGTTGAAATCCTGCGCGATCTGCGCCTCGGGACCTTCGATGTGCTGGTCGGCATCAACCTGTTGCGCGAGGGTCTCGATTTGCCGGAAGTGTCGCTGGTGGCGGTGCTGGACGCCGACAAGGAAGGCTTTTTGCGCTCCGAACGCAGCCTGATCCAGACGATTGGCCGCGCGGCCCGCAACCTGAACGGTGTGGCGATTCTGTATGGCGACAAGATCACCGATTCGATGCGCCGTGCGATCGACGAGACCGAGCGCCGCCGCACCAAGCAGACCGCATTCAACCTCGAGCACGGCATCACGGCGCGCGGCGTAAAAAAGGCGATCAAGGAATTGATCGACGGCGTCTACAGCCCGCAGGCACAGCGCGACATGCTCGATGGCACAGCAAAGGAAACGGCGAAAGTCGAGTCCATGAGCGAGAAGCAGATTGGCAAGGAGATCAAGCGCCTGGAAAAGCTCATGGTCGACCACGCCAAAAACCTGGAGTTCGAAAAAGCGGCGCAGGTGCGCGACCAGTTGCACGTTCTCAAGCAGCAAGCCTTCGGTGCGCCGGGGACGGACAACGTGGTGTCGATGCTGGGAAAATAATTCGCTTCACCATGAAAAAACGGCCTCGCGGCCGTTTTTTTATTTCACTGCATTACTTCACGTCCAGCAGTTCAACATCGAAGATCAGATTCGAATTGGCTGGAATCGGGCCGACGCCACGCGCGCCGTACGCCAGTTCCGCCGGGATGATCAAGGTGCGCTTGCCGCCCACCTTCATGCCAGCCACGCCTTGGTCCCAGCCTTGAATGACCTGGCCGCCACCCAACGGGAACGAGAATGGCTCGCGGCCGATCGAGCTGTCGAACTGGATGCCGTGTTTCTTTGCCGCTTTTGGCGCGTAGATCCAGCCGGTGTAGTTGACGGTGACGGTCTGGCCGGCTGCGGCGACTTTGCCCTTGCCGACAACGGTGTCGATTTTTTGCAGGCCCATCTCGACTTGCGGTTTTGGTGGCGCGACGGCGGTGGCGGCCGACGCGGCGCCGCCGAACAAGGCAGCGGAGAGGATGACTGCGGTAGCGATAAAGTTCATTGTTGGTCTTTTCAGGTAAGCAGCCAATGGCCGGGATAGCGAGAGTATGCCTTTCCGATGCGCGAAAGGCAAACTAGCGTCTGTGCTGACGCTACTTGTTTTGTTGCGGCCGTTGCTGGCGTTTGAAGGTGAATACGCTTTCACTGCAGCACTGGCCAGCCATGAATTTGACATCAAAGCTGTTCCCGACAATCGCATAAGTCACGAGCAGGATATCGCCCACGACACCGTCGAAATTGCCCGAAATGTGACGGCTGAAATCAATCCCATCCTGGGCCAGCAGATACACGGTCTCGTCCTCAAGACGTGCCTGCGTCCACTGTTTTTCCAGGGATTGCCTCACTGATGCATTCTCCGCCGAACTGATATTGAACTGCGCGCCGCGATCGCTGTAGGGAATCGTCAGAATCACGCGCCCGCTGGCGAACAATTCGGTGGTCAGATCGGGCCTGACCCGGATGATCAGGCTATCAAGCAAGCGTTGGTCCGCGCGCGTCAATTTGATCTGGCTGCCCTGGCGCATGCCGCCGGAATTGGACGATACGCTCGACTCCCAGCCTTTCCCTGTTTTCCCGGTATCCCACATGGCATTCGCGCCGCCGTTGCCAGCGATGCTGGCCAGGGCATAGTCGCCCACCGACGCACCGACAATCTCGCGCCGGGTTCCTAGATGGATTTCGGAAGTCTGCCCGGCAGCGAAGGGCAAGGACCGTTTGCCATCTGCCGCCGTCCACATGCCGTCCACATGATTCGCGCCAAGCGTACCGGCAAAGCTGCCGGTACTTGGCATGTTACCCCACGCATTTTCCTCCAGTGCCATGGTCCCGGCCGGTCCGACCCGCCCCGTCAAATTGATCCGCACACCCTTGTTAACGTAAAAGTAATTACCCTGCAAGGTGCCATCCCGGCAGGTGAGTTCCATCTTGACTGCATATTTACCGTCGATTTTGCCGGACCAATATTTGTGGAAATAGCCAGGACTGGACGGCTGGCATATTTCTGCGGCACCGGCCAGGCCTGCAGCGCTCATGGCGAACATCAACACAAACAAAAAGCGGGCAAGGGCAATGAGCGTCTGCATATGGTGTCCTGTTGTGGGTGAAACGGATGGCAGATCTACAGCGTCTTGACGAACTCCCGTACGCCACTGAGCAGCATCTCCACCGACATCGCCGTCAAAATCAAGCCCATCAAGCGCTCAAAGGCCGTCATGACCTGCGGCCCGAGCGCATTCTGCAATTTCTCCGCGCCCAGGAACACCGCCAGCCAGACCACGCCCACCGCCCCCAGCGCCGCCACGTGAATCATCACGTCGTTCATGCTGTCCGAGGAAAACAGCAGCACGGTCGCCAGCGCCGACGGGCCGGCCAGGGCGGGAATGGCCAGCGGCACGATGAACGGCTCGCCGTGCTCGCTGTGGCCCAGCACGCCATCGGGATGCGGGAACACCATGCGGATCGCAATCATCAACAGGATCACGCCGCCACCGATGCGCAGCGAGACTTCGGACAATTGCAGGGCCGCCAGGAAATGGCGCCCGAAGAACATGAACACCAGCAGCAGGATGAACGCAATCGCGCACTCGCGCACCACGATGCGCGGCCGGCGCTTGGGCGGCACATCTTTCAATGCCGCGACGAACAGGGGCACGTTGCCGAACGGGTCGGTAACGAGCAGCAGGAGAATGAAGGTCTGGAAGAAGCTTTGGGTCATACCGCCATGGTAGCGGAAAGATCCGTGAGGAAATATCAAAACTGCGGCATCAAAAACGAAAAAGCCGCAGAATCTGCGGCTTTTAACATTACTTCTCGAACTTTTTCATCCATGCCGCCAACTGGTGCGGACGCAAGCCATCGTAGTCTTCAAACGGCTGGTGGATCCACGGATTGTGCGGCAGATCATCCAGGTAATAATCAGGACGGTAGGCCGACGTGCCTTTGACCCAGATGACAGCGGATTTCACTTCGGTGACTTCCTTGAAATTTTCTGTCAGGTGAGCGCTGACCTTTTGCAAGGTCACGCCCGAGTCGGCCAGGTCGTCGACCAGCAGCACGCGGCCAGCCAGCGGGCCGCGTGTCATGGTCATGTACTTGGCGATGTCGAGGTCGCTCTGCTTGGTGCCGCCATCTTCGCGGTACGAGCTGGTCGACAGGATCGCCAGCGGCACATCGAAAATGCGCGAGAACACGTCGCCCGGGCGCACGCCGCCGCGCGCCAGGCACAGCACCTGGTCGAATTTCCAGCCCGATTCGTAGACCTTGAGCGCCAGGCGCTCGATCATGCGGTGGTATTCGTCCCAGGAAACCCAGAGGTCTTTATCGGTCGATGGAGGTGTCGTCATGGTCATCTCCCTTATTCCGCTGCAAATGGGTGGCGCAGGACGATGGTTTCTTCGCGGTCAGGACCGGTGGAAACCATGTCGACCGGCACGCCGACCAGTTCTTCGATGCGCTTGATGTAGGCGCGTGCGGTCGCTGGCAGCTCGGCCAGCGACTTGGCGCCCACGGTCGACTCTTTCCAACCCGGCATTTCTTCGTAGACTGGCTCGCAGCGTGCGGCATCCTCGGCGCCGACCGGGAAGATGTTCACTTCGCGGCCATCGATCTTGTAGCCGGTGCACAGGCGCAGCGTTTCCAGGCCGTCGAGCACGTCCAGCTTGGTCAGGCACATGCCCGACACGCCATTGATCTGCACCGAGCGGCGCAGCAGCGCGGCGTCGAACCAGCCGCAGCGGCGGGCGCGGCCCGTCACGGTGCCGAATTCATGGCCGACGCGCGACAGGTGCTCGCCCACGCCCGCATCGGTTGGCAGTTCGGACGGGAACGGGCCGGAGCCGACGCGCGTCGTGTAAGCCTTGGTGATGCCCAGGATGTAATGCAGCATGTTCGGGCCGACGCCGGTACCGGCGGCGGCATTGCCAGCCACGCAGTTCGACGACGTCACGTACGGATAGGTGCCGTGGTCGACGTCGAGCAGGGAGCCCTGCGCGCCTTCGAACAGCAGATTGCCGCCGGCGTTGAACGCGGCGTACAGGGCCGACGACACGTCGCCCACCATTGGTTTCAGGCGCGGCACAATGGCCATCGCATCGTCGAATGTTTTCTGATAGTCGACCGCGTCGGTTTTCAGGTACTGGGTCAACACGAAGTTATGGTAGTCGAGGTTTTCGCGCAGTTTTTCGCCGAAACGCTCTTCGTTCAACATGTCGGCGATACGGATCGCGCGACGTGCCACTTTGTCTTCATAGGTCGGGCCGATGCCTTTACCCGTCGTGCCGATTTTAAAGGCGCCGCGGGCTTTCTCGCGGGCGACGTCGATGGCGACGTGGTACGGCAGAATCGCAGGACAGGCTTCCGAGATCATCAAACGCGAGACCACTTCCACGTTGATGGCCGCCAGCTTGTCGATTTCGCGCAGGACGTCCGGCACGGACACGACCACACCGTTACCGATGTAGCACTTGACGCCATCGCGCATGATGCCCGACGGGATCAGTTGCAGCGCCGTTTTCTGGCCCTTGATGACCAGCGTATGGCCCGCATTGTGACCACCCTGGAAACGCACCACGCCAGCGGCGTGATCGGTCAACCAGTCGACGATTTTACCTTTGCCTTCATCGCCCCATTGGGTACCGATGACGACGACATTCTTTGCCACGTTTTTCTTTGACATCTTGCTAACCTAAGTTTTTGAGAATCCAGTTGCTATTGTCGAGGACGAGTACACGATCGCACTCGAACTCGTCCTGCTCGTTGTCGTGACCCGGCATGGACTGGATCACAACTTCGCCTGCTTGACGCAAGGCGGCAATTTTTTCGCGCAGCTCGGGGGCATTGCCCCAGGGTGCGCGGATGGAGTGCTTGCGCTCTGCCGTCGGCAGCAGCCGCGCCAGTTCGCGCAGGTCGAGCGAAAAGCCGGTGGCGGGACGGGCCCGGCCGAAGGCTTCGCCGACGTGATCGTAACGCCCGCCGCGTGCCACCGCATTCGGCAGGCCCGGCACGTACAGCGCGAACATCGCACCGCTTTCGTATTGGTAGCCGCGCAGGTCGGCCAGGTCGATGGCGACCTCGGCGCGGCCGATGGCGGAAGCCGCCAGCGCGGCCAGTTCGGCCAGCGCGCGCGTGATGCCGGGCGATGAAGGCAGCACCTCGCGGGCGCGGCCCAGCACGTCGATGTCGCCGTACAGCATAGGCAGCGCCATCAGGGCGGCGCGCGTGGCCGGCGCGTAGTGGACCGTCAATTCGTCCAGGCCCGGCGTGTCCTTGGCGCGCAGCAGCGCATACAGCGCCGCTTCGTCTTTTTTGGCCGCAGCATCGGCATCGAGCAGCGCGCGCAGGATGCCGACGTGCGACAGGTCCAGGCGCACATCATCGAAACCGGCCAGGGCCAGCGACGCCAGCGCCAGTTCCTGGATTTCGCCGTCGGCTTCCAGGCCGGCGTGGCCGTAGATCTCGGCGCCAATCTGCAGCGGTTCGCGCGTGGCGTGCAGACCCGAGGGACGGGTGTGCAGCACGCTGCCGGCATAGCACAGGCGCGTGACGCTGTTGCGGTTGAGCAGGTGGGCGTCGATACGGGCCACCTGGGTCGTCATGTCGGCGCGCAGGCCGAGCAGGCGACCGGACAGCTGGTCGACGACCTTGAAGGTGCGCAGGTCAGTGTCCGAGCCGGCGCCGGCCAGCAGCGACTCGACATACTCGAGCAGCGGCGGCATCACCAGTTCGTAGCCGTACAGACGGAAGTTGTCGAGCATCAGTCGACGCAACTCCTCGATCTTGCGCGCCTCGGAGGGCAAGACGTCGGCGATGTTTTCAGGCAAGAGCCAATTTGGCATGAGCAAAAGCGGTACGATAAGTTGTGGAAGATCAGCACGGTGCGTTCAAAAAGTCGGCGCCGAACTGACAATTTTACCCGAAAATGCTGTCAGGCAGGACAGGAATGTCAGCACAGTGCCCCTTTCGACGCGGCAATGTGCTTGCGGCTGGCTCGCGCAGCGCGCTTCGCAGCCGGATGGCCGGGCCACGGCCATATTTGACTTTACGCCGAAAAAACCCCATGATCATTGGGCAAATCAAATCGAGGGAGCGCTTCATGGGCAAAGCAAAAATTGGTTTCGAAGTCGATGAAGGTGATCTGGCCAGGGCCAGGGCGTACGTCGCCCGGCATGGCGGCTCGCTCAACAAGCTTGTGTCGGCGTTGTTTGCGTCGCTTGGCAGGGAAGAGCAGGATCACTTGCCAGCGCTCGACCCCACCACCAGCACGCTCCTCGCTGTCAGCATGGGGACCATGTCAATCATGGATGCCGCGCGCAAGCTCGACCTGCCCGATGCAGGCCACGTGTTCCATTTGCTGGCAGATAAAAATCTGCCACTGCCGCGCTTGCCTGATGATTTCGTGAAGAAGCAATTGAAAGAAGCGCGGAACGCGCTGGAGGATTGCCTGATTGAGGCAGAGACGAAGCCGGTCAAAACACGCATCGCAAGAAGCCGCCCTGCCACTGCATGAGCCGCTTGCTGATACCTGATTCCGGGCCGCTATTCTCTCTGGCAGCAGGCAATTTGCTGCATCTTCTCGCGCACTTCAAGGTCGGCATTACCGATGTCGTGCGCGACGAGACGATCAACCGGGGCAAGCGCGCCGATGCGTCGATTGAGGCGCAGTCACTGCTGGCGCACTACAACCAGCATGCGCCGAACATCACAACTTACCCGACCCAAGTCGGCATCGGCATCGCCGCGCGCAGGGCGACCGACCCCGGCTATCAAACGCCCCCAAACCTTGGCGAGCTTTCAATACAAAGCTTGCTGATCGAACTGCAGATGGCCAGCCCCCCTTCCCATCCCGTGATCCTGTTCGAAGACCATTGGTTTATCGCCAACAAAGCAATGTTCGTGAAATCGTGCACGCTGCTCTCCACCCAGGCTTTTCTCGAGTACGCGCAAAGTAAAAAATGGATTGCCTCGGCAGACCAGGCCAGGCTGGCGGTTGCACGATCGCGGCCGCATGCTTACGGCATCAGCAACGCAATTTCCGAGTAAAGACAGCTTGCTGCGGCCTAAAAAAACAGGCCTCCGAAGAGGCCTGATCTTGTTGCATCATTCGCGCTAGCTGGCTTACTTGCCTGCGCCCGGATTCTTGAAGTACTTGAAAAACTCCGAGTTCGAATCGAGCACCATCACATCGCTCTGCTTGTTGAAGGTATTGCGGTACGCTTCGAGCGAACGATAGAACTTGTAGAACTCCGGATTCTTGCCAAACGCTTCCGAGTAGATCTGCGACGCTTTGGCATCGCCCTCGCCCTTGATCTTCTCGGCATCGCGGAATGCTTCGGCCAGAATCACGGTGCGCTGACGGTCCGCATCGGCGCGGATTTTTTCGGATTCGGCAGCACCGGTCGAACGCAGTTCATTGGCCACGCGGGTGCGCTCGGCCTTCATCCGTTCGTATACCGAATTGTTGATCTGCTCAATGTAGTCGACGCGCTTCAGTCGCACGTCAACGATCTGCACGCCGATCTGGGCCGCATCGTTGGCAACCTTCACGCGCACCGCTTCCATCACCTTGGCGCGTTCGCCCGAAATCACTTCACGCACGGTGCGCTTGGTGATCTCGTCGTTCAGCGCCGCCTTGACGATCTGCGACATGCGGTCTTTCGCACGCGAGGCGTCGCCGGTGAAGCTGACGTAATACAGTTTCGGATTGACGATGCGCCATTTGACGAATGCGTCGACCAGGATGTTCTTCTTCTCGGCCGTAATAAAACGGTCGGCGTCAGGCGTATCGAGGGTCAGGATGCGCTTGTCGAGGTAGACCACATTCTGGAACGGCGGCGGCAGTTTGAAGTGCAGACCCGGCGTCGCGATGACGTCCTTGACTTCACCCAAAGCGAACACCAGGGCGAAGCGGCGCTGGTCGACGACAAACACCATCGACGAGATCAGCATCAGGGCGATGAAGCCCGAGACCAGCCAGTAGACAACACGATTCATTAGCGGCTCTCCCGGTCACGACCGTTATCGCGGCTGCGCGGGTCGCGCTGACGGACGGTTTCAATGGTTTGCATGGTTTCCGTTGGCACAGCGGCCGCTGGGGTGTTCGGCACGACCTGGGTCGTGGTGGTGGTCGTGGTGCCGATCTTCGCGTCGCTGGCCGCAGCTTGCGCCAGCAGTTTGTCGAGCGGCAGATAGACCATGTTATTGCCCGTCTTCGCGTCCAGCATCACTTTACTGGTACTAGCGAAAATCTGCTGCATGGTGTCGATGTACATGCGGTCGCGCGTGATGGCCGGGGCTTTCTGGTATTCCGTCACCACCGAGGTAAAGCGCGATGCGTTACCGGTGGCGTTTTCAACCACTTGCGAACGGTAGGCTTCGGCATCCTGCATCAGGCGGAAGGCGCGACCGCGCGCCGATGGAATCACGTTGTTGGCATACGCTTCGCCTTCGTTGCGCGCCTTGGCACTGTCCTGACCGGCGGCAACGGCGTCGTTGAACGCGCCCTGCACCTGTTCCGGCGGCTGCACGCCCTGCATCGTCACGTTGGTGATCAACACACCCAGGCCATAGCTGTCGACGATTTTCTGCATCATGCCGTGCACGTCGATCGCGACTTTCTCGCGGCCTTCGTACAGGACCGAATCCATTTTGCTTTTACCGACCACTTCGCGGATCGCCGTTTCGGCAACCTGGTGCACGGTTTCTTCCGGCTCGCTGTTGTTGAAGGCCCAGGCCACCGGATCCTTCAGGGTGTACTGCACCGCAAACTGGATGTCGACAATGTTTTCGTCGTCGGTGAGCATGAGCGCTTCGCGCGGCTGCTTGTTGCGCACATTGTTGCGATAGCCCACTTCGGCAGTACGCACGGTCGACACATTGACGATTTCGTGCGACTGGATCGGCGCCGGCCAGCGCCAGTTAAAACCGGCCGCCGTCTTTTGTGGATTCTTGCCGAAGGTGGTCACCACGGCAACCTGCCCTTCCTGCACGATGAAGGCGCCACTGGCCAGCCAGATCAGCAGGATCACCGCCGCAGCGGCTCCGGCGATGACACCAGCACCGCGTGCGTCGGGACGTGGGCCGCCAGGCGGCGTCGGATCGTTGCCGTTATTGTTGTTACGCGGCCCGAACAGACGGTTCAGGCGCGCGTTGAAGTCGCGCCACATCTGGTCGAGGTCGGGCGGGCCTTCGCCGGGGCGGCGGCCTTCCTGGGCCTTGGCATCGGACTCGGGCTTGTGGCCCCAGCGCGGGTCATTGAGCGACAGCTTGAGGCCGAAGCGTTTGAGAAGGGAAACGAGCATAGGCTGGCGTTATTCGGCAAGGGTGGAGGTGGGGGTTGATGCGTGCTCATCCAGATCGAGATCGATCGCTTCGTCGTCATCGATGCTGTCCTGCTGATCGAACAGGTGGGCGCGGGCAGGCGCGGCGCGCGCTGATTCGACGATTGCTTCGCGCAATAAGTCGAGTCCGGCACCACTCTGGGCGCTGATAAAAACGCGGCTGATTTTAGTATATTCGTCACGTTCGACCGCCGGCTCCAGGCCTGCTGCATCGATCTTGTTCCATACTAAAATTTGCGGAATATGGTCGGCGCCGATCTCGCGCAGCACCTCGTTGACCTGCTCGATCTGCTCCATGCGCACCGGCGACGAGCCGTCGACGACGTGCAGCAGCAGATCGGCGTGTATGGTCTCCTCCAGCGTGGCACGGAAGGCGGCGACCAATTGGTGCGGCAATTCCCTGACAAACCCGACCGTGTCGGAGATGATCACACTGCCGACTTCTTCACCGAGGTACAAACGGCGGCTGGTGGTGTCGAGCGTGGCGAACAACTGGTTGGCAACGTAGACGCCGGCCTTGGTCATGGCATTGAACAGGGTCGACTTGCCGGCGTTGGTGTAACCCACCAGCGAGACGGAAAACGTGCTGTTACGGCCGCGCGCACGGCGCTGGGTTTCATGCTGCTTGCGCAGCTTGGCCAGGCGGGCCCGCAGCGCCTTGACGCGTTCGCCAATCAGGCGGCGGTCGGTCTCGAGCTGGGTTTCACCGGGACCGCGCAGGCCAATACCGCCCTTTTGCCGTTCCAGGTGAGTCCATCCGCGGATCAGGCGCGTGGCCAGGTGCTGCAGTTGCGCCAGCTCGACCTGCAATTTACCCTCGTGGCTTTTGGCACGCTGGGCAAAAATATCGAGGATCAGGCTGGTGCGGTCGAGGACGCGAACCTGGAGACGTTTTTCCAGGTTGCGCTGCTGGGCTGGCGAGAGTGCATGATTGAAAATCACGATCTCGATACCAAGGTCGGCACAGGCCTGACCGATTTCGTCGACCTTGCCGCTGCCGGCAAAGTACGCAGCGTCAGGGCTGCTGCGCTTGGCAGTAATGGTGGTGATCGGGTTGACCCCGGCGGAACGCGCCAGCAAGCCGAGTTCTTCGAGGCTGGCATTGAAGTCGCCAGCCCCTAAGTCGATGCCGACCAGGGCGGCGCGCAGGAGGTCGGTACCGGTCGCAGAATCAGCTGAGCCCGCCATCAGCCTCACTCAGCTTCGGAGTCGAGGTTGAGGTTGACAGCGCGCGCAGGAACGACCGTTGAAATGGCGTGCTTGTACACCATTTGCGTAACCGTATTACGCAGCAGAACCACGTATTGATCGAAAGATTCGATGTGGCCCTGCAGCTTGATACCGTTGACCAGGTAGATCGAAACGGGTACGTGCTCCTTGCGCAAGGCGTTCAGGAATGGGTCTTGTAACAGTTGCCCTTTGTTGCTCATAACAGCTCCGTGATGTTGTTGTAGATTCGAGATGGGGCGGTTCGCCGTTTATTCAAGGGTGCAAGCATGGCCAGCGCAAGAATTTGCAATAATTCTTACAGCCCGACTAAACACACGCACAGTTGATCCTGCCACTGTAACAGTTTTAGCCGGGCCTGTCGTTTTGCTAGCCTTTCGACGGCGCCCGTGCATACGGGTTCTTGCCGCCCCGGAATTCAATGCGCAGGGGCGTACCGACCAGGTTGAAGGTGTCGCGGAAATGCTTTTCCAGGAAGCGCTTGTACGGCTCGCTGACTGCATCGAGCGAGTTGCCGTGGATGACGATGATCGGCGGATTCTGGCCACCCTGGTGGGCATAGCGCATCTTCGGACGAATCGAACCCTTGCGGCGCGGCTCCTGCTTTTCCACCGCTTCGATCAGTGCACGCGTCAAACGCGGCGTCGACAGGTCGGCGGTGGCGGCAGCATACGCGGCATCGACCGATTTCAGCATCGGCGCAATATTGGTTGCCTTCAATGCCGAAATAAAGTGGGTCTGAGCGAACGAGAGGAAGTCGAGTTTGCGGTCGAGGTCGATCTTGATCTCGTCGCGCTCATCGCTGCGCAGGCCGTCCCACTTGTTCACGGCTACCACCAGCGCGCGGCCCGATTCCAGGATGAAGCCGGCGATGTGGGCGTCTTGCTCGGAGATATCCTGCTGCGCATCGAGCAGCAGAATGACCACGTTGGCTTCCGAAATCGACTGCAGCGTTTTGACGACCGAGAATTTCTCGATGGCTTCAAACACCTTGCCGCGGCGGCGGATACCGGCCGTGTCGATCAGCGTGTAGTGCTTGCCGTCGCGTTCGAACGGCACTTCGATCGAGTCACGGGTGGTGCCCGGCATATCGAAGGCAATCACGCGCTGCTCGCCGATGAGCGTATTCACCAGCGTCGACTTGCCCACGTTCGGGCGGCCGACGATGGCGATTTTGACGCCGCGATCCGGCTTTTCCAGCTCTGCCGGCTCGTCCGGACGCTGGGCAAATGCCAGGTCCAGCGATTCGTCGACCAGGTCGACCACGCCGTCGCCGTGCGCGGCCGAAATGACGTACGGGTCGCCCATGCCGAGTTCGTAGAATTCGGCCACGACCGAGGTGTACTTCATGCCCTCGGCCTTGTTGACCACCAGCATGCACTTGCGGCCCGACTTGCGCAGGAAGTCCGTGACGGTCTTGTCGTGCGGCGTCAAACCCTGGCGGCCGTCGACGATGAAGATGACGATGTCTGCTTCTGCGATGGCCTGGCGCGTTTGCAGCGCCATTTCATGCATGATGCCTTCTTTCGCGACCGGCTCGAAGCCGCCCGTGTCGATGACGAGGAAAGGCCGTTCACCAATGCGGCCCTCGCCATAGTGGCGGTCCCGCGTCAGGCCGGGCATGTCCGCCACCAGCGCGTCACGCGAGCGGGTCAGGCGGTTGAAAAGGGTCGATTTCCCGACATTGGGACGCCCTACGAGTGCGATTACCGGCTTCATGCTATGTTTTTTACTCGACCGCGATTGCGGTCACCGTTCCATTTTGTGTTTGAAAAATCAGGTTCGAACCCGCGATCAGCGGGGTCGAGGTCACTGCGCTGCCATCGGTAGCCATGCGCGCGAGGAAACTGCCATCTTCGCGCGACAGGAAGTGAATATAGCCCTGGTAGTCGCCAACCGCAACGAAGCGGCCGTACGACAGGGGCGTCGACAAACGGCGATAGCTCAATTTGTCGTTCTTCCAGGCGCTGGCGCCGCCTTCACGGTTGAACGCCGTCAGTGCGCCCTTATCGTCGGCGGCAAAAACGAAGCGCTGGTCGACCGAGACGCCGACTTCCGACGACAGATCCTTGGTCCACTTCGCGCTGCCGGTGGTGACATCGAAACAACCTGCGCGGCCCTGGTAGGACACGGCGCACACATCGCTTTCGAAAATCACCGGCGTGCCGCCGATGTCGGTGACACGTTCCAGTTCGGTCGCGCCTCTGGCCACGCCGACTTCGATTTCCCAGCGCGGCGCGCCGTTGGCGACGATCAATGATGCAACCTTGCCGGCTGGCTGGGCCACGATCACGTCCTTGCCCGCTACCACCAGGCCTGGCGCCACGCGCAGCGTCAACGGCGGCGCGACGCGCTGCACGGTCCATTTCTTGTCCGCCGTGGCGACGTCATACGCCACGATCCGGTTGTCGATCGTGCGCGCGACGACCAGGCCTTCGGCGACGACCGGCGACGACAGGATCTCGCTCGACAGCTGCATCTTCCACAGCAGCTTGCCGTCCATGTCAAAGCACAGCAGCATGCCCTTCTCGCCACCGACCACGATCACGTTGCCGTCGGTGCCGACGCCAGCGGTCAGCTTGATGTCGGCCTTGATGCGCCAGAGCACTTTGCCGGTGGCCGCTTCGACGCGCGCGATGGCGCCGTCATTGGCTGCCACGATGACGGTGTTGCCAGCCAGCGCAGGCGAGAACACGTAATCCTTGGCTTTGCCGATGTCGAGCTTCCAGGCGGTGCGAACCGCCATCGTGCCTTTCAGTTCCACCAGCGGCGCCGGCAGGTTCGCTTTCGATTTCGACGCGAACGGGTTCAGCGAGCTCAAGGTCGAGCAACCGGTCAAGCCAGTCAAAACAGCCATCATGCCAACGCCAACGAGCTTCCGGGTCATACGCATATTCTTGTCACCTTGTTCTTGATTCAGGAGATATTGGGCTTAAGCCGCTGGCGCGGTCTCGACCGGGGCCGTGCCACCGATCGATTCGAGTTTGAAGGCCACCAACTGGCGACCCGGGTCACGCTTGTCCATCGCGCTCAAGGCGGCCAGGTAAGCGGTGCGGGCATCAGCGAGCTTGTTTTGCGCAGCCAGGATGTCGCCCTTGCGGTCGGCGGCCAGACCCGCGTATTGCGGCGCGCTCACGGCAGCGACCAGTTTCAGGGCCTCGTCGTAGGCTTTTTCGTCCAGCAGCACGCCAGCCAGGCGCAGGCGCGCGATGGCCTGGTAGGCATCGTCGCCGTGGTCGATCACCCATTGCAGCTGCACTTTGGCGGTTTTCAGGTCGTTCGCATCGAACGCCGTTTTGGCGGCGCCCATGGCGGCCATTTCGGCGTACGCGGTGCTGCCGTATTTGTCCTTGATGTCGGTCGTGATGCGCTGTGCCTTGACGTTATCCTTGGCTGCCACCGAGACCAGCAGTTCGTCGTACAGGCCCGACGCTTCGGTCGACTGGGCGCGCACGTGTGCGTTCCAGTAGTTGTAGCCGGCATAGGACGCCAGCGCAGCAATCACCACCCACGACAATACATTGCCATACTTGGCCCAGAAGGCCTTCAGGGATGCTAACTGCTCTTGTTCTTCGAGATCGTATGCCATGGCTTCAGTGAATGAGGTTAATAGTATAAAAAGTTTACGCGTAGATCAATGATGCGTGCAATGCGTGTGGTCGCCGTGATCATGCCCGCCACCGCCGCCGGTGATCTGGTCGACCAGGTAATCGACGACGTCGTCGAACGGCACAACGGCTTGCTCTGCGCCCATTTCACGCATCGGCTTCACGGCCGCAGTCGCATTCGCCATCTCGTCTTCGCCAATAATCACGGCAAAGGCGGCGCCCGAGCCGTCGGCTTTTTTCATCTGGCTCTTGAAGCTGCCAGCGCCAGTCGGGGTCGCGCAATGTAACACAACGTCAAGGCCGGCATCGCGAATCCGCTCGGCCAGCACGAAAGCCTGCATCTGCGCGGCCTCGCCCTGGTGGACCATATACACGTCGCACTGGTTCGGCGTGGCCATCTCGCCGCCCGACTTCATCAACTCGATGATGCGCTCGATGCCCATCGCAAAACCGACGCCCGGCGTCGCTTTGCCGCCGAACATTTCGATCAGCGGATCGTAGCGCCCGCCCGCGCAGATGGTGCCTTGCGCGCCCAGTTTGTCGGTGACCCATTCGAACACGGTGCGGTTGTAGTAATCGATGCCGCGTACCAGGCGCGGGTTGACCGTGTACTGCACATTGTTATGGTCGAGGATGCGCTTGACGCCTTCGAAGTGGGCCAGCGATTCGGCTTCCAGGTAATCAAGCAGTTTCGGTGCATTGTTGACCAGTTCCTGCATGGCCGGATTCTTGGTGTCGAGAATGCGCAGCGGATTGGTGTGCAGGCGGCGCTTGGCTTCGGCATCGAGCGTGTCGATGTTGGCTTCGAAGTGGGCGATCAGGTCGGCACGGTGGCGCAGGCGCTCTTCGGCGTTGCCGATCGAATTGAGTTCTAGGCGCACTTCGTCGAGGCCCAGGTCGTCCCACATGCGGCGGCACAGCATGATCATTTCGGCATCGATGTCCGGACCGGCAAAACCGACCGCTTCAGCGCCAAACTGGAAGAACTGGCGATAGCGGCCGCGCTGCGGACGCTCGTGGCGGAACATCGGGCCCTTGTACCACAGGCGTTTCGGGCCATCGTAGACCAGATTATGTTCCAGCACCGCGCGCACCACGCCGGCCGTGCCTTCAGGACGCAGCGTGAGCAGGTCGCCGTTCATCGAATCGGTGAACGAGTACATTTCCTTTTCGACGATGTCGGTCACGGCGCCGATGGCGCGCGCGAACAGACCCGTCTCTTCCAGGATCGGCGTGACGATTTTCTGGTAGCCGTAGCTTTTCAGGATCGACTCGGCGGTGTTTTCGAACAACTCCCACAGCGGCGCGTCGGCCGGGAGGATGTCGTTCATGCCTTTGACGGCCAGGATTTTTTCTTGTTTGGACATGTGATTCGTTTCTTTGATGCTGGGGCGGTGCAAGGTGGCGGGGTATGGATCCCGGCCTGCGCCGGGATGACGATCTTGAGAGCGTTGGCTTTAAAACCGTCATCCCCGCGGAGGCGAGGACCCATAGCACGCATGAATAGAGGCGAACTACCCCTGCACCGTCTCCCGCCCATATTTTCTCTGTACATATTCCAGCACAATCGCCTGGAACTCTTCAACAATCTTTTCGCCGCGCAGCGTAACCACCTTCTGCCCGTCGACAAACACCGGCGCCGCCGGCGATTCGCCGGTACCCGGCAAACTGATGCCAATATTCGCGTGCTTCGACTCGCCCGGCCCGTTGACGATGCAACCCATCACGGCCACGTTCATGCCCTCGACACCCGGATACGACTTCTTCCACTCCGGCATCGATTCACGCAGATACGTTTGAATGTTGTCGGCCAGTTCCTGGAACGTGGTCGAGGTGGTGCGGCCGCAACCTGGGCAGGCAATCACCATCGGAGTGAACTTGCGCAGTCCCATGGTCTGCAAAATTTCCTGGCCGACGATGACTTCCTTCGTGCGGTCGCCACCCGGCTCGGGCGTCAATGAAATGCGGATGGTGTCGCCGATGCCTTCCTGCAGCAGCACGGACAAGGCCGCCGTCGAGGCGACGATGCCCTTGCTGCCCATGCCCGCTTCCGTGAGACCGAGGTGCAGCGGATAGTCGCAGCGGCGCGCCAGCTCGCGGTACACGGCGATCAGGTCCTGCACGCCCGAGACCTTGCACGACAAAATGATTTTGTCGCGCGCCAGGCCAATTTCTTCGGCGCGCACGGCGTTTTCGATGGCCGACGTAATCAAGGCTTCGTACATCACCGCCTGCGCCGTCCACGGCAAGGCGCGCGCGGCGTTTTCGTCCATGATGCGTGCCAGCAGCGACTGGTCGAGCGAACCCCAGTTCACGCCGATGCGCACCGGCTTGTCGTACTGGGCCGCAATTTCGATCATTTGCGCGAACTGGCTGTCGCGTTTCGCGCCCTGCCCCACGTTGCCCGGGTTGATACGGTATTTCGACAGCGTGCGCGCGCACTCCGGGAAGTCGCGCAGCAAAGTGTGGCCGTTGTAATGGAAATCGCCGACCAGCGGCACGTCGACTTCCATGCGGTCGAGCTGCTCGCGGATCAAGGGGACGGCGGCGGCAGCTTCGGCATTGTTGACCGTGATGCGCACCATCTCGGAACCGGCGCGGGCCAGCTCCTTGACCTGAATGGCTGTGCCGATCACGTCGGCAGTATCGGTGTTGGTCATCGACTGGATCACGATCGGGGCGTCACCGCCCACCCACACCTGGCGCGCGCCGTTCTGGACCAGCACGCGGCGGCTCTGGCGACGGATGCTGGAACCGGAAGGAATGGCTTCGTTTGAAAATGTCATGGCGTTTTTTAAAATTACTTCAGCGCTACGCGCGAAAAAGTTTTACCTGGCGTCAGGGGCAGTGCCACCGTTTCGCCGCGCAAGGTCACACCGACGGCATCCGGCTTGCCCACCACCACCGTTACCGGCTCGGTGACATCGAAGGTCTCGGTGCTGCCGCCCTTGACCAGGCGCGCGATCAGGGGCTTGCCGCCGCTGACCTTGCGCACTTGCAGCCACGAGTCTTCCTTGACGATGATGACCAGGGCGTTGCCGCCCGGTGCCGGCGCGGCAGCAACGACAGGCGCCGGTGCGCTCACGCCCTGCGTGGTCACGCCCGTGACCACGGTGTTGTTGGTGGATGCTTGCGGCGGCACCGAAATGAGCGGCACCGCGGTGCCCGGCAGCTCGGGCGCCATGGTCAGCGGCGCCATGGTCGTGGCCGCCACCGGCGCGGTGGCCACTGCTGCCGGCGTGTGATGCATGCCCGGCAGCGCGCCGAATTTATAGGCGACACCGGCCACCACCAGCACAGCCACGACCGCCGCAGCGATCATGCCCAGCGGCAGCGTGCTGCGCTTGCCGTGGCTCGGGAAGCGCACTTCCGAAAACGCCGCCGGGCGCTCGCGCCGCGGCGCGCTGCCGGTGTTCGGACCGGTCGCGCCAAGGTCGATCAGGGCCACCAGCGGCACCGGATCGAGTTTCACGATTTTCGCGTACGCGCGCACGAAGCCGCGCGTTACGGCCGGGCTCGGCAAGGAAGCGTAATCGCCTGCTTCCAGGGCCACCACCTGGCGCACGGCTAGTTTCAGCTGGTCGGCTACCTGTTCAACGGTCCAGCCCATCGCTTCGCGCTGGGCAGCCAGGGTCTGGCCGGGGATGCTGCTTGGATCCGGCGTGGCCGGCAAGTCTGCGCGGTCTGCATTCATAGTCGCCTCACTCATCAAAAGCACCGCGCTGGAGGGCCGTATTTTCGGGCGATCCAGGGAAACGCCGTTGCAACTGCCCGGTCAGGCTTGCTTCCAGGGTGCGCTCGCCAAGCTTGCGCGCCACCCTGATCGCCAGCCACAGCGTTTCGGCCGACAACGCGTCGAGTTTCGACGTCGTCGTCAGGCGGTTAATGTAAAAACCGGCACGTTTGTAATCGTGCCGCTCGAAGTAAGCCCGGCTCAGTCCGGCGTTCGACTGGGCCAGGTCAGGATCGTAGCGCAACGCTTCCGTGAAATACTTCTCGGCCGTTGCATATTGTTTGGTCTTGAGGCTGCAATTGCCCGCATTGACCAGCGCGGAAATCGGCGTGGCGTACATGCGGTTTTTCAGGGCCAGGTCGAAATACGTCATCGCCTGGGCCGGCCGGGCGCCGGACGCGCACAGGAACGAGCCGTAGTTGTTGGCCAGGTCCGGGTTATTCGGCGCCAACCGCAAGGCGCGCTGGTAATTTTCGTCTGCCAGCGTGGTTTCGTTCATCGCCGTGTAAATCAGGGCGCGCACGCCGTAGGCGTCGGCCGAGTCGGGATTGGCGGCAATCGCCTGCTTGATTTCATCGAGGGCAACTTCGTATTTGGCGTCCTGGTAGTAGCCGATCGCCAGCTGCATGCGGATGGTGGCGCGCTTTTCCTGCGCCGACTGGTCGGACGCCGTCTTCAGCTCGCGCGTGCTGCCACCGTCGCCCATGCCGCCTTTGCTGGCACAAGCGCCCAGCACCAGCGAGGCCAGGACCACCGCAAGGGCGGCCTTCAAGAACGGATCTCCACGATCTTGCCAAAGTTGGCGCCAAATTTTTGCTGATATTCCGCCATCTTTTCCATGCGCTGTACCACCTTGGTGCGATCCTGCACTTCGCCAGCGAGCTGGCCGCATGCAGCATCGATATCGTCGCCGCGCGTTTTGCGCACGGTAGTAACCAGGCCGCCATCCATCAGCACCTGGGCGAACGACTTGATGCGCGGATTTTTCGAGCGCAGCAGGCCGGATTCCGGAAAAGGATTGAAGGGGATCAGATTGAATTTGCACGACACGCCCACGACCGGGTCGTTGACCAGTGCCAGCAATTCACGCGCATGTTCGTCGCTGTCGTTGACGCCGTCGAGCATGCAGTATTCAAAGGTAATAAAGTCGCGCGGGGCAAATGCCAGGTAGCGCTTGCACGCCGCCATCAGTTCGCGCAGCGGGTATTTCTTGTTCAGAGGGATGAGACTATCGCGCAGCGCATCGTTCGACGCGTGCAATGAGACCGCCAGCGCCACCGGCACTTCTTGCGACAGCTTGTCCATCATCGGGACCACGCCCGACGTCGACAGCGTGACGCGACGACGCGATAGGCCGTAGGCGTTATCGTCGAGCATGAGTTTGAGTGCAGTGACGGTCGGCTCGAAGTTCAGCAGCGGCTCGCCCATGCCCATCATCACCACGTTGGTGATCTGGCGTTCGCCTTTCGGGCCGGGCTCGATGCCCTTGGTACGGCGCAGTTCGAATTCGGCCATCCACAACTGGCCGATAATTTCCGCCACCGTGAGGTTGCGATTAAAACCTTGCTTGCCGGTGGAGCAGAAGCGGCAATTGACGGCGCAGCCCGCTTGCGTGGAGATGCACAGCGTGCCGCGGTTTTCTTCCGGGATGAACACTGTTTCGACCGCATTGCCATTGCCCACGTCGACCAGCCACTTGCGGGTGCCGTCAGTGGAGGTGTTGTCGCTGATGATGCCCGGCGAGCGGATTTCGGCGCGGGTCTTCAGCTTATCGCGCAGGGACTTGGCCAGATCGGTCATGGCGTCGAAGTCGGACGCGCCAAACTGGTGAATCCAGCGCTGCAGTTGCTTGGCGCGAAACGGCTTCTCACCCAACTCGCCGCAGTAAGCGACCAGTTGCGCGGGATCGAAGTCCAGCAAGTTGGTGAGAGTCGTCATGTTCTGTTTTCCGTGATGAGCCGTTCCCGCGCGCGAGGCGCAGCAGGGAACGGCGGGGTCGTGCTGACTACTTGAAAATTACTTGGCTTCTGGGAAGAAGTAAGCGATTTCTTCTTTGGCTGCTTCGACACCGTCCGAACCGTGGACAGCGTTGGCATCGATCGAATCGGCGAAATCGGCGCGGATGGTGCCTTTTTCTGCTTTTTTCGGATCGGTGGCGCCCATCAGGTCACGGTGGGCCAGGACGGCGTTTTCGCCTTCCAGGGCTTGAATCATGACAGGACCGGAAACCATGAAGTCGACCAGGTCTTTGAAGAAGCCGCGCTCTTTGTGGGCAGCGTAGAAACCTTCAGCTTGTTCGCGCGACAGTTGGGTCATGCGGGCTGCAACGATCTTCAGGCCAGCGCCTTCAAAACGGCTGTAGATTTGACCGATGACATTTTTTGCCACTGCATCAGGTTTGATGATCGACAGGGTGCGTTCGATTGCCATGTAAAACTCCAATAAAAAGAAAGGTTTAAATCGAGAACTTAGTAACTCAATCAACCTTGGATTTTACCATACATCCCCTCCCCGGCCCAGATTGCGATGGGAGGGTCGCCAGGCCGTCTGTACGCATTTTTGACAGCATGGTATTCTGTGGCGACGCGTTTCACGCTATTTTTTACACTTTCACCCACTGGAGGCACCATGATCCCGTCATTGCAACAAACTTATGACCTGGGCTCGACCCAGGCCGTGCGCCACCGCGTTCTGCGCAATACTTACTGGCTGCTGGCGCTGTCGATGATTCCGACGGTGCTCGGTGCGTTCATCGGCGTGTCGCTGAAACTGCCGATGTTATCCGGCGGCATGGGCTTCATCGTCTTCATGGCGATTGCCTTCGGCTTCATCTTCGCCATCGAAAAAACCAAGGATTCGGCAGCCGGCGTGGCCGTGCTGCTGGGCTTCACGTTCTTCATGGGCCTGATGCTCACGCCTTTGCTGCGGCACACGCTCGGCTACAGCAACGGTGGCAGCCTGATCATGACCGCGTTCGGCGGCACCGCCTGCGTGTTTGCCGTCATGGCCAGCATCGCCACCACCAGCAAGCGCGATTTCTCGGCCATGGGCAGCTGGCTGATGGCCGGCCTGGTGGTGCTGGTCCTGGCCTCCATCGCCAATATCTTCCTGGGCATGTCAGCGCTGTCGATCGTCATTTCGGTGCTGGCAATCGGGATTTTCTCGGCCTTCATCCTGTTCGATGTGCAGCGCATCATCAACGGTGGCGAAACCAACTACATCCGCGCGACGCTGTCGATTTACCTGGATGTGTACAATATTTTCACCAGCTTGCTGTCCCTGCTGGGCTTGGGTGGCAGCCGCGATTGATTCCAGGCTGCACCAAAAGAAAAACCGCCTTCGGGCGGTTTTTTTATGGGCGACCTGAAAACCGTCACACCGGCGAACGCCGGTGCCCATACCGAGCATGCAGAAAGGTGCTGTTGATTCAGTATGGATCCCGGCGTGCGCCGGGAGGACGGTCTTGAGATTACGGCAGGTCGAACACCGCAATCGACTCCACGTGCGAGGTATGCGGGAACATATTCACCACCCCCGCCTTCTTCAGCACGTAGCCGGCCTGGTGCACCAGGATATCGGCATCGCGCGCCAGCGTCGACGGGCTGCACGACACATACACGATGCGCTTCGGCATCAGGTCCGGGTGACTGGTGGACAAGGCTGCCAGTGCCTCTGCCAGCGCCACCGCGCCATCGCGCGGCGGGTCGATCAGCATGCGGTCAAAACGGCCCAGCGCAACCAGGTGCCCGGCCGTCACCTCGAACAAATTGCGCGTCTGGAAGCTGGTTTTCTCGGACAGACCGTTCGCTTTTGCATTGTCCAGGGCGCGCGACGTGAGCGCCGAACTGCCTTCGATCCCCACCACTTCGCGCGCCTGAGTCGCCAGCGGCAAGGTAAAATTGCCGAGGCCGCAGAACAGGTCGGCCACGCGATCATCCGGCTGCACGTCCAGCAAGCGCAGTGCCTTGCCCACCAGCACGCGATTGATGTGGTGGTTCACCTGGGTGAAATCGACCGGCTTGAACGGCATCTTGATGCCGAATTCCGGCAGCGTGTAGTACAGCTCGGGGCCGATCGGGTAGTACGGCACCGCCGTCTCCGGCCCCTTGGTCTGCAACCACCACTGGATATTCCAGCGGTCGGCGAAGGCCCGCATCAGGACGGCGTCAGCAGCCGTCAACGGCGCCATGATGCGCGCCGCCAGCACCGTCAGGCCTTCGCCGATGGCCACTTCGATTTGCGGCAGCTGGTCGTAGATCGACAGCATGACGATCAGTTCGCGCAGCGGCACCAGCATGGCGGCCACGTGGTCGGGCAGGATTTCGCAGGTGACGATGTCGGCCACGAAGCTGGATGCGCGCTCGTGGAAACCGACCAGGACCGTCTCTTTTTTCGCTACGTGGCGCACCGACAGGCGCGCGCGGTAGCGGTAATCCCAGGTCGGACCGTACATCGGCCGCATGATGTTCTCGGCACGCACCTTGCCGATGTGGGCCAGATTGTCTTCCAGTACGCGCTGCTTCATTGCAACCTGCGCCGATGGGTCGAGGTGCTGCATCGAGCAGCCGCCGCAGACATCGAAATGGCGGCACCTGGGTGTCACGCGCATGGAGGACGCCTGGCCGCGCATGCCGGTCATGCGCCCGGCTTCCCAGTTCTTCTTTTTCTTGAAGCTGAGGAAACTGACGCGCTCGCCCGGCAAGGCGCCTTCGACGAAAATCACCTTGCCCTGGCTGCCATCCTCATTGACAAGGTGGCCGACGCCTCTGGCGTCCATATCGAGAGTTTTGATGGTGATGAAGGTGTCTGGCATGGCTCGTGGAAGTGGCTGGGCTGGCTCAGCCCGCGCGCATCATAACAAGGAATCGCGCACCACGCCACGGGCGGCCATGGCCCGCTTGAGCTTGATGAGGGCTTCCTGCTGGATCTGGCGCACGCGCTCGCGCGTGACACCCATCTCCTCGGCCAGCGTTTCAAGCGTGGCCGGGTCGTCGTTGTCGAGGCCAAAACGGCGCATGACGACGATGCGCTGCTTGTCGGGCAGGCGCGTGAGCCAGTCGCGCACCAGCACCGTCATTTCGCTGTGCTCGGCGCGCACGTCGGGGCCGTCGGCCGATTCGCCGGGCAACATGTCCATCAGGCTGGACGAGGGATCGTTGTCGAGCGGGGCATCGAGCGAGCTGGCGTGTTCGGACAGGGCCAGGATGTCCTGCACTTCCTCCACCGGCCGGCCGACCAGGTGGGCGATATCTTCCACGCTGGCGTCCTTGCCGGCGCCCGGGCCGGCATTGTGCTGGGACTCGAGGTGGTATTTGGCACGCAGGATCTGGTTCAGTTCGCGCACCATGTGCACCGGCAGGCGCACGGTGCGGGCCTGGTTCATGATGGCGCGCTCGATGCTCTGGCGGATCCACCAGGTGGCGTAGGTGGAAAAACGGAACCCGCGCTCCGGCTCGAACTTGTCGATGGCGCGCATCAGGCCGAGGTTGCCCTCTTCGATCATGTCGAGCAGAACCACGCCGCGATTGATGTAGTGCTTGGCGATCGACACGACCAGGCGCAGGTTGTGTTCGATCATGGTCTGGCGGGCGGGGAAATCGCCCGCCTTGGCCAGCGTGGCGAAATGGACTTCCTGGGGGGCGGTGAGCAGCGGGCGGGTGCCGATCTGGTTCAGGTAGTGCTGGGTGGTGTCGGTCGAGAGCTCGGCCGCCAGCACTTTTTTGAGTTCGTCGACGGTGTCGAGCGGCACCGCCACTTCGGGCACAGGGACATCGTCCTCCGCATCGAGCGCAGCTGCCAGCAGATCGTCCGCGTCACCGGAAACGTCTGCATCGGCGTCGTCGTCCATTGCGTTCGGCGGATGCGTCATCGATTCCCTCTATCGGCTGGGCAGGAACCTGGACGGGTCGACCGGTTTGCCCTGCTGGCGAATTTCAAAGTGCAGTTTGACGCTGTCGGCGTCCGAATTGCCCATCTCCGCGATGGTCTGACCCTTGACGACAGGATCGCCTTCCTTGACCACGATGGCACGGTTGTGGGCATATGCCGACAGCACGTTGTTGCTGTGTTTGACGATCACCAGATTACCATATCCGCGGATGCCCGAGCCAGCATACATAACTTTTCCGCCGCTGGCGGCCAGCACGCGCTGGCCCAGCTTGCCTGCGATGTCGATGCCCTTGTTCTTGCCTTCTTCAAACGTGCCGATGATCTTGCCTTCCGACGGCCACATCCAGGACACCTTGTCTTCGTCGGACAGCGCCGGTGCGGCCACGCTCGGCACGGCAGGCGCCAGGGCGCCCTCGGCCGGACGGGCATCGACCACGCGTGGCGGCGCCACCGGAAGCGGTTTTTTGGGTGCCGCGGGCGCCGTCGTCGAGCGCGTATCGCTCGGGGGCATGCTGATGGCCGAGGTGGTCACACCGGTGGCTGGGCGCTCGCCCGGCGCGCTGGCCGGCGCCACGCGCAACACCTGGCCGACCTTGATGTCATTGGCGTCGGTCAGGCTGTTCCATGCCACCAGGTCGCGGTAGTTCTGGCCATGGTCGAGGGCGATGCGCAGCAGCGTGTCGCCGCGCCGCACGGTGTAGCTGCCCTTTGCGTCGCCGCGGATCTCTTCAATGACGACCGGCGGCGGGGTGACGGGACGATAATTGGAGGAAGAGGCGCCGATCGAGCGGTCGACGACGACGGGCCCCTTGCGGGGTGATGTCTGGCAGGCAGACAACAAGCCAATGGTCAGGGTCAGCAGGATTAAACGGGGTATTGGATTCATTCTCATCTTGTCATGTTACGGGCGAACCCCTTACGAACCCGTGCGCACGCCGGGGTGGTCACCCGGCGGCTCAGGCGATGCCTGGGCGCAGTGGCACGAAATGGCAGGCTTCCAGCGTTTCGCTGGTCCACTCTTTTTCGCCGATGCGGGTAATCCGCTGCAAATGCTGCTGCTGGCCACCCACGGGGGCGACCAGCCGGGCGCCGATGGCCAGCTGTTCCAGCAGGGCGCGCGGCACTTCGATGCCGGCGGCCGCCAGGATAATGCCGTCAAATGGCGCCACCTGCGGCAGCCCAAGCATACCATCTCCGTAGTGCAAGCGCAGGTTTGGGATCCGCAGCGGCCGCAAATTAGTCTTGGCCAGCTCGTGCAAGGGCTTGAGGCGCTCGATCGAATACACCTCCTGCGCGACACAGGCCAGCACCGCCGCCTGGTAGCCGCAGCCGGTGCCGATTTCGAGCACGCGCCCAAGCGGCCGGCCCGCCTGCATCGCCTCGATCATGCGCGCCACGATGTAGGGCTGCGAAATGGTCTGGTTGTGGCCAATCGGCAGCGAAGCGTCGACGTAGGCCTGGGCCGACATGGCCGGCTCCAGGAACATGTGGCGCGGCACCGCCTGCATGGCTGCCAGCACCGCCCGGTCGCGCACACCCTGGCGCTCGACCCGGGCGACCATGGCGCGCCGCACCGCATCGGACACCATCATGTCGGGACGGTCCTGCGCCGCGCGTTCCTGCTGGCGGCGCTCCTGGCCGGCGCGCTCATGCTGATTTTCCAGCTGGCGCCGTTCGTGTGGCGACACCAGCTTGTGCTGCTGTACCTTGCCGGGCGGGGCGTAGCCGGGCTGGCGCGGCGACGCCGGCTGGGCCGGCGGCACGAAGGCCTGGTGCGCGGCATTGCGCGTGGCCGTCTGCGGCGTGGCCACCGGGGCCGGCGCCACGCCCTTGCGCGCCGGACCGGTCACCGACGACAGGGGCAAGGGGAAGGTGCTGCGTTTTTCGCTCATTTGTTCCACCCCGCCAACCCCTGCTGCAGCAGCGCCAACTGCGGCTTGTGGGTCAGGTCGACCTGCAGCGGCGTGATCGACACCCTGCCCTGTGCGGTCGCGTGGAAATCGGTGCCGTCGCCGCCATCGCGCCGGGCGCCCGGCGCCCCCCCCCCACCGATCCAGAAAATCTCGCGCCCGCGCGGGTCGAGCATGCGCACAACCGGTTCGGACTGGTGGCGCTTGCCGAGGCGGGTGGCGACGAAGGCGCCCATCTGCTCGTAGGGCAGGTTGGGAATATTCACGTTGAGCAGGTAGGGCGCGTCAAGCATGGCGGCGTGGCGCAGCACGATGTCGCGCGCAACCCGGCCAGCCGCGTCGACGTGCGCCCAGTCCGGATCGACCTGCGAAAAAGCAATCGCCGGGATGCCGAACAAATAGCCTTCGGTGGCGGCGGCGACGGTGCCGGAATAGAGCGTGTCATCACCCATGTTCTGGCCGTTGTTGATGCCGGACACGACCAGATCGGGCGGCGTAGCGAGCAAGGCCGTCATGGCGATGTGAACGCAGTCGCTGGGCGTGCCGTTGACGACATAAAAACCGTTCGCCGCACGCTGCACCGACAGCGGCCGGTCGAGTGTCAGAGAGTTCGATGCGCCGGAGCGGTTGCCATCCGGCGCCACCACGGTAATCTCCGCCACCGACGCGAGCGCATCCGCCAGCGCCGCGAGGCCTGGTGCAAGATAACCGTCGTCGTTACTAATGAGGATACGCATGCGCCGATTTTAACCGAAGCAACCCCACCTAGCGCACCTGGCAAACTTTATTTGTAGCAAGAGGTTACCAAGATTCACTTGACTTCACGTCGTTGCGAGCGGGTGCCCGGCCACCGCCTCGTTCAGTACCTGTTCCAGCGACGCCAGTTCATCCTGCGTGAAGGCCAGCAAGGCGTCGGTATCGTTGTCGTGGCGATACACCAGCTTGATCAGCGCCGCACCGCGCCGGCGCAAGGCGTGCGCCACAGCCGGACACAGCACCAGGTCGCGCAGCCGGTCGGCCACGGGCCGCGCCTCGGACAGCGCCTGCCGGTCGACCAGTTGTTGCAGATGATCGAGCTGGTGGGTGACGGCATCGGCCACGCGCGGCGCCGGCACCGACAGCACGGCATGCGCCAGCGAGCGCAGGGCGGGAAACTGCACCGGCGCGTCCCTGCCGGCATAGCGCCCCGCCCCCGCATACGCCTCGGAAAAGCGCCCGAGCAGCTTGTGCACATCGTGGGACTGGTCCACAGCCAGGGTCGCGACGATGGTGCGCAGCAGCATCAATTCGGCATGGGATTGCCATGGGAAATAGCCGTCGGCAAACCAGTCGAGCAAGGCCAGCAGCGTGCGCCCGGTGGCCAGGCGGTCGGCGTCGGCACCGCTCGCGGGGATGTCGCCGGCATCGAGCGGCGCCAACTGTATTTTGTCGAAATAGCTTTCCAGCGACAGGTGGGTGCGGCCATAGCTCGCTTCCATCAATGACTCGAGCTCCTGCTGATAACCCGGAAGCTGCGCAGCGCTGGACGCAGATACCTGCGCCGCTGCGGCGCGGCAAACACGCCGCCAGGCCTGGGGCCAGGCGCCATCGCTGCGGGTGGACATGCACGGCAGCGGGTACAGCAGCAAGGGCCGCTGGGCCTCCTCGTGGGTGACGCGGTAGGCGATGGCGCGCTCGACCACCCCGCACAAGCCGTCCAGGCTGCGTCTGGATGGCGTGAACAGGCCGACGATTTTATCGGGCAACAAGCTGGTGCAGACGCTGACCGCTGCCGAACGGCCGCAGCGGGCATCGATGAACACGTGGCGGAACGCTGCGGCCAACTGGACGCGCCAATGTAGCAGCAGGGGTGGACAGGCGAGAAACAGGGCATCCCAGTCGAGCCGCGCGGCGCGTTCGCCGTAGCTGGCGTCGATGCGGCCGGCGCGCAACAGGTACAGGGGGCGGCTGGTATCGACCCGCTCGACGTAGTCGCGCCAGTCGTGGGTGGCCAGTATTTGCTGCGCCCTCGCCTGCGCATCCGCGCCGTCCTGCGGCATGGCCGCCAGCTGGTCGCGGCAGGCGGTAAACAATTCCAGCAAGCCGGGACGCTCGCCGGCATTGCCGAACAAGTGATGCAGGCCGGGCGCTTCCAGGTCCCAGTCGATCATCAGCACCGGCTGGCTGCCGTGCCGCGGACCGGCCAGCAGCCAGGCCATATTCGACAGCACCAGGCTGCGCGCCGCGCCGCTGTCGTACGCATAAAACGTGGTCAGCTCGCCCGCGCCGGTCGCGGCACCTGGCGTGATGCTAGGCATGTCCATGGTTCTCCTTTTGTCAGGTGGGTCAGATGCGCGGAAAATTCAGCGACGCAGTCGCGCGCCACGGTGGTGGGACAGCAGGGAGCACGAATTGGTTGCAGTCGTGGCCCGGCGGCGTGAACTTTTTCTGCAGCTGATAATGCGTGGCAATGCGTTTCACGATCTTGTCGATGTGCGGCAGAAATTCCGGATTCGATTTGAGGTCGGTGGTGGCCATCGTAAAGTGCGAAAAGTCCACGTACATGCGCGCGCTGGCAATTTGCGGCGGCAAATGTTCCGGGTGCTGCGTCATGATCACGGGAATGATCAGGTTGCTGGGCATGGTGTACCAGGCGCTGCGCTCCTGTTCGATCAATTGCATGGCTGCATACTCGCGCCGCGTGTAGGCATGCGCTTCGTATTTCGGCGTGTAGATCAGAATCATGCAGACGCTTTCGCACATCGCGCGTGCAATTTTGAGGTCGAGGTCGCCGCCGCCCCCCAGCTGTTCGGTGTCGACGAACAGCTCTTCCTCGTTGTCGAAATGCGGTTCCAGGTAGCAGCGCAGCGCATCCACCAGGGCGGCCTTGAAACGCTGCATCAGTTCATGTTTACCGTGGGCATAACTGAAGAAACAACCGTAGCGGATCGCCATCGCTCTCCCCCTGTATTGACATGCATCGCAGAACGATTACGGTAACCGTGCCATGCGCATCTTTTCGACTGTAGCCAAGCAAAACACGCGCCATTTTGCGGACGCACAGCCGGGCGGGGCCTTGGGGCATAATTACTTACCAACGGTTTAATAAAATTAACGAGGAGACAGAAATGAAAGCAGTCGTCTGCAAAGCGTGGGGCCCGCCCGATGATCTCGTCGTAGAGGAAGTGTCCGATCTGGTCGCCGGCCCCGGTGAGGTCGTCGTCGACGTCAAGGCGGCCGGCGTGAATTTTCCCGATGTCCTGACGGTCCAGGGGAAATACCAGTTCAAGCCCGAGCTGCCGTTCACGCCCGGCAACGAGTTTTCCGGCGTGATCCGCGCCGTCGGTGAAGGCGTCGCCGGCTACAAGACTGGTAACAAGGTGATTGCCTTCACGCGCCAGGGCGCGTTTGCCGAACAGGCCGTGGTGCCGGCCAGCATGCTGATGCCGATGCCGCCGGGCATGGACTTCGATACTGCGGCCGCCATCACGCTCACCTACGGCACCTCGTATCACGCAGTGGTCGATCGCGCCGCGTTGCAGGCGGGCGAAACCATGCTGGTACTGGGCGCAGCCGGCGGCGTGGGCCTGGCGGCGATCGAGATCGGCAAGGCGCTGGGGGCACGGGTGATTGCCGCGGCGTCCAGCGCCGAAAAACTTGCCGTGTGCCGCGAGCATGGCGCTGACGTGTGCATCAACTACAGCACCGAAGATTTAAGGGAAGCGATCAAGGCCGCCACGGGCGGCAAGGGCCCGGACGTGATTTACGACCCGGTCGGCGGCGACTACGCCGAACCGGCATTCCGCTCGATTGCCTGGGGCGGGCGCTATTTGGTCGTCGGGTTTGCCAACGGCGCCATCCCGGCGCTGCCATTCAACCTGATGCTGCTAAAAGGTGCGTCGGTGGTCGGCGTGTTCTGGGGCGAATTTGCCCGGCGCGAACCGAAGGCCAACCTGGCCGGCATGCGTCAGCTGCTGGACTGGCTGGCGAAAGGCACGATCCGGCCGCGCATTTCGGCACGTTATCCGTTGGCGCAGACGGCGCAGGCGCTCAATGACATGGCGGCGCGCAAGGTCACCGGCAAGGTCGTGATCATTCCGCAGGCTTGAAAAAAGCAATCACGTCCGCTTCGAGGCGGGTGCGTTTGAACGGCGGCAAGCTTTGCCAGATGCGCTTGCCGTACGGCTTGGAAATCAGGCGCGGATCGCAGATCATCAGCACGCCGCGATCCGTTTCGTCGCGGATCAGGCGGCCGGCGCCCTGTTTCAGGTTGATGATGGTTTCCGGCAGCTGGTGGTGCATGAAGCCATTCATGCCCTGCTTTTCCATCACTTCGATGCGCGCGGCCAGCACCGGATCGTCGGGCGGCGAAAATGGCAGCTTGTCGATGATGACCAGCGACAATGCATCGCCGCGCACGTCGACGCCTTCCCAGAAACTCTGGCTGCCGACCAGCACGCCGTTTCCCGCGCTGCGGAAATTGTCGAGCAACTCCGTGCGGCCGCGCTCGCCCTGCACGAACAAGGGATAGTCGAGGCCGCGGTCGGCGAATTCGCGCCGCAAACGCTCGGACACATGTTTTACCGCGCGAATGGTGGTGCACAGGAAAAAGGTGCGCCCGCCGGCTGCTTCGATGACCGGCAAGGCGACATCGATCACCGCATCCGTGTAGCCCATCGAGTTCGGCTCCGGCAAACCGTTCGGCACGTACAGCAAGCCTTGCTGTTCGTAGTCGAACGGGCTCGGCCACGTCATGGCCGGCTCGCCCGTCAGGCCCATCTGGTTCGAGAAATGTTTAAAATCGCTTTTCACGGCCAGGGTGGCGGAGGTAAAAATCCAGCTGCGCGGCGTGCCTTCGCGCTGGTTGGAAAAAATCGGCGCGATCGACAGCGGCGTCTTGTGCAGCTGCACCGACGACGAAAAGGCTTCCACCCACAACACCGCTTCTTCGCCGGCGGCCACTTTGCCTTTCGGGTCGGGCTTCCAGGCTTTATAGGCCGCGGCCAGGTCGACCGCGCGCACGCGGCAGGCCTCGATGGTTTCGGCGCGCGCGGCCTGGTCTTCCAGCGTATCGATCATGCCGTCGAGTTCGAGCTGCAGCTTTTCCAGCGCCGGGAAAAAGTCGGAACTGGTCGGAATTTGCGGCAGTGCCAGGCGCATGCTGTCCTGCGGAAAAGTCAGGCGCAAATCGCGCGCCGCTTTTTCCACTGCCATCACGACCTTGGCCCAGTCGGGGCCGCCACGCGCGTGCGCCAGGCCTTCGGCCAGCACGTCGCGGCACAATTCCAGCACTTGCGAGCTCGACACGGTGGTGCCGAAGAACAAGGTCGCCGTATCGGGCAGCTGGTGCGCCTCATCGAAAATGATGGTGTTGGCCGATGGCAGCAGCTCGGCCACGCCGGTGTCTTTCAAGGCCACGTCGGCAAAGAACAGGTGGTGGTTGACCACCACCACGTCGGCCTGCTGCGCTTCGCGGCGCGCTTTCATGACGAAGCAATCCTGATAGTATTGGCACTCGGCGCCCATGCAGCTGTCGCGCGTGGAGGTGACCAGGTTCCAGATCGGCGCGTTTTCCGGCACTTTGGACAGCTCGGCCTTGTCGCCCGAACTGGTCATCTTGATGAAGCGGGAAATTTCGCGCAGGTAGCCGACGTCATCGCGCGAGGTCAGGCGGCCGTTCTGCAAGGTGCGCTCGAGGTGGTAGTGGCAGACGTAATTCGAGCGGCCCTTGAGCAAGGCCACCGACACCGGCGCACGCAGCGCAGCGCGTACGGTCGGAATGTCGCGCGAAAACAATTGATCCTGCAAGTTTTTGGTACCGGTCGAGACGATGGTCTTGCCGCCCCATAGCAGCGCCGGCACCAGGTAGGCGAAGGTCTTGCCGGTGCCAGTACCTGCTTCGGCCATCAGGACGGTCTGGCCGGCAATGGCGGACGCGACCGACTTTGCCATCTCGGTTTGCGAGCGGCGCGGCGTAAAACTGCCAACGGCGGGCGCGAGCGGGCCGCCGGCGCCGAACAGGCGGTCGATCTCGGCATCGTGCTTGCCCACAGGCAGGGCGGCAGCGTCGGTGGTTGCGACTGGGGCGCTGGCGTCAGGAAGGGAATCGGTCAAAGTGGCATTTCAGTGGAAGCGAACAGCGTTCACGCCGGCACGTCCGGCACCAGTTGCATCTTGAGCAAGGTGATGTGGTCTTTCAGTTGCAGCTTGCGCTTTTTGAGGCGGCGCAATTGTAACTGGTCTGCGTGTCCATCGAGGATCAGCATGTCGATGACCGCGTCCAGGTCGCGATGTTCCACGTCGAGTTCAATCAGGCGGCGCTGGATATCGTTCACTTCGATCATGATGGGGCTGTTCCAAACAGAATTGTAAGAATGAGCAAGCGTGGAAGCGCTCGGTATGCGGGCCATGTAAGATTTGCGTATTGCAACATTCGTGCATGTTGGTGCATAGTTTAATCTACAGCGACGTTACCGCCAATATCGAACTGGTGACAGGCAAGGGAAAGCTTCAGTTTTTATGAGTGAATTCAAGATCGAAGCGGGGACCGCGCAACATATCGGAAACCAGCCGCAACAAAACGACCGCGTAGCGCTAATGACGGGTGCCCGCGCGCCTGGCTATGTGCTGGCCTTATTGTCCGACGGCTTGAACAGCACGTCCGGCGCCGAGCAAGTGCTGCACACCGGCAAGCAAGTTTTCGACCTGTATAAAGGCAGCGATCACGCCGACTTGCCCCGCATGGAACAAGTGTTACGCGACATCGTCCACGAAGCGCACATGGTGATGTGCATGAATGCGATTGCCGCGAAGACCGAGGCGCATGCCAGTTTCGTCGGCCTGCTGATCTCCCCGCACGGGGAAGCGGTGTGGGCCCACGTGGGCGACTCGCGCCTCTACCGTTTTGTCAGCGGAGAATGCGCCAGCCGCAGCGGCGACGGCGAATACATCGACAGCCTGGTGGCCGACCGCCTGCCGATCGAGGCGGCACGCAACCACCGCCATTCGAAATTGCTGATCAATTTGCTGGGCAATAGCCGCAAGGAACCGTTCGTCACGGTGGGCCGCCACACCGACCTGGCGCCCGGCGACAGTTTTTTGCTGTGCAGCGACGGCCTCTGGCATTTCTTTACGGACAAGGAACTTGGCGCTGCGGTGCATCGCAAAGCGCCGCGCGCAGCGTCCGAACGCCTGATCGAGAAGGCCGCCGAACGCTCGCAGGAAAAAGGCGGCAATTGCTCGATGGCGATCATCAAGCTGGTCGCGCGCGAAACGCCCTGATCAGGCGAAGCGCAGTTGGGCCACGGCCGCCATACGGGCGGTCTTTTTTTGTCCTTGCGGCGGCGCCGCTGCTGCTGACGCCAGCTGAAAGGTCGCCACCAGCGCCGTCAATTCACCGGCCTGCAGGCGCATCGCCTCGGCGGCACTGGCACCCTGTTGCACCAATGCGGCATTTTGCTGCGTGGCGCTGTCCATATCGGCCACCGCTTGCCCAACTTCGGCGATACCAGCGGCTTGCTCGGTGCTGGCCATGTTAATCGCCGTCAGGATCTCCGATACGCTCGTGACACCGCGCACGATTTCCTGCATGGTGGCGCCGGCTGCCTGCGCCATCGTCGTGCCCGCTGCAATTTCCAGGTTCGACGCCGCGATCACCGCCTTGATTTCGCGCGCGGCTGCGGCCGAACGTTGCGCCAGGTTGCGCACTTCGGACGCCACCACGGCGAAGCCGCGGCCCTGCTCGCCTGCCCGCGCCGCTTCCACGGCAGCGTTCAGCGCCAGGATATTGGTCTGGAACGCAATGCCGTCGATGATGCTGGTGATATCAACGATGCGCGTGGCCGACTGGCCGATGGCCAGCATCTTGTCGACCATTTCGGCAACCGCCTGGCCACCCTTGCCAGCCACTTGCGAGGTGGCGCGTGCCAGGCGGTCGGCTTCATTGGTGCTGGTGTTGTTGTACTGAACCGAACTGGTCAGCTCTTCCATGGCGGCAGCGGTTTCTTCCAGCGTGCCGGCGGTGCGTTCGCTGCGCGCGGCCAGGTCGAGGTTGCCGTGAGCAATCAGGGAGCAGGCGCCATCGATGGCGCGCGCGCCTTCGAGTACTTGCGCCACCGTGGCCGACACGGCGCGCGTCATGCCGTTCAAGGCGTCGAACAATTGGCCGATCTCATCGCTGCGACCATGCGTGATGTTTGCGCGCAAGTCGCCGGCGGCCACTTGCTGCGCCAGCGCCACGGCTTGCTGCAGCGGCGGCACGATCGACTGCGTCAGGCGCCAGGCCAGCAGCACGCTCACCGCCAGCGCTGCCAGCCCCAGGCCCAGCAACAGCGCCAGGCTGGCGTGCGACGCGGCGGTCGAGGCCTTCGCCAGTTGCTGCGCCTGGCGCGTTTCCAGGTCAAGCAAGGCTTGCAGGGCGGCGGCATGGCGCGCCTGCGCTGGCTGCAACTGGTTGGCCAGCATGGTCTCCACGTCCTGCGTGCGGCCCATGTCCTTTTGCTTCATGATTTCTTTGCCCACGTTGGTCGCCGCCAGCGCTTGCGCCTGGACTGCCGCGATCAGGCGGCTTTCATCGGCCTGGTGCGGCATGGCCAGCAGGCTGCGCATCAGGCGCGCCGCTTGCTGGTCGCCGCGTACCAGCTGCGCCTGGAAATAGTCGGCCACCTCGAGACTGTCGCTGCGGGCGATGGCGACTGTGGTCAAGCCGGCCAGCCGCGCTTCGCCGATCAGGCTGCTTGCGAGTTGCTGGCGCACCAGCTTGTCGGCCACCAGGTCGGTTGTCAGGCTGTCGGCTGCCTGCATGCGCCACCCGGCCGTTGCCGAGATCAGCGCGATGATCAGCATCACCAGGCCGAAGGCGGCAAGAATGCGGGTCCGGGTGGGTAGAAAAGAAAGTTTCATGGCGGTTCCATTAACAGAATGGCGCCACTGTACCGGGTGAATGTGACGTCAATATTACCTAAAAGAAATACAATTGGTGATAATGTTGTTGTCATCCGAACATTTTTGCACTTCAAACACGGCTGCCATGGCTTGATAGCCCGCATCGCCGGGATGCAAATGGTCGCCCGAATCGTAGGCTGGCAAGAGCCGCGCCGGATGGCCCGGGTCGCGCAGCACGGCATCGAAATCAACCACCGCATCGAACGCGCCCGCCGTGCGCAGCCAGTGGTTGACAGCCATGCGCACCCGCTCTTTTTGCGTGCTGAAATGCCCGGCAAACGGCGTGCCGGCCAGCGCACCTTCGAACGGCGGCAAGGTGGCGCCGACGATGCGGACCTGGTGCGTGCGGGCCAGGGTGATCAATTGCCGGTAGCCTGCAATGAGCTGATCTGCGCTGGCGGCGGGGTCGCCGGGAGCGAACGGGCTGCCGGGCCAGCCGATGTCGTTGATGCCCAATAAAACAATCACGGTTTTGGCGCCGGGCTGGGCCAGCACGTCCTGCTCGAAGCGGGCCAGTGCGTTGGCGCCCATCTTGTCGCCGAGCAGGCGCGCGCCGGAGATACCCGCATTCACCACCGCCACACCCTTTGGCGCCAGGCGTTGCGCGAGCAGGTCGGGCCAGCGCCGGTTGGCGTCCGGTGTCGATCCATTGCCATCGGTAATCGAATCGCCCAAGGCGATGACGGTGTGCGCTTGCGGACCGGCATCGACCAGCAAACTGGTGAGAAACAAACGGCCCTTCACGTGCTGCGCGGGTGCGTTGCCGCTTGTGACATACGCGGTTTGCTGGTCGCCCCAGTGAAAGGTGTGCACCGGCGTGGGGGCGGGAAAGTCGGTGCTGACCGCCACGCGCGTCAGCGGCTTGAGCACGAAATCGATGGGGTCGCTCAGGACCGGCGCGCCGGCAGGGACGACGACGGATGCGCTGCCATTGAAAGTCAGCGCACGCTCGGACGCGGGGTCGATCTGGCCGCCGTCACGCGCCAGCGCGATCCGGACGGCGCCAATGGTCAAGGGCGTGCTGCCGTAACGATTCGACAACTGTACCCGCACCTGCCTGCCACCGACGCTGCTGCGCACGACCTCGCGCACGGTCTGGTTGGACAGGCTGACCGGGATATTGGTGGGGAGGACGAATGTGCTGTCCCAGGTGGGCTGGGGCGCGGCAAACCAGGTGGTTTGCCATAGCGCGGCGGAGAGGATGGCGGCAGTAAACATGATGTCGGTTCTTCAGTGGTGAGGAGTCAGACAAGGTAGGTCAAATCAATTTGATGAGGTAGAGCGAAAAGTCGACTATCCTATATTCCATTTTGGAATGGGTGAGCAATGGATACGATCAGGGCCATGCGGTATTTCGTGCGCGCCGTGGAACTGCGCAGCTTGAGCGCCGTTGCGCGCGAGGAAGGCAGCCAGCAACCGCACATCAGCAAGGTGCTGCGCGGGCTCGAAGCCGAACTCGGGGTGCGCTTGCTCGAACGCAGCACGACGGGACTGACGCTGACCGAACCCGGTCAACGTTTCTATGCACGCGCCCTGCTGGTGCTGGCCGAATTCGGCCAGGCGGTCGCCGCCGCGCAAGGCGCAACGGAACAGGCCGCCGGACTGCTGCGCGTGAATGCGCCGGTCGCGTTTGGCCAGTTGCGCCTCAACGCCCTGGTGCAGCAATTCCTGGCGCGCTATCCACAGGTGCAGCTCGAGTTAATTCTGAATGACCACTTCGTCGACCTGGTGGAACAAGGCGTCGACGTAGCGCTGCGTCTCGGCAGCATCCTGCCGCCCACCGCCGTGGCGCGCAGCCTGGGCACATCGGCGCGCTTGCTGGTGGCGTCGCCGGCCTACCTGGCGGCGCGTGGCGCCCCGTTGCAGCCTGAACAATTGGCCGAACACGACTATGTCCGCTTTGCCTGGGCGCCGCGTGGCGACCTGGTCGATCTGACGGCGGGCTCACGCACGGTCACCGTTGCAACGAACGGACGGTTTCGCGTGAATAATGCGGTCGCCATCCGCGACAGTCTGGCCGCCGGTGCAGGTATCGGGCTGTGTCCGGTCTGGCTGGTCGAAGACTTGCTGGCATCCGGCGCCCTGGTCACCGTGCTGCCGGCATGGCGCGGCGAAAACCAGCAACTGTCACTGTTGATGCCATCGCGGCGCTACCGTCCGCTGCGTACCACCTTGTTCATCGAGTTCATGGCCGGCAGCGTGGCAGAGATGAAAGGGTTTCAAATGTAAAAAACCCGGCGCTGCCGGGTTTTTTGGGTGCTTACTCGATTTCGACAGTCTCTGCCGGCGCCGGTGGCGGCAGCGGATCGGACTCCGGGAACTCCAGTACGACTTCGTCCTTCTCGTTCAGGTCGACCGTGATGCGCCCGCCGTTGACCAGGCGGCCAAACAACAGCTCGTCGGCCAGCGCCTTGCGGATCATGTCCTGGATGAGGCGTGCCATCGGACGCGCGCCCATCTGCGGATCGAAACCCTTCTTCGACAAGAACTTGCGCAGCTTCTCGGTGAAGATCGCCTCGACTTTTTTCTCGTGCAACTGTTCTTCCAGCTGCATGAGGAACTTGTCGACCACGCGCAGGATGATTTCTTCGTCCAGCGCACGGAAGCTGATGATCGCATCGATCCGGTTGCGGAATTCCGGCGTGAACATGCGCTTGATGTCGGCCATCTCGTCGCCGGCAGCCTTGCTGTCGGTGAATCCCATCGAGCGCTTGGTCAGGCTTTCCGCACCAGCATTCGTGGTCATGATGATGATCACGTTGCGGAAGTCGGCCTTGCGCCCGTTGTTGTCGGTCAGCGTGCCGTGGTCCATCACCTGCAGCAGGATGTTGAAAATGTCCGGGTGGGCTTTTTCAATTTCGTCCAGCAACAGCACCGCATGCGGTTTCTTGGTGATGGCTTCGGTCAGCAAACCGCCCTGGTCGAACCCGACGTAACCCGGCGGCGCACCGATCAGGCGCGATACCGCGTGACGCTCCATGTACTCCGACATATCGAAACGAATCAGCTCGATGCCCAGGATGAACGCCAGTTGCTTGGCCACCTCGGTCTTGCCGACACCGGTCGGTCCCGAGAACAGGAACGAGCCAATCGGCTTGTCAGTCTTGCCGAGACCGGCACGCGCCATCTTGATGGCCGACGACAGCGCATCGATGGCCGGCTCCTGGCCGAATACGACGTTGCGCAAATCGCGGTCGATGGTCTGCAGCTTGCTGCGGTCGTCCTGATTGACCGTTTGCGGAGGAATGCGCGCGATTTTCGCGATGATGTCCTCGATCTCGGTCTTGCCGATCGTTTTCTTTTGCTTCGACTTCGGCAGGATACGTTGCGCTGCACCCGCTTCGTCGATGACGTCGATCGCCTTGTCGGGCAAATGACGGTCGTTGATGAAACGTGCCGCCAGCTCGGCCGCCGTCGACAGCGCCGACGACGAATACTTCACGCCATGGTGCTCTTCGAAGCGCGATTTCAGGCCACGCAAAATCTGGATGGTCTGTTCGACCGTCGGCTCGTTGACGTCGACCTTCTGGAAGCGGCGCGACAAGGCATGGTCTTTTTCGAACACGCCACGGTATTCCGTGAACGTGGTCGCACCGATGCACTTGAGCTGGCCGTTCGCCAGGGCCGGCTTGAGCAGATTGGACGCGTCCAGCGTGCCGCCCGAGGCCGAACCCGCACCGATGATGGTGTGGATTTCGTCGATGAACAGGATACCGTGCGGCGTTTCCTTCAACTGCTTCAGAACCGCCTTCAGGCGCTGCTCAAAGTCGCCGCGGTATTTGGTACCGGCCAGCAAGGCGCCCATGTCCAGCGAGAACACGACAGCGTTCTGCAGGATTTCCGGGACATCTTCCTGGACGATGCGCCATGCCAGACCTTCGGCGATGGCGGTCTTACCCACGCCGGCTTCACCGACGAGCAGCGGGTTGTTCTTGCGGCGGCGGCACAGGATCTGGATGACACGGTCGACCTCTTCTTCACGACCGATCAGTGGATCGATCTTGCCTTCGGCAGCTGCCTTGTTCAGGTTGAGCGTGAACTGGTCGAGCGGGCTTTCCTTGGCCTGCCCTTCGACTTGCGGCTCTTCCACGCCTTCCGATGCCTTCTGGGCATCGACCTGCTGGTCCTTGCGCACGCCGTGCGAAATGAAATTCACCACGTCCAGGCGGGTCACGCCCTGCTGATGCAGGTAGTAGACCGCGTGCGAATCCTTCTCGCCGAAGATCGCGACCAGCACATTTGCGCCGGTGACTTCCTTCTTGCCATTCGAGGCGGACTGCACGTGCATGATGGCGCGTTGAATCACGCGCTGAAAGCCGAGTGTCGGTTGGGTGTCCACTTCGCCGGTGCCAGGCACCGTCGGTGTGTTGTCCCCGATAAAATTGGTTAAAGTCTTGCGCAAGTCGTCAATATTGACCGCGCATGCACGCAGGACTTCAGCGGCCGATGGGTTGTCCAGCAAGGCGAGCAGCAAATGTTCAACGGTAATGAACTCATGCCGTGCCTGGCGGGCTTCCACGAAGGCCATGTGTAAAGAGACTTCTAATTCCTGCGCAATCATACTTCCTCCATCACGCACTGCAGGGGATGCCCCGCCTTGCGCGCATGCGTTAAGACAAACTCCACTTTGGTACACGCTATATCTTTGGAAAACACGCCGCACACACCTTTCCCGTGGCGATGAACCGACAACATGATCTGCGTTGCCGTCTCGCGATCCTTATTAAAATACTCCTGGATCACCGCCACCACAAATTCCATTGGTGTGTAGTCGTCGTTGAGCAGCGCCACCTGGTACAGCGGCGGCGGCTTGACTACCTGCCGCTCCAGCAGTTCTTCAGTATCGTGCTTAGTTGCCATACGTCTATTCTAGTGCTTTCATTTGCTGATGCCCTACGTAAACATCAGGCCAGTTCGATATGGTTCCATCTTACGCTTTTTCGTAGTCAAGCGCAGATGGCGTTCCGATTGCGAAAAACAAGTGCGTCGTTTTTGCCCTGCTGTGGATGATTCGGCAACAGCATTTGAAAAGCGCTTGACTTTCGTTGCTTTTCAGACCAACAATGGCTAATCGACTTGTATTTTTGTACTTGTTGATAAAGAAGTGAGCAGGCTGAGAGGGCAGGAAGCTTCTTTGCCTTTATGGCTCGTGTGATTCGAATTTAATTTGAAAGTTCTTTTTATGGCAACAGGTACTGTTAAGTGGTTCAATGATTCCAAAGGCTTTGGCTTCATCACCCCAGACGATGGCGGCGAAGATTTGTTTGCGCACTTTTCCGCAATCAACATGAACGGTTTTAAGACCCTCAAAGAAGGTCAAAAAGTGACGTTCGAAGTCACCCAAGGTCCTAAAGGCAAGCAAGCATCGAACATCCAGGGCGGTTGATTCCTCCCCGGATCGCAAGCAAAAAACCCTTGCTGCGGCAGGGTTTTTTTTCGTCCGTCTGATTTACATATTCTCGATCATCACGTCGCCAAAGCCCGAGCACGACACCTGCGTCGCGTCTTCCATCATGCGTGCAAAATCGTAGGTCACCCGCTTCAATGCGATCGCCTTCTGCATCGATGCGATGATCAGGTCGGCGGCCTCCAGCCAGCCCAGATGGCGCAGCATCATTTCCGCCGACAGGATCAAGGACCCCGGATTCACGTAATTCTTCCCAGCATACTTGGGCGCGGTGCCGTGCGTCGCCTCGAACATCGCGATCGAGTCGGACAGGTTGCCGCCCGGCGCAATGCCGATGCCGCCCACCTGCGCCGACAAGGCGTCGGAAATATAGTCGCCGTTCAGATTCATGGTGGCGATCACGCTGTACTCAACCGGGCGCAGCAAAATCTGTTGTAAAAAAGCGTCCATGATCGAATCCTTGATGACGATGTCGCGCCCGGTGTTCGGATTCTTGAACTTGCACCATGGGCCGCCATCAATCAGTACGGCGCCGAACTCCTTCTGCGCCAGCGCGTAGCCCCAGTCGCGGAACCCGCCCTCGGTGTACTTCATGATATTGCCCTTGTGGACAATGGTCACCGATGGTTTGTCATGCTCGATCGCGTACTGGATCGCCTTGCGCACCAGGCGCTCGGTGCCTTCCACCGACACCGGCTTGATGCCGATCGCCGAGGTTTGCGGAAAGCGGATCTTGGTGACGCCCATTTCTTGCACCAGGAAATCGATCAGTTTTTTCGCTTCCGGCGAGCCTTGCACATATTCGATGCCGGCATAAATGTCTTCCGAGTTCTCACGGAAGATCACCATATCGGTTTTCTCCGGCGCTTTCAACGGCGACGGCACGCCGGCGAAATAACGCACCGGACGGATACAAGCATACAGGTCGAGCTGCTGACGCAGCGCCACGTTGAGCGAACGAATGCCGCCACCCACCGGCGTGGTCAGCGGGCCCTTGATCGAGATGATGTATTCACGCAACACGGCCAGGGTTTCTTCCGGCAGCCACACGTCGGGACCGTAGACTTCGGTGGCCTTCAGGCCGGCATAGATCTGCATCCAGCCGATCTTGCGCGCGCCGCCATAGGCCTTGGCGACGGCGGCGTCGACCACCTTCAGCATCACCGGCGTGATGTCGCGACCGGTGCCGTCGCCTTCGATGTAAGGGATGATCGGGTTGTCTGGTACAGTCAGCGTCAAATCGGGATTGACCGTGATTTTCTGGCCGTCCGCCGGCACTTGGATATGTTGATACATCGCGCTCTCTTTATTAATCGGTATAAGTCATGCTCTGCTTTGCAGATGAACTATTATGCCCGACTACATTACAAGTTGCGTCTATGCTCATTCTTTTCAATAAACCTTTCCAGGTGCTCTGCCAGTTTTCCCCGCAGGAAGGTCGTGAATCGCTGGCCGATTATGTGACCATTCCCGGCGTCTATCCTGCCGGTCGGCTCGACGCCGATAGCGAAGGCCTGATGCTGCTTACCGACGATGGTGGCCTGCAGCACAAGATTGCCCACCCTGATCACAAGGAAGCGAAAACCTATTTGGTGCAGGTCGATGGCGTGCCCGACGCCGCGGCGCTCACGCGCTTGCAAGCCCCGCTTGACCTCGGCGACTTCATCACGAAACCATGCCGTGCCGTGCAGATCGCCGCGCCGGACTGGCTATGGCCACGCAACCCGCCGATCCGCGCGCGCGCCGACAAGCCAACCAGCTGGATCGCCATCACGCTGGAAGAAGGAAAGAACCGGCAAGTACGCCGGATGACGGCCGCCGTCGGCCTGCCCACGCTGCGCCTGGTGCGCAGCAGCATCGGGCCATTTTCTCTGGCGACGCACCCATTGATGCCGGGCGAGTTCGTGCAGGTGTCGGCTGGATTGATCAAGAAATAAAAAAACCCGCCAGACCGTCAGGCCAGGCGGGTTTTGATCAAGCAGGTGCGGGTTACACCAGTGCGTCGATCGTGGCGTTGAAGGTCGGACTAGGACGCATTGCTGCGCTGACCTTGGCTTCGTCCAGTTTGTAGTAGCCGCCGATATCGACCGGCTTGCCCTGCACTGCCAACAATTCGGCGACGATGGTCGCTTCATTCGCCGTCAGCGCTTTGGCAACCGGCGCAAAGTACGCTGCCAGCTCGGCATCGTCGGTTTGCGCGGCCAGCGCCATTGCCCAGTACATCGACAGGTAGAACTGGCTGCCGCGGTTGTCGAGCTCGCCGGTTTTCGGCGATGGCGATTTGCGGTTGTCCAGCAGCGTGCCGGTGGCGGCGTCGAGCGTCCTGGCCAGCACTTTGGCTTTCGCGTTGCCGGTCTTGATGCCGAGGTCTTCGAACGAGACCGCCAGCGCCAGGAACTCGCCCAGCGAATCCCAGCGCAGGTGGTTTTCTTCAACCAGCTGCTGCACGTGTTTCGGGGCCGAACCGCCGGCGCCCGTTTCGTACATGCCGCCGCCGGCCATCAGCGGGACGATCGACAGCATCTTGGCGGAGGTGCCCAGTTCCATGATCGGGAACAGGTCGGTCAGGTAGTCGCGCAGGATGTTACCGGTCACCGAGATGGTGTCCAGGCCGCGGATCACGCGCTCGCAGGTGTAACGCATGGCGCGCACTTGCGACATGATCTGGATGTCCAGGCCGGTCGTGTCGTGGTCCTTCAGGTAGGTCCGGACCTTTTTGATCAGCTCATTCTCATGCGGACGGTACGGGTCAAGCCAGAACACGGCAGGCATACCCGAGTTGCGCGCGCGCGCGACGGCCAGCTTGACCCAGTCGCGGATCGGCGCGTCCTTGACCTGGCACATGCGCCAGATATCGCCCTGCTCGACGTTTTGCGACAACAGCACTTCGCCGGTGGCCAGGTCGGTGATGTTGGCCACGCCGTCTTCCGGAATTTCGAAGGTTTTATCGTGCGAGCCGTATTCTTCGGCTTGCTGCGCCATCAGGCCGACGTTCGGCACGGTGCCCATGGTTTTCGGATCGAACGCGCCATGCCATTTGCAGAAATTCAGGATTTCCTGATAGATGCGGGCAAAGGTGCTTTCCGGGATGACTGCCTTGACTTCCTTCAGGCGGCCGTCGGCGCCGTACATCTTGCCGCCGGCGCGGATCATGGCTGGCATCGAGGCGTCGACGATGACGTCGTTCGGCGAATGGAAGTTGGTGATGCCCTTGGCCGAATCGACCATGGCCAGCGCCGGACGGTGTTCCTGGCAGGCGTGGATATCACGGATGATTTCGTCGCGCTGCGAGACCGGCAGCGTGTCGATCTTGTTGTACAGGTCGGCCATGCCGTTGTTGACGTTCACGCCCAGGCTGTCAAACAGCGCGCCGTGTTTTTCGAACGCTTCCTTGTAGAACATGCGCACGCAGTGGCCGAACACGATCGGGTGCGAGACCTTCATCATGGTCGCCTTGACGTGCAGGGAAAACATGACGCCGGTTTCTTTGGCGTCTTCGATCTGCTCTTCGTAGAACTTGAGCAGCGACTTGCGGCTCATGAACATCGAGTCGATGACTTCGCTGTCGAGCAGCGACACCTTGTTCTTCAGGACAATTGCTTTTCCACTCTTGGTAATCAGCTCCATCTTGACATCGCGGGCGCCCGCGATGGTCAGCGATTTCTCACCGTGATAAAAATCGCCTTCGGTCATGTGCGACACGTGGGTGCGCGAGGCCGGCGACCATTTGGCCATCGAGTGCGGGTTCTTGCGGGCGTATTCCTTGACGGCGCGCGGCGCGCGGCGGTCGGAGTTACCTTCGCGCAGGACCGGGTTCACGGCCGAACCGATGCACTTGCCGTACTTGGCTTTCAGGGCTTTTTCTTCATCGGTTTTGGCGTCGGCGGGATAGTCGGGAATCGGGTAGCCCTTGTCCTGCAGTTCCTTGATGGCCGCTTCCAGCTGCGATACCGAGGCGCTGATGTTCGGCAATTTGATGATATTCGTTTCTGGCTGGAGTGTCTTGGCGCCCAGGTCGATCAGGGCATCCGGCACGCGCTGCTCCGGCGTCAACAATTCAGGGAAGCTGGCCAGGATACGGGCCGCAACGGAAATATCGCTAGGCTCGACGGTCACGCCGGCCGCCTTGGCGAAGGCGGAGACGACTGGCAAGAAGGCGTGGGTCGCCAACAGTGGCGCCTCGTCGGTCAGGGTATAGATGATGGTCTGATCACTGCTCATGCGCGTTTTCCTCGGTGTTTGCGAACATTGTCGCAAGGTCTGAAACTCGAAAATTCGTTCTGTTACACATTATCCCATGCTGGGCGAAACGAATCGGTACGGGAAGCGAAAAAACCCGCCGGATCGATGATCGGGCGGGTTTTTCCAAGCACTAACTCTGCCTGCGCGACCTGGGTCGCGCGCACGATCGTCAATTAAGCCGACAGTGCCTTCAGGGCAGCGGCCAGGCGGCTCTTGTGACGTGCAGCTTTGTTCTTGTGGATGATTTTCTTGTCAGCGATGCTGTCGATTTTCGAGACCGAAGTCTGGAAGATTGCGGTAGCAGCTGCTTTGTCGCCAGCCTGGATCGCTTTACGGACAGCCTTGATGGCGGTACGCAAGGTGGAACGCTGCGACGAATTTTGTGCGTTTTGCTTAACTGCTTGACGAGCGCGTTTGCGCGCTTGTGCGGTATTTGCCATGGAATTTCCTAGTTCGGGTCAAGTTGCGTTTGCAAACATTCATGTTCGTCAAACACGCTCATTCATTTTTCCGAAATAAGCTTGCTGTCAAACCAGTGCTTGCCAAACATTAGTGTCTGCGTAACAGAATTCTGTACAGCCCAGGATTATAGCGGAGGAATGCGTATCCGGCAATTCAAAATTCAAAGCGAGGTTTCCATGCTGCGTTCGCAGTATCGACACGGCCACCCATGCCAGACGCTCACCATGGGTACCGGCCTGCGCCGGTATGACGGTTCGAAGGTTGGCTGTGAACGAAACGGCCGCCGATGCGCTTATTGTTGACTTGCTTGCCACGCTATAATTCGGCCCCATGAACCTGCTTAAAACCGTCGCAGCAATCTCCAGCATGACCATGCTGTCCCGTATCACCGGCCTGCTGCGCGAGAGCCTGTTCGCGCGCGCCTTTGGTGCCTCCGCCTACACCGATGCCTTCATCATCGCCTACCGCATCCCCAACCTGCTGCGCCGCCTGTTTGCCGAAGGGGCGTTCTCACAAGCGTTTGTCCCGATTCTGGCCGAATACAAAACCCAGCACGGCGACCAGGCCACCAAGAGCCTGGTCGACCATGTCGCCAATTCGCTGGTCTGGGCCACCTTGCTGGTGACCATCGCCGGCATCCTCGGCAGCGCCGGTTTGCTAGCCTTGATTGCCAGCGGCCTGGCGCCGGAAGCATTCGACGATGCGGTCCTGATGACCCGTATCATGTTCCCATACATCATTTGCATGTCGATGGCGGCGCTGGCCGGCGGCATCCTCAATACCTGGCGTGAATTCAAGATTCCCGCCTTCGCACCGGTGCTGCTGAATGTCTCGCAAATCCTGGCGGCACTGTTCCTCGTAAAATATTTTGCCCAGCCCGTGTATGCGATGGTGGTGGGCGTCTGCGTCGGCGGCATTCTGCAAGTGGCGATCCAGGTGCCGGCGCTGGTCAAAATCGGCATGCTGCCGAAGCTCTCCTTCAATCCCCTCTCCGGCCTGCACGACGCCGGGGTGCGGCGCATGCTGGCGCGCATGGGCCCGGCCGTGTTCGCGGTCGCGGCGGCGCAGATCAGCCTGTTAATCAATACCAGCATCGCCGCCAGCCTGGCTGCCGGCAGCGTATCGGCGCTGCAATATGCCGACCGCCTGATGGAGTTCCCGATCGGTTTACTCGGCGTGGCGCTGGGTACGGTGCTGCTGCCCAGCCTGTCCAAGGCGAATGCCGAGGGCGACGCCACCGAATACTCGTCCCTGCTGGACTGGGGCCTGCGCCTGACATTTTTACTGGCCATGCCGGCCGCGGTCGGCATGGCGGTGCTGGCCGAGCCACTCATCGCCACCCTGTTCAACTACGGCAAATTCACCGCCGCGGCAGTGCACGCCTCCAGCCTTCCGCTGACCGCCTACGCCGCCGGCCTGCTCGGCATCATCCTGGTCAAGACGCTGGCGCCGGCGTTTTATGCGACACAGAACGTGCGTACACCGGTGCGCATCGCCACCGGCGTGATCGTCGCCACCCAGTTGCTCAATCTCGTCTTTGTGCCGCTGCTGGGCGTGACCGGCCTGGCGCTGTCGATTGGCGTGGGCGCCTGCCTGAATGCTCTGCTGCTGTTCATCGGTCTGCGCAAGCGCGGCATCTATCGCGCGCAGCCGGGTTGGGCACTGTTCTTCGTGAAACTGGTCATGGCCTCGTGCGCACTCGGCGCGGTGGCGTGGTTGGCCCAGAACCAGTTCGACTGGCCCGCGCTGCGTGTCACGCCGTTCTTGCGCGCTGGTACCCTGTTCGGCATCATCGGTGCGGCTGCGGTGGCGTATTTCGCGGTGCTGTTTGCGCTCGGCTTTCGCTTCAAACACTTCAAACGCAGCGCACGCTGATCAGCCTTCGCGGCCCTGCTCCGGCGCCGGCTCTTCCGGCTCGGCCGGCGGTTCGACCGGTTCCGGCTCCGCGGCAGGTGGCGCCGGTGGTTCCGGGACCGGCGGCGGCGCGGGCGGCGCGGGCGGCGCCGTGACCGGCAGCGTCAGTGGCGGCTTGCCGGTCATGTCGCTGGCGCGCTCGAGCGCACCCTGGCCGTTGGCGGTGAATTTCCAGTCGGCGTAATGGGTCTTGTTTTCGAAATTCTGGAAACGCTGGTCGAAATTGGCCAGCTTCAAGGGCTGCGCCTGCGCCAGGCTGTAGACGCCGATCACGCCGGTCTTGTCACCCAGATACGTGATGCCCCACTCCGCCTTGCCCGAAATCGGGTCGACGAAGATCTTGCGCAGGTGGCGCCGGATGGTGGGAAAGCGGTTGTCCTTCAATAAATCCTGCAGGGTCGGCGGCTGGGTCGGCTTGCCCTGCGGCGTGGCGGCGGCGTAACTGTCGAGCGCGGCGCTGAACGCGGCGCCGATCTCCAGCAACTCCTGTTCGGCGGCGGCGCGCGCCAGCAAGGACTCGACTTTCAGGGCCGCAGCGCCCACCAGGCCCATGATGGCCAGCAGGATCACCAGGCTGAGATACGTAAAGCCCTGTTGGCGCCGCATGGCTACCACTCGGCGTAAGGCTTGCCGCTGCGATCGTTGCCGGGCGCGCCGCTGCGGATCGAATAGATCGCGCCCTTGGTGCTGTCTTCCGGCGCCACCAGGATCCATGTCGCATTGCTGTCGGCGACCGGATCGACCGGCAGCGCGCGCAGGTATTTCTTTTCGACCAGCTGCTCGAGCGAATCGGGATAGCGGCCAGTGTCGGCGTAGAACTGGTCGATGACGGCGCGGGTGTTGCGCAGGTTATCCAGCAGGATCGTGTCCTTGGCGCTGTCGATGCTGGGGAAGAAACGGGGCACGGCCAGGGTCAGCAACAGGGCGACAATGGCGAGCACCACCAGCAGTTCGATCAGGGTGAATCCGCGTGTTTGTTTTACCATTTGCTGTAGGGAATGCCGTTCAGGCCGATTTTAGGGGACGTGGTGTACACATCATAGACATCGTCGCCTTCGCGCGGTTCGTTCGCTTCGCTGGCGTAACTGCGCTTGCCCCAGGTTTTGGCGTCGTCGAGGTCGGCGCTGTTGTTGAACGGATCGCGCGGCAAACGGCGCAGGAAAAAAATCTTGGCTTTCTTTGGGCTGCGCGCATCGACCACGCCGTCGGCCAGCAATTCCAGCTTCGGCGGGTAACCCGTGGCGCCCAATGTTTTGGCGATGCGGCCTTCGTCGCTGGCCTTTTTGTAGGCGTCGATCGCCGTGCGGATTTCACGCAGCGAACGGCGCAGCTCCTGCTCGTGGCGGCGCTGCTGCGTCACCTCGAACACCGGCACCACCAGCGTCCCCAGCAAGGCCAGGATCGCCAGGGTAACGAGCAACTCGATCAGCGTGAAGCCGCGCGCTTTCATTACGGTGTCGGCGGGACGGTGGCAGGCGTCGTCACGGGTGCCGGGATGGTGATGATTTGCGGCTGCGGCTGCTGGGCCGGCGGCGTAACCGGATTGCTTGGGAGCACCGGCAGCGGCGTCGGCGCCGGGGCCGGGTTGACCACAACGGCCGGCGTCACTGCCACCGGGCGGCCCACGACGGCGGGCGCCTGGTAGGGCCGCGCCGGACCGACCGAGCCGGTCTGGCCAACCGCGCCGCCGGGCGACGTGCCCCCGCCTGGCAGCACGGCGTTCGGGCGCGCGCTCAGGTCGGGCCGGCGCCGGAAGCTCGCCTCGGTGCCGGCGCTGAATTCGGACGCCCCCGCCTGGGGCCGCTGCACATTGCGGATCAGGTGCGGCGTGATCGACAACACGATCTCGGTACGGTCGTTCTGGTTGCGGCCGGCGCCGAACAGGCGACCGATGATCGGCAATTCACCCAGGCCAGGAATCTTGCTCCCGGAGGCGCGCTCTTCGTTGTTGATCAGGCCGGCCAGCACCTGGTTCTCGCCATCTTTCAATTGCAGCAGCGTCGACGCCGAACGCGTGCCGATGCGGTAGGCCACGGTGCCGTTCTTGCTGGTGATGGTATCGATCAGGTTCGATACCTCCATCGAAATCCGGATCGCCACTTCATTGTTGAGCGAGATGGTGGGTTCGACATTGAGCGTCAGGCCGACGTCGAGATAGTTGATCGACTCGGTGGAAAACCCGCCCACGCCGGACGAAATCGTGGACGTGATGTTCGGCACCTTGTCACCGATGACGACCTTGGCTTTTTCCTTGTTGCGCACGCGGATGCGCGGGTGCGCGAGGGTATTTGTGTCGCCGTCGACCTTGTTGGCCGTGATGCTGGCAGCGACACCGCCCACGCCGATGCTGTCGGCATTGAGGCCCCTGATTTGGTTGATGGTCAACGCACCAGTCGCGTTGGCGAGCGGCGTGAACGACAGCGTGGTCGGCCAGGCGATGCCCAGGTCCATCGCGCGCGTGCGGGTGATTTCCAGCACTTCGACGTCGAGCATCACTTCCGCTTCCGGCACATCCTGCACGGCGATCAGTTGGGCGGCCAGCTTGATCGCTTCCGGGCTGTCGCGCACGATCACCAGGTTCAGCTTTTCATCGACGACCACGTCACGCGTCTTGAGGATGGTTTTGAGCGTGTTACCGATGGCCTTGGCGTCGGCATTGGCCAGGAAGAAGGTTTTCACCGACATCTCCTGGTATTCCTTCAGCTTGGCGGCCACGTTCGGGTAGATCAGCACGGTGTTGCCGTCCATGACCTGGCGCTCGAGCTGGTTGGTCACCAGCAGAAAATAGATCGCCGATTCGACCGTCGTGTTTTTCAGGAAGATCGAGGTGCGCTGGTCCGATTTGACGTCTTTGTCGAACACGAAGTTCAGACCCGAATGGCGCGCGATGACTTCAAAAATCTGCTTGAGGGGCGCGTCGCGAAATTCCAGGCTGATCGGCGTGCGGAAGGCCGCCGTCAGCGCTGTTTCAGCAGTCGGCGGCGCGCTGATCTCGTTGACCTGATTGAGCAGCAGGCGTGCATCTTCGTGGCCCGGGCGCTCGAGCAGGATGGCGTTCAGGCGCGCCTTGGCCGTGTCGTAATCCTTCCTGTCGGTGGCGGCCGCAGCTTCGGCCAGCAGCGAAGCCTGGCGCCGGTCGGCGTCGATGGCGCGCATGCCGAAGCGGGCGCGTTCGTTGCCCGGGTCGATGGTGAGAACACGGATGAAGTTTTGCTGCGCTGCTGCCGGCTTGCCGTCGGCCAGCTCGCGGTCGGCCTGCAACAGCAGGCGGTTGGCATTGTTGTCGCGCGTGTTCAGGTAAGCGGCCTTGTAGGCGGCATTGCCCGGCGCTTCATTGACCGCCTGCTGGAATTTCAGCAGGCTTTGTTCGACCTCGTTTTTCGACAGCAGGTCGGTGCCTTCGCGGTAGGCGGCCGAGCCGGCGCAGCCGGACAGCGCGGCTGCCACCAGGGTCGCCATCGCCAGGCGATTCGGGAAACATGCCATCAGTCGAATACTCCAATATTAAGTTGCTGAACCTGGTTCAGCGGCAGGTACGTCAGGGTGAGCATGGGCGGGACGATCTTGTCGACCCGGTAGGTGCCATCGATCGTCATTTTGTCGCGCACCAGGTAGACCTGCTCCCCGCGCGCGAGATACACCTCGTAGGCGCCGGCGCTGACCGATTTGCCAATCAGCGTGAACGGCAGCGGCGGCGCCATCGGCGCTGGTGGCGGCGTGTTGTTCACGGGCTGCACCGGCGCCGGTGGCGGCGGCGGATTCCAGTTCTGGCTGGCGAACAGGGCATTGCCATCGGAATCGCCCATCACGTCGTCGCGCGGCAGCAGGCGCAGGATGACCGGTTCCACATGCGCCTTGACGCCAGCGTTGATGGTTGGCGCGCGGGTGGCCGCGGCCGGCACGCGCGCGGCCCGTTCGACCGGTTCGGCCACGTCGGGCGTGTTGTCGCCAAAGACGACCAGGCCGCCCGCGACCAGCAGGGCGGCGCCCATGGCGAGATGGCGTGGTTTCATCGCGCGCCCTCCCCGACTTTACCCACACCGTCGTCGGCCAAATACAAGGTGAACCGCACGCGCGCATCGACCCCGGCCGCGCCGATGTCATCGCGCCTGAAACCGATGTCGTCCAGCGCCGCAAACGGGATCGCGCGCAGCGACAGCATCGCAAATTGCCACACCGCCTGGTAGCTGCCTTTCACCGGCAACGTCACCTGGTAGGTGTGCAGCTTGCCGTTCTGGTCATAGGCCGCCTTGTACTCGCCCTGGCGCAGTAAGATGCCGGTTTTTTCGGCGATCCCGAACAGAGTTTTGATCTGCTGCTCGGTATAGCGGCGCTCGCCCAGCGTGGCGTAGAACAGGGCCAGGTTATCGTTGGCGGCGGCTTGCGCGGACACCACCGGCGCAACTGGCGGCGTGGCCGCCCGCACCAGCGCGGCTGCGTGCTGCTGCGCTTCCTGCGTGCGCGCGCCAGCGGTCCAGGCCAGCAGCGCCAGCGCAGCAATCGATACCAGCAGCGCACTGCCGGCAACCGGGCCAATTGAACGCGTGGCCAGGCGCAGGCGCAACCACAGGGCCGACAGGTTCATGGCAGCCCTCCCGCCCACTGCGCGTCGATCTGAAAGCGGATCGGCTTGTTCGGATCGACGTCGTTGGTTTCGTGGTGGGTCAACGCCACCGTTGTGAACCAGTCCTGTTTCTGCAGCGCCTCGACATAAGCGATCATCTCGTCGCTGCCTTTTGCTTCGGCGCTGATGCGCACCATGTGCTTGCGCGCGTCCGGTTCCAGCGCCAGCAGTGCAACGTTCGCTGGCGTGGCGGCGCCAATCGCATCATGCAGCGCCCCCCACGGCAAATTCAGTTGCAGCACGGCGGCATTCACGGCGGCGGCCTGCGCCAGGCTGACCGTGACTTTGGCCATTTCCGGCGCGGCCACGACCGGCACGGCATGGCGCTGCGCCACGCGCGCCAGTTGCGCTGCGTCGATACGGCGCTGTTCGGCAAGCTGCCAGGCCTGCACGCCGGCGATCACTGCCAGCACCAGCGCGGCGCCCGCCAGAACCCGCGCGGGACGCGACGTGTGGAACCAGGTACGCGCCAATGACGGCGGTGCGAAATCGATGCGAACAGGTTTCATGCGCGGCTCCCGCTACAGGCCAGGCGCACCGGCGCCGACCAGCCTGCGCCATTGCGGCCGGCGTCGAACAGCGTGCAGGCCAGCTTGCCCTGCGTTTGCCAGTTCGACGGCGCGTCGCCGCACAACTGCAGGCGGCCGGGGGCCGGTACATCCAGGCGCAGCGCTTCGCGCGTCACGTGGGTGGCCAGCCAGGCGCCATCGGCGCCGGCCGGCACGGCCACCGCGCGCACCGCGCCCAGGTGGCCGGCCACGGCCTGCACGCCGAGGGTCAACACGCCGGCCTGCAGCACGCCGAACCAGGCGTCGTCCGCCAGCTTCGCGCGCACGCCATTAAATGCGGCGACAAATTGCGGCGTCACTTCGACCAGGCGCAGTGACTGTTCGGCGGCGATTTCTTCCAGCAGCGCCAGCAGCGCCGCTGGCAGGCCGGCGGCGAGAAACGGGCGCTTGACGCTCCAGTCGGCGCCGATGCGCCAGCCGACCGGCGCGGCGCCATACAGCGCCTGGAAACGCAGCGCAGCGGCGCCTTCCAGGTCGGCCATGCGCGCGCTGCCGTCGGGCGGACTGACTTGCCACAGGCGCGCCAGTTCGTCGCTGACGATGACGGTCAAGGCGCGCCCTGCCACATCGGCATCCTGCAGCATCGCGCGCAGCGCAACGGCCAGGTGATCGAGACCGCTGGCACCGAGCGACGCTTCGGCCAGCACGTCAACCGGCGCGCGGCGCCAGCGCTGCGCATCGACCAGCGCGATCGCGTCGGTGCCGAGACCGAGGCGGAGAGACTTGCCAAATCCAGAATACAAGCTACGCATGCAAGGTCACCCGCTTGATTTCTTCGATTGTGGTGGCGCCGCGTTTCACCAGTTCCAGCGCGGCCAGGCGCAGGCTGCGGGTGCCGTTGGCATACGCGGCCGCCTTGATTTGCCGGATCGGCTGCTTGTCGACGATCAGCTCGCGGATCTCGTCGTTCAGCGTGAGGATTTCGGCAATCGACCTGCGGCCCTTGTAACCGGTGCCGCGGCAATCGCCGCAGCCGGCGCCGCGCATGAACACGTAATCGTGGACGGCGGCGCGCTCGAGGCGCGCCGACGCCAGTTCGAATTCGTCCGGGTCATACTGCACGGCGCAGCGCGGGCAGTTCATGCGGATCAGGCGCTGGGCCCAGATGCCGTTCAGCGCCGAGACGAAGGCATACGGGTCGATGCCCATGTGGGTGAAGCGGCCGAACACGTCGAACACATTATTTGCGTGAACGGTGGTGAGCACCAGGTGACCGGTCAGCGCCGACTGCACCGCAATCTCCGCCGTTTCGCGGTCGCGAATTTCGCCGACCATGATTTTATCGGGGTCGTGGCGCAGGATCGAACGCAGGCCTTTGGCGAAGGTCAGGCCTTTTTTTTCGTTGACCGGGATTTGCAGGATGCCGGGCAGCTGGTACTCGACCGGGTCTTCGATGGTGATGATCTTTTCGCGGCCGTTGTGGATTTCCGTCAGCGCCGCATACAGGGTCGTGGTTTTTCCAGACCCGGTCGGGCCGGTCACCAGCAGCATGCCGTAGGCTTCCTGCGCCAGCGTGCGCAAGGTCACCAGCGACGGCGCGTCGAAGCCCAGCGCTTCGAGCGTCAGCGAACCGTAGGCCTCGATCATGGCGCGCTTGTCGAGGATACGGATGACGGCGTCTTCGCCGTGAATGCTCGGCATGATCGACACGCGCAGGTCGATCTCGCGGCCGTTCGCTTCGACCCTGAAGCTGCCGTCCTGCGGAATGCGCCGCTCGGCGATATCGAGTTCGGCCAGCACCTTGATGCGCGAGACGATGTGCTCGGCAAGTTCGATACCCCCGACTGTGGTGGCGTGATCGAGCACGCCGTCGACGCGGTACTTGACGGCCAGCCCGCCGGCGGTGCTCTCCAGGTGGATGTCCGACGCACCCGCTTTCAAGGCATCGTACAGCGTCGAGTTGACCAGTTTGACGGCGGGGCTGGCTGCTTCCGACACAGACGCAAACGACAACACCGCCGCGGTCTTGCCGTCGCGACGCGCATCGACGACACCTGGCGCCAGCGTGTCGGTGGCGCGCGCCGATTCTTCGTGCTTCGACAAATACGCCTGGATGTCCGACTGCAGCGCCAGGCGGATCGGCAGCGGTGCGCTCGCAGTGGCGCCGGCACGGCTGGATAACCAGGTTTGCAGATCAAGGTCGAACGGATCGGCGATCACGCCGGTGACCACGTCGTCGGCGCCGCGCAGCAGCACGCAGTAGCGCGACAAGGCCTGCGCCAGCGGCAGCAGGTCGAACGCCGGCTTCTGGTCGAACATGGCGGCCGTTTCCATCACGTCCAGCCCGAACGGTTCGGCAAGGCCAAGCAGCAGCGCACGCGGGTCGAGGCCGGACAAGGCTTCCAGTTCGGTGACCAGGCCACGCTGGGACAGGCGGCTCTGCGCACGCGCACGCGCGAGCAGGGAGGCGTCGACGACGGTATTTATGACATGTCTCCGGCAAGGTCGAAAATTGGCATGTACAGCAGCACCACGATGGCGCCGACGACCAGTCCGATGGCGGCCATCAGCAGCGGCTCGAAGGTGCGGGTAAATCTGTCGATCCAGCGGCTGATTTCGCCGTCGTAGAACGCGGCCGACTGGGTCAGCATCGGGCCCATGTCGCCGGTGCGCTCGCCCACCCGCAGCATGCGCAGCGAAATCGGCGTGGTGAGGCCGTTGGCTTCAAACGCATCTGACAGCGGCTGGCCCGCTTCGATCATCGCACGCGCAGCGGCCAGGTTGGCGCGCACGCTCGGCGACACCATCGCCTGCACCGTTTCAATGGCGTGGATGATGGTGATGCCGCCTTCGCTGAGCATGCCCAGCGTCAGGTACAGGCGCGACAGTTCATAGATGCGCACCCGTTCGCCGATGGCCGGCACGCGCGCCAGCAGGCGCGCGATGCCACCGCTGCGCAGCAGATGGCGGATGCCGAACAACGCCGCCGCCAGCGTGGCGGCAATCGACAGGCCCAGGGCGAGACTATGCGCGCCGGCGAACTGGCCCCAGCCGAGCATCATCTGCGACATCCACGGCAGGTTGCGCCCCGCGCCCTGGTAGACCTCGGCGAAACGCGGCACCACATAGGTAATCAGAAAAAGCGAGACGCCGCCGCCGACCAGCAGCAGGATCGAGGGATAGATGGCCGCGCTGACCAGTTTGGCGCGCACCACGTCGATGCGCCGCTGGTAATCGATGAAGCGCGCCAGCGCGCGCGGCAAATCGCTGGTGCCTTCGGCCGCGCGCACGATGCCAATATACAAAGGGGGAAACAGGCCGGACTGCTCGGCCAGCACGCTGGAAAAGCGCTTGCCTTCGCGCAGGCCCCCGAGCAGGCGCTCGAGCACGGCGCGGGTGGCGGGATTGGCTTCCTTCTCCAGCAGCGCCTCCAGGCTCTCGACGATGCCCAGGCCTGCGTTGAGCAGCGCCAGCAATTCCTGGCTGAACAGCACAAGCGACAGCTTGCCGCCGCTGCGCTGGAATCCGGCGGCACGCGCCGGCTCGACCGCGCTGACGAACAGGCCGCGCGCTTCCACCTGGCGCCGGGCATCGCCGGCGTCATTGGCGTCGATCATCATCGTGGTGATCGACAGATCGGGGGCGAGGGTACGAACGGCGTACTGCATAGGATCAGCCGAAAAGCGTCAAGAAGCGGAAAGGCTTATTGCGAGCTGATGTCAGCATCTTCGCCGGCCCCGCCCGGCTGGCCATCCTTGCCGGTCGAGACGATTTCATACTCGGCCTTGCTGCCCGGCGCACGGTAGATATAGGCATGCCCCCACGGGTCCGGCGGGATGCCTTTTTTCAGGTACGGACCGTTCCACTTCGCCGTCGCGCTGGCAGGCGCCGCCATCAGCGCGCCGAGGCCCTCTTCCGTGGTGGGATAGCGGCCGACATCGAGCCGGTAGGTATCGAGCGATTTTTCAAAGGACTCGATCTGGGCCTTGGCAATCGTCACTTCCGACTTGCCCAGCTGGGCGAAATATTTCGGCCCGACGTAAGCGGCCAGCAAGCCGATGATGACGATCACGACGAGCAGTTCCAACAGCGTGAATCCTGCGTGCTTGCGCGGATGCTGCTGGCGGGAGCGCAACGTGCTGCCCGGGTCCGTTTTCATTACTAGGTACATCGGATCGACTCCTGATAGCACTTCTAGAAACTGCATGCCAACGCTGCTTGATCAGCGCCGTGCAATTCACATTTTTGGCGTGCAAGGCTACCACGCCCGCCGATAACAAGACAACTTTTCTTTTTTGCAAACTTTGTGAGGCATTTACAGGGTTATTTTCCACATGGAAATAAATGAATTGGCGATTGAAAAACAGGCGACAGCATGGATGCCACGCGCTCAGGAAGTAGCCGTGTCGCAAATTTCATACAAAGCCGCGGTCGCTGCAAGACCAGCGTTTTCGCAGCAAAAACAAAATTTTCTATATTTAATTTACAAAAAAACAAAATTTCTTATGTTGAAAATATTTACCTGTTTGTTATTTCCAAGGATATATTTAATGCCAACTTGAGTAAGCTCAAGTTCTATAAAAATGCCCTGCGTCCTGCACAACGTAATCACCAAAAGGCTGACCTCATGCTCACATCCCACTTCGCTCGCCCCCTCCTTCGATTGCTTGGCGCCAGCGCCATTGCCACCGCCATGGCTGTGTCGGCGCAAGCAAGCACGATTACCTTCGAGGGCGGCTTCGGTCCGGTCGCCAATCAGGACCTCATCCTGACCGAAGGCTTCCTGATGGGTTTCTACTCGAACGCCCAGAACTCCACGCCGGACGACCTGGTGGGAAATTTTTACGATGGCAGCGACCCCACTGCGTGCATCAACATGTCCTGCCCGCAAAATAATCCGACGACGTACTACGGCGCCCTGAACGACAGCTTCATCGACATGATCGCCTACGATCCGAATGTGCGCTTTCAGGTCAAGTCCTTCGATGCCAGCTTTCTCGGCGGGGTGGGAGACCTGGGCGATTTCCCTGCCTTGTCCGGCGCGCTGCGCATCCTTGGCGTCCTGAACGACGGCCGCGTCCTGTCGGAAACCTATGCGCTGGGCGGCCCGGACGACACCGGCTTCAATTTCACCCATTTCAACACCTCGGCCGCCTTCGGCAACCAGCTGTTCATCGAAGTACAGATGTTCGGTTTCGCCTGCAATAGCGCCGGCAACTGCACCGCCTTCAACTCGAACCGCGGCCAATTCGGTCTCGACAACCTGACCCTGGCAGTCGTGCCGGAACCGGCCAGCCTGGCGCTGTTCGGCCTGGGCCTGGCCGGCCTGGCCGCCACCGCGCGCCGCCGCAAGGCGTAAGAAAGAAATTCGTCGATCCTTCGCTGAACACACCAGGAAAACCCACCAAATGAAACTGCGTACAATTTCCGCCGCCGTCCTGTTTGCCCTGTCCAGCATGACGCTGGCAGTCCATGCCGACGGCCTGCGCCGCCCGTACATTATCCAGCTCGCCGACAAGCCGATCGCTTCCTACGACGGCAGCATCGCCGGCCTGGCAGCGACCAGGCCGGTCACCGGCAACCGCCTCAATTTCGGCTCGGCCAACGTCCAGCTGTACAACAATTACCTGGGCGGCAAGCAAGCCACGGTACAGGCCGCCATCGCCGGTGCACCGATTACATACAACTACAGTGTTGTGCTGAACGGCTTCGCGGCGATGCTGACCGACGATGAAGTGCGCGCGCTGCAGGCCCGCAGCGACGTCGCCGCCGTCACCGCCGATACCCCGCGCCACATGGTCACCACCGCCACCCCGCATTTCCTTGGCCTCGACCAGCCCGGTGGGCTGTGGGCCAAACTCGGCGGCAAGGGCAGCGCCGGCGAAAACATCGTCATCGGCATCCTCGACGGCGGCGCGTGGCCGGAAAACCCAGGCTACGCCGACCGCGTCGACGCCAACGGCAAACCGACGTTCGACGCCAGCGGCACGCTCGTGTACGGCGCGCCGCCAGCGACCTGGAAAGGGATTTGCCAGACCGGCGAGGGCTTCACCAGCGCCAACTGCAACAACAAGCTGATCGGCGCACAGTATTTCGACGCCACCTACCTGAGCCAGCCCCTGACCACCCACTGGACCGAATTCCGCTCGCCGCGCGACTCGATCGGCGGCACCGTTGGCCATGGCGGCCACGGCACCCACACCTCGACCACGGCCGGGGGCAACAATGGTCCCGACGCCATTGTCGCCGGCATCGACCTTGGCCAGGCCTCGGGCATGGCCCCGCGCGCGCGCATCGCCATGTACAAAATCTGCTGGACCTACAACGACAACACCGACGCCACCGGCGGCAAGAACAGCTGCTTTACCGGTGACAGCGTCGCGGCCATTGAAAAGGCGGTGGTCGATGGCGTAAACGTCCTCAACTACTCGATTTCTGGCGGCGGCACCGTCACCGATCCGGTCGAACAGGCCTTCCTGCACGCGTCCAACGCCGGCGTGTTCGTCGCCGCCTCGGCCGGCAATGACGGTCCGGCCAACGCCGTCGCCCACGTCAGCCCCTGGCTCGCCACGGTGGCGGCATCGACCCACAGCCGCCAGTTCCAGGCCAATGCCCTCCTCGGCAACGGCGCCAGCTACACCGGCGCCTCGCTCAACGTGAACCCGCTGCCGGCCTCCCCCATCGTGCGCGCGGTCGATGCCGGCGTGGCAGGCGCCAATCCGACCAGCGTCAGCCTGTGCTACAGCGCCGACGCGAACAATGGCCTCGCCGTGCTCGACCCGGCCAAGGTGCAAGGCAAGATCGTCACCTGTCTGCGCGGCGGGAATGGTCGCGTCGACAAGTCGCTGGCGGTGTTGCAAGCCGGTGGCGTCGGGATGATCATGGTCGACAACGGCGCCGGCCTGGTGTCCGACGTCCACGCTGTACCAACCGTGCATGTGACGGCAGCCGATGGCGCCGCCATCAACGCCTACGCCGCCGCACAAACCGGCACTGCGTCGATCACGCGTTTCGTCGTCGGGGTGTCGCCTGTCCCGGCGCCTACCGTCGCCGACTTCTCGTCGCGCGGGCCGAACCAGTATGACCCGAACGTCCTGAAACCCGATCTGGCAGCGCCTGGCGTGGACATCATCGCCGGCGTCACGCCGGAACTGACTCCCGAGCAGCGTACCAACGTTATTAACGGGACACTGATCCCCGGCGCCGCCTGGGCAGCCTACCAGGGCACCTCGATGGCCAGTCCCCACGTGGCCGGCGTCGGCGCCTTGCTGAAACAGGCGCACCCGAGCTGGTCGCCGGCGATGATCAAATCGGCACTCATGACCAGCGCCACGGACACCTACGCCGACACCGAGGAAGGCGACCTGCGCGGCCAGTTGCCATTTGGCCAGGGCGCCGGCCACATCGACCCGAACCGCGCCAACGATCCGGGCCTCGTCTACGACCTCCTGCAGGCGGACTACAAGCGCTATATGTGCGGCGCCGGCGTGGCGTCCGAATGCGCGGGTGGGGCTGCGGGCACCATCGCCGGCTACAACCTGAACTTGCCTTCGATTACCATCGGCAATGTGCTGGGCAACGTGGTCGTCACCCGCAAGGTGACCAACGTGAGCGATACGGCCTCGACCTACAACGCCCGCATGGTGGTACCAGCCGGCTTTACCGCGACGGTCGCACCGGCCAGATTGACCCTGGCCCCTGGCGCCAGTGCGTCGTACACCGTCACGGTGGCGCGCCAGGCAAACGTGGTGCAGAACCAGTGGCAGTATGGTTCGCTGACCTGGAACGACGGCGTGCACGCCGTGCGCAGCCCGATGACGCTGCGTGCCGGCGCGTCGGTCCTGGCCCCGGCGCTGGTCCAGAGCAACCAGGTCACGGCCGCCAAGACGCTGGGCGTAACGACCGGCTTTTCCGGCAAGATGAGCGCCGCCTACGGTGGCCTGAAGGAAGTAAGCAAGGCATCCTACACGGTCAGCCAGGCGCCGGACGGTTCGTTCGACTCCCTCGAACTGGTCAGGTTGGCCTGCGCCGCGGGTGGCACCGGCGTGCGCCTGGTGCCGGTGGCGATCCCAGCCGGCACCGTCGTGGCCAGTTTCGAACTGTTCAACGCCGATACGGAGGGCGGCAGCAGCGATGACCTCGACCTGGCCGTGCTCGACAGCGCTGACAACCTGGTGGCTTACTCGGGCCATGGCGGCAGCAACGAAGTGGTGCGGCTGGCGTCGCCCGGCGCTGGCAGCTACCGCGTATGTGTGCAGGGTTACGGCCTGGCCAATCAAGTGCAAACCACGTTTGCCCTGTCGTCGGCTGTCGTCACGACCGCTGACCGCAATGGCGGCTTCCGCGCGCTGGTGCCAAGCACGGTGTACGCCGGCAGCAGCGCCACGGTCAGCACCAGCTGGTCTGGCCTGGCCGCGGGCAAGCGTTACTACGGCGCGGTGCAGTTGAAAGACAGCAGCGGCGTGATTGGCGCTACCACCATATACCAGGTCGAAACCGACGGCGCCGTACCTGTGCCGGAGCCTGAGGCACGTCCTTCCGTCAAGGACCGCGGCATGTAAGCCAGGTGCGGGCCGCTGCGGCGGCGCGCCCAACAACAAAGCTGCGCTCCCGCCAGGGAGCGCAGCTTTTTTAACATCGTTTCATGTCAACGGGGGCGGCGGCTCATTGGGCCGACGGCGTCGATGACGGCGCATTGCGCTGGCAAGTGCCGGCCCGGCACATGGCCCCGGGATCAGGCAGAAACTGACAAGTTGACAATTCGCCGGACGCTGCGATGGCCGCTTTCCGTTCAGCCTTGAAACGTTCCCCCAGCACGGCCAGGGCGGCACCGTCGGTATGCGCGCTCGACCACGGCAGATATGCCTGTGGTCCGCCGCACGGACGCGCGCCGATTGCCAGCGTATGGCATTGCGTACTATCGGTGCAGGCGGCAGCGCCGATGAGAGCGCGGATCTGTGCCAGCGTGTCACCAGCTGGCGCCGGCACGGGCTTGGGTGTGGCCGGTGCGCGCACCGTGGCCGCACAGGCAAGGCAGGCGGCGCATGCCAAGAAAATCAGGAAGGGAAAGGGTCGCATGAACCCATGATGAGCACGGCCTTTGCTGAGGTCAAGGACGATTCAATTGAGACAGGTTGTGGGAGCACGCATACGGAACAGTAAATATTGACTCTGAGAAATTTCCCCATGGATACATAAGTGGTTAGACTGAAACATCTCCCAGCCAGTTTGCCCCAGCCATCATGTCTACTTTGACCTTCCCCTGCCTGCTCTGCATGTCTACTATCCTCTGCATGCTGGCGGGCTTGAGTGGCTGCGGCGGCGCTGACCAGACTGCGCTGCAAGCCGACCACACGGCGCGCATGCCCAGCGCCGACTGCGAACCGCAAGCGTGCCAGGGGCTGCGCATCATCGACAGCAATGCCGAAACCTTCCGTGCCGACAGCGCACGCCGCGATGCGCTGGCAGCCGCCGTAGCGCAACTGAACGATGCGGCGCCCGTGCATTAACGCAGTTCGAGCAGCCGCAACGCGCTGCCACGCGCCAGCGCATGCGCGCGGTTCGATACGCCCAGCGCCCGGTAAATCCGCTGCAGGTGATTCTTGACGGTGGCGCCGCTGATGCCGAGGATGCAGCCGATTTCAAAATTGCTTTTCCCTTGCGCCAGCCAGTGCAGGATTTCCGTCTCGCGTGCGCTCAGCGGACGCGCCGCCTCGACCGGCGCCCGGGTTGGCGCCCTCTCCACAAGGCCAGACAGGCGCAGCAGCGCCAGGTGCAGGTGCGGTAACACCAGTTCAAAAAACCAGGCATGGCGCGCCCCGGGCCGCTGCGGCATGCCGAACAGGGCGAACATGGTGGCGCCGCCAGCCACCGCGCCGCTGCCGTGCACCAGCACATTGTCGAATCCGAGCCGGCGCGACTCTTCCTGGAACGGCGCCAGCGCACTGGTCTCGCGCACGCCGATGTCGAGCATCACCGGCAACCGTTGCGCCGCCCGGCAATGGCGCGCAATGCGCAGCGCCAGGCCGCCGGCCCGGTCTTCCAGCGCCGCCAGTACCTGCGGCGCCAGCACCATCGTATGTACACAGTGCAGGCGCACCAGTTGGTCACCGTCGAACTGCAGGCACACCAGCGCCTGATGCGGCAGCAGCGCTTGCAACTGGCCTTGTGTCCACAAGAAAAATTCGTGCGCGGCACGCACCGCCACGCCGGCTTCGATCACGCGCAGCAGGTATTCCTGCTCGCGTGGGCTGAGGATGACGGCCTGGTCCACGGTGCGCCGGCTTTATGCGGCCACGCCGTGCCAGGCCACGCGTGCATGCGCATCCCACGCCTTGAAGCGGTAGCCGCTGCCGCGCACGGTTTCGATGTGCGCCTGGTGGCCTGACGGCTGCAGCGCGCTGCGCAGGCGGCCGACGTGGGCGTCGACCGTGCGTTCCTCGAGCACGGCATGGTTGCCCCAGACCTTGTCGATCAGTTGCGCGCGGCTATGCACGCGCTCCGGATGGTGCATCAGGAAATTGAGCAAACGAAATTCGATCGGACCCAGCACCAGTTCGCGCGCGCCAGCCGTGACGCGTTGGGTAGCGGGGTCGAGCCGCAAGCCGGCCATCTGCACCGTGTCTTGCGCACCCTGCTCGCTGGTCCGGGGTGCGCGCCGGCGCAACACGGCATGCATGCGTGCGAGCAGTTCGCGCGGCCCGAACGGTTTCGTCAGGTAATCATCGGCGCCGCATTCGAGCGCCAGGATCTTGTCCGGCTCGCCCGCGCGCGCGGACAGCATGATGATCGGTAAATCGCGCGTGGCCGAACGCGCGCGCAGGCGCCGGATCAGCGCCACGCCCGACTGACCCGGCAAATCCCATTCCAGCATCAGCATATCGGGCAACTGTTGCTCCAGCAAAACCTGGGCCGATTCGGCGTTCAATTCCATCAACTGCTGCACAGCCGGGTTGTCGACAACGAGAACATGCAGGGACATGGCGTGATCCTTGGGACAAAAAAGCGCGGCTGTTTTGATAAGAAATGTCAGCCGGAAAACCGAACGTTGACTATGCAGCACGCCTGACCATCTGCAAAATATGATTTTCTTTCGCTATCTATCCTTTCTTCGTATAAATCGACGACCTTCCCCTGTGCGCGCCGTGGCGCACCGGGCGCCGCGTGGCGAAAAAAAACACACCCGCCGCGCTGGCCGGGTGTGTCTGGTGAGGTGCAACGGGCTGGCGCCCGCCCGTGCGTGCTTAGCGGTTGCGGCGGCGCGCCATGGCGGCGAGCAGCAGCAGGCCGGTGAGCATCAGCAGCCATTGGCCCGGTTCTGGAACGGCGGCGGCGTCCAGCGCCGTGACGGTGGCGAATGGACTAACGAATGCAAACGTACCACCGATGCCAGGGGTGAGCTCGATTGTCGCCAGAAAACCGGGGTCGAGCAGGTGGACAAAATCGGTATCGAACAGGCTCATGGCAAAGGTGAGGCCGGAGCCCGTCGCGGCATAGTCGAACATGACATCAAAACCAAACACGCCACCGAGGTGAATCAACTGCGCCAGGTCGCCGTAATCGGCGGCGTCGAAGGTCGCGGTGCTGGTGAGGTCACCGGTGACGCCACCGATCACGCTGGTCATGCCGGTCACGTCGCCGCTGAAATTGCTGACCACGGCTGTGGCATCGCCGATCGTATAAAGTAAGCCAGCGAAGCCAAGGTCGATGTAGCCGTCGCCAGAGAGCGTACGGGTGTCGAGCGTGACGTGGTAGCTGGTTGGCACGGCCATGGCCGCACCGGTGCCGCCAGCCAGGGTCAAGGCCAGGACAAGGCGCGAAAACAGGGAAGTAATAGTCGTCATGATGATTCCTTAGAAGGTGCCGCTAAGCAGTTTTGCGTAATAGCCGATGCCAGGTTTGGCAGTGCTGAAGGTGGTGGTGACGGTGACGCTGGCGCCAACGGCCAGGCCGCCCGGCAGCGTGATGTAGGGCGCGCCGTTCTGGCTACCGCTGGCGTTGTCGAGCGTCACGCCTGCGCTCAGGCTATCCAGGCGGAAGTGCAGCGGACCGGCCAGGGCTGCGGCGCTGGTATTGGTGAATTTCACCGTGCCGGTATACTTGCCGTTGGCGCGGTTCAGTGCCAGGCCGGACTGGGCGATCTTGACGCTGCTCGTGATATCGGTGAACGACGGCGCGAGGTTCAGGCTGACGACGACCGGGTCATGGTCCGACGCGCGGAACGCGTTGTTGGTGTAGTAGTCCACCGCGGTGTCGCCGAGGTTGTAGTCGATCGCCGGCGGTTCATCGGCGTTGTTGTGCCATTCCGTCACATCGACCACCTGGCTGTCGAGCGCGGTGGATGCAAGCGCGTGGTCGAGGTAACCGCTTTCGGCGTCGAAGACATACGAATAGGGCTGGGTGCGTGGGCGAACCAGGCGTTCGATCTCGTTGACCATGCCGTGCGAGGTCAGGTAGTTGATCGGGTCTTCGAAGCCATGCGCGTTGAGGTCACCGATGACCAGCACATCCGGGTCGCCCGAGGTGGCAACGACTTGCGGCAGGAAATAGCTGACCAGGCGCGTGGCCTGGGCGAGACGGCTGGCGTTATAGCATCCTTGTCCGTCACGCTTGTCGGCGTCGGCGCCCGAACTTGGGCAGCTCGCTTTCGATTTCAGGTGGTTGACCACCACCGAAAACTTGCCACCGTTGGCTGCCTTGAAGGTCGCGGCCATGGGCGCACGGTTGTTGATCACGTCGCCATCGGACAGTGCCGCGCCGACCAGGGTCAGCTTGGCTGGCTTGTAGATCATGGCCACGCGGATGGCGTCGGTGCCCAGCGCGGCCGGCTGCGGCACGACGGCGTAGGCATTGCTGCCAATTGCCAGGTTGAGCTGCTCGACCAGGTAAGTTGCAGCAATATCGCCGTTGTTCTGGATTTCCATCAGGCCGACCGCATCGGCGTCGATCGCTTTCAGTTCGTTGACGATCTTGTCGCGCTGGCGCACGAATTCGGCCATGTTGTCGGCGCCACGGCAAGCCGTGTTAATTGGTGCGGCCGAGCCGATGACGCAACCCTGTCCCGTCCTGCCCCAGGCGTCGCCGCCATTGGTGAAGGTGGTGAAGAAGTTCAGCACATTGGCGCTGGCCACCTTGACGTTGCCGGCCGCCAGAACTGGCGCAGCGAGACGCTCGGTGCGGGAAATGACCGGGGTCACGGTTGGCTGCAATTTGTACCAGCCAGTGCTGCCGCCGATCGAGCCGAAGTCCATCACGCCGGTAAGGTCGCTGATGGTGTCGCCACTGCGCACGGTGCCGTCCGTGGCCAGGAAAGGCAGGGTCGCGGGCGTGACGTGCAAGCCGTCATCGAGCACAATGAAATTCTTGTCGTTGGCAATGGCCAGCGCCTTCGCTTCGGCACTGTTGGCAGGATAGCGGTTGGTCGGCACTTCACGCCGGCCGCTCGAGAGCGTCAGCTCGCCGAAGGTCGACAGATAGTTATTGCCATTGATCGTCAGCGGCGTAGTGAAGCGCACCAGCATGCCTTCATAGCGACTGAGGTCGTCGCTGGTCAGGTCGATGTTGACCGGGGTGATAGTATTGCCGCTACTGAGCACCGTCGGAACCGAAATATTGATCATTTCGGTCAAACTACGCGGTGCCCCGCCGGGGGTGAATTCGGTGATGGTACCGGAAACACGGACCAGATCGCCCAATTTGGGGGCAGCCATGCTCGTGTAGACAAACAAGCCATCAGAGGTCGTCGGGTCACCATCGCCCTTCGGGTCTTGCAGGAAGAAGCCGGTGCTGATGACTTTCGTGACGACACCCTGGGTCACCTGGGCGGTCTTATCGTAAGCACTGGTCGCGCCCGATCCCTGAATTTGCGGAATCGTCAATTGGCCGGCCACGGATACGGGAATGACGCAACTGGCAGCCTGGCCGCCGTCGTTGGTGAAGTTGACGGTGACGCTGTAGAGACCGGTTGGCAGGCTGGCGGCGACATCGAGGTTGACGCTGGCGCTGGCGCCGACGGCCGTCGCTGGCGCGAAGCCCGACAGGGTGATGCCCGGATTGGTACTGGTACTGGTGACGCCGTTGACGATCGAATCGGCATCGCTGGCGCGCAGGATGGCGGAGGTACCCGCGCCTGCGGGCGCCGCCACCGAGACCGGACAGGCCAGCACGATGGGCGCGGCGACCGGTGCGCTGGTACAGACATTCAGCGGCGAGGTGGTACGACGCGGCGCAATCGGGCCGGCGACAAAATCGAGGCCATTCTGGTCGGTGTCGGTGCAACCGCCGTCCAGGCGGCTGACCGACTTGGTGCCCGATGGCGCTGGCGTGGGCCCGGCACCTTCGTAGCGCGTGGCGCTACCATAGCCGACCAGATCGAGCACTGCCGCACCACCATTACCATCAGGCAATTTCGTCTTCTGATTGACCAAGGCCACCTTGCCGGCGGCGGCGCCCATGAGAACGGTCCCGACCACATCGCCTTCGCCCGCCGTGGCATTGCTCTCGGCAACCAGGAAGTACTGGCCCGGCTGCAAGGTGACGTTACCCAGCGCCGTGGCAGACCAAACATCGCCACCGGCCGATTGGTACTGCACGCTCATGTTGTTCAGGTTAACCGGCGCATTGCTACGGTTGAACAATTCAATGAAATCCCTCGCGTAGGTAGAGCCGGCATTGCCACCTGCGCCATAGACCTGGCTGATGACAACATTACCTGGCGCGGCAAAAGCGGTCGCGCTGGCGCACATGGCAGCGACGAAAGCGGCCAGCACAGTCTTGCGGCCGGGTGATTGAATTGAATCAAAAAGGGAAGTCATTGCATCATCCTGTCAGGGTGGGTAGTCGAAGCCGTCGATAAATCTGTTAGCAATAAGTAACGAGCTATTAGCAAAAACGATAGTACTTTGAGCAAATGACAAAATGATGACGGCGCTTGGGCCAAAGGGACTAATTCCCTGAATCTCCCGATATGTGTCTTAATTTGGCGACATGCGCGTTGCATAAATCAGGATAAAAAAAAGGCCAGTCACCACCCTACCGCGAACGGGGGGGGGCACTGGCCTGTGCACGCAACAAGGTCGCGTGAATGTGACGAAATTGTTGGCAGCGTGCTTCTAAGCGTCGCTTTTTCCTCCAAAAATCATCTGGCTCCGCCAGGGATTTTTGGCTTACGCTTTTTCAAACAAAAGTAGGGGTTCACTTTTGTTTGAAGGTCACGAACGTTTATAAATGTCCTCGAAACGGACGATATCGTCTTCGCCGAGGTAACTGCCAGATTGCACTTCGATCAGGTGCAGGGGTAATTTGCCTGGATTTTCAAGGCGGTGCGTCATACCGATAGGAATATACGTCGACTCGTTTTCGCTCAGCAACGTAGCCTTGTCGCCACAGGTGACCAGCGCCGTCCCGCTGACGACCACCCAGTGTTCGGCGCGGTGATGGTGCATTTGCAGCGACAGTTTTTCGCCCGGCTTCACCGTGATGCGCTTGACCTGGAAACGATCGCCTGAATCGATGCCCTCGTAGTGGCCCCACGGACGATACACCTTGCTGTGGTGCAAATGCTCGGTACGCTCGCGCGATTTCAGGTGTTCGACGATCTGCTTGACGCGCTGGACCTGGTCCTTGTGCGCGACCAGCACGGCATCGTTGGTTTCAACCACCACCACATCGTCCAGGCCGACCACGGCCACGATGCGGCTCTCGGCACGCACCAGCGAGTTTTTCACGCCGTCGACATACACGTCGCCGCGCAGCACGTTGCCATCAGTGTCGCCCTGCTGCACTTCCCACAGCGCCGACCACGACCCGACGTCGCTCCAGCCGATGTCGGCCGGGACGACCACGGCGTGCGTGGTGCGCTCCATGACCGCGTAATCGATCGAATCGGACGGGCAGGCATTCCAGATTTTTTCGTCGAGGCGGCAGAAATCGAGGTCGCGGTAACTGGCGCCCAGTGCCGACTCGGCAGCCAGGGCCATGGCCGGATTAAATTCCTTCAGTTCGGACAGGTAGCGGTCGGCACGGAACAGGAACATGCCGCTGTTCCAATAATAATTGCCGTCGGCCAGGAACGATTCGGCGGTCGCGCGGTCCGGCTTTTCGACGAAGCGTTCGACCTGGTAGCCGGTATCCGTGCCAGCCACGGCGGCGCCGCGGCGAATGTAGCCATAGCCCGTCTCCGGGCCCTGCGGCACGATCCCGAAGGTGGCCAGGGCGCCCTCGCCCACTAGTGCGGCAGCACGCGCGATGGCTTCCGTAAAGGCCGGGCCATTCTTGATGACGTGGTCGGCCGGCAGTACCAGCATCACCGCTTGCGGATCGAGCGCCAGCAGAAATGCGGCAGCCGCGGCCACGGCAGGCGCCGTGTTGCGGCCGGCCGGTTCGAGCAAGATACCCAGTGGCGTGACATTGATCTCACGCATTTGCTCAGCCACCATGAAGCGGTGTTCATTGCCGCACACAATCAGCGGCGCCATCAACTCCGGGCCACCGGCGACCCGCAAGGCGGTGTCCTGCAACATGGTGCGGTTCGAAACCAGCGGCAACAACTGCTTGGGCATCACCGCACGCGACAACGGCCACAACCGGGTGCCGGCGCCGCCGGAGAGGATGACGGGATAAATTTTCATCAAAAACTTTCTGTACGAGGTTACGGTTGCGGTTCGGTGGCCTCGGCCCGGCGCGAACGGCGTCGGTCGCGGGCATTGAGCCACTCGCCGGTACTGTATTCGGAAGCATGTTTCATCTCCCCGGCGCGGTCCACACTATATTCTTTGAAGACGATCATCTCTTGCAATGTTACATCATGTAGTACCCGGGTGTACTCGAAAAGTACACTTCTGACAATTTCCGCGCCCTCGCAAATATGGCTGCCGTGGCCGATCCAGCACGGTCCCGTGATGGTCACGCCGGCCTCGATGCGCACGCCCGAACCGATGTACACCGGGCCTTCGATGGTGGTGCCGTCCCAGTCAATGCTGGTGTTGAGCCCGGTCCAGACGCCCGGACGCACCTGGGTGCCAGGCACGTGCATGTGCTGCACTTCGCCGGTCAGCACGCTCTGCAGCACTTCCCAGTAGTCGGACATGGTGCCGATGTCGAGCCAGTTGAACGGGCGGCTCTGGGCGTAGAACGGCAGGCCGCGCTCGGCCAGCAGCGGGAACAGGTCGGCGCCGATGTCGAACGTCACGCCGGCCGGAATCAGGTCGATCGCTTCCGGTTCGAAAATGTAGATGCCGGTACTGATAAAGTTCGATTTGGCTTCTTCCTGGCTCGGCTTTTCCTGGAACTGCGTGATGCGCCCGTCAGCGTCGGTGACGACCACGCCATAGCTCGACACTTTGTCCCACGGCACTTCGCGCGTGATCACGGACGCGATGGCGCCCTTGGCCTTGTGTTCGGCCAGCGCAGCGCCCAGATCGAGATCGATCAGCGCGTCGCCGCACAGCACGATGGTGGTTTCGTCGAAAAAGCCGCCGAATTCCTGGATTTTTTTCATGCCGCCGGCCGAGCCGATCGGTTCCGGCACCACTTCGCCGTCATCCTTGGTGTAGCCCTCGAACGAGTAGCCGATCTGGACACCGAACTGATGCCCTTCGCCGAAGAATTCTTCGATTTTTTCGTGCAGATAGCTGACGTTGACCATGATCTGTTCGACGCCATGCTTGGCCAGGTGTTCGACCAGGTAGGCCATGACCGGCTTGCCCAGCAGCGGAATCATCGGTTTTGGCACATCGTAGGTCAAAGGACGCACCCGGGTGCCCTTCCCTGCCGCGAGAATCATTGCTTTCATTGTCGTCCCTTATTATTTTGGCGTTGTCTGGTAGCGCCAGGAATCGGCGCACATTTCGGCGATGTTGCGCTCGGCAGTCCAGCCGAGTTCGTCACGGGCCCTGGCTGGGTCGGCGTAGCACTTGGCGATGTCGCCGGGCCGGCGCGCGACCACCTGGAACGGAATCACCTTGCCACTGGCCGCTTCGAACGCCTTCACCATTTCGAGCACGCTGTTGCCGCGTCCAGTGCCGAGGTTGTAGGTGACCGTGCCAGGCGCCTGGGCCAGCTTGGCCAGCGTCTTGACGTGGCCGATGGCGAGGTCGACCACGTGGATATAGTCGCGCAGGCCGGTGCCGTCCGGGGTCGGCCAGTCGCCGCCGTAGACCGACAGTTTTTCGCGCTGACCATTGGCCACCTGGGCGATATACGGCACAAGGTTGTTCGGGATGCCGTTCGGCTCTTCGCCGATCAGGCCGCTTTCGTGGGCGCCAACTGGATTGAAGTAGCGCAGCAGGGCAATGCGCCAGTCCGGTTCGGCTTTCGACAGATCGCGCAGGATGTCTTCGACCATCAGCTTGCTGCGGCCGTACGGGTTGGTGGCCGACAACGGGAAGGTCTCCAGAATCGGCACCGAAGCCGGGTCGCCGTACACCGTTGCCGACGAGCTGAACACGAGGGTCTTGACATTGAATTTCGCCATCGTCTCGAACAGCATCACGCTGCCATTGACGTTGTTGTCGTAGTAGCGCAAGGGTTGTTCGACCGATTCGCCGACGGCTTTCAGGCCGGCAAAGTGGATCACGGCGTCGATCTGGTGCGCGCCAAACACGGCTTCCAGGCCGGCACGGTCGCGCACATCGACCTGGGCGAACACGAGCGGCCGGCCGGCAATGTGTTCAACGCGCTGCTGCACCGCCGCGTTGGCGTTCGACAGGTTATCGACCACCACCACGTCGTGGCCGGCCTTCATCAATTCAACGCAGGTATGGGAACCGATGTAGCCCATGCCGCCTGTAACGAGTATTTTCATTTTCCGTACTTTCCCATTCATCGTTGTCGTGCCGCCTTTGCCCGCTGCGCCAGTTCCTTGAGCAGCAGCCAGAAAAAGGCCGTGTCTTCAAGAAAATAACGCCGGAACATCCTGCGCGGCTCCTGCATAAACCGGTAAAACCATTCCAGGCCAGCGCGCTGCATCCAGCGCGGCGCCCGTTTCACTTTGCCCACCACCACGTCGAAACTACCACCGACGCCCATGGCGAACGGCACCTGCATCGCGCCCTGGTGGCGGTCCAGGAACTGCTCTTTCTGCGGCGAACTGATCGCCACAAACAACAGGTCGGCCTGGCTGGCGCGCACTTGCGCGGCCACTTGCGCCTCTTCCTGCGGGCCCTGCCAATAGCCGTTGCGCCAGCCACAAATCGCGAGGTTGGGCAATTGTTTCTGGTAGTGTGCCGCCACGCCGGCCACCACTTCTTCGCGCGCACCAAGCAAGAATACGCGCCAACCGGATTCTGCCGCGCGCCGCATGAGCGCATCGAACAGGTCGATACCGGCAACTCGCTCTTTCAAGGGCGTGCCCAGCAGGCGCGAGGCCCACACCACCGGCATGCCGTCGACGTTCACCAGCGCGCACGCATTGATGATGCGGCGCAGCGCGGGACTGCGGCTGGCCTTGACCAGCTTGTCGACATTGACGACAACATGCTGGTGCGGCGTGCGCTCCCGAATGAAACCGGCAATCTTGTCGAGCGTCTCTTGCATCGTGAGGTTGTCTATTTTACAACCCATCAGCAAAATTTGTGCGTTCATATGGCGCCGAGGGTGCGCGCCAGGATGGCAACGATGCGCTCGGCGGCGTGGCCATCCCACAAGTGCGGACGCCGGCCCTGCTTGCCCTCGCCGCGCAGGACCTGGCGCGCGGCCGCGACAATCTTGACCGGGTCGGTGCCGGCCAGCACGTTTGAGCCTTCGTCCACCGTCACCGGGCGTTCGGTGGTGGTGCGCATGGTGATGCAAGGCACACCCAGCGCCGTGGTTTCTTCCTGCAGGCCGCCGGAGTCGGTCAGCACCAGCGCGGCGTCTTTCCACAGGTTCAGGAAGGCCATATAGCCCTGCGGACCGGCCAACGTGATATGCGGGCCGAGGTCGATGCCGAACTGCGCGAGTTTGGCGCGCGTGCGCGGGTGCACCGGGAAGATCAGCGGCAGGTCGGCGGCAATGTCGCGCAATGCACCGGCCACGCTGGCCAGTGCATGCCGGTCGTCGACGTTGCTGGGGCGGTGCAGCGTGACGACGCCGTAACGCGGATGGGCACGTTTGAAGGCGGCGCCCTCGAAGGCGCTGGTGTCGAGGTGCGCCAGCTTGTTGGCCTGGAACAGGACATTGTCGACCATCACGTGGCCAACGTAATGGATGCTGGCCTCCGGTTTGCCTTCGCGGCGCAGGTGCGCCACGCCCGACGGCTCGGTGACGAAGAACCAGTCGGTGATGCTGTCGGTGACGAGGCGGTTGATTTCTTCCGGCATGCTCATGTCGCCGCTGCGCAGGCCCGCTTCCACGTGCGCGACCGGAATGCCGAGTTTTTTTGCCACGATGGAACAGGCCAGCGTCGAATTGACGTCGCCCACGACCAGCACCGCGGCGGGCCGCGCCGCGATGCAGAGTGCTTCGAAGCCAACCATGATCTTGCCGGTCTGCTCGGCATGGCCGCCGCCGCCGGCGGCCATGAACAGGTCCGGCGCGGGAATGCCGAGCTCGTCGAAGAACACGGCATTCATGTCGTGATCATAGTGCTGGCCGGTGTGGATAATCTTGAACGACAGCTGCTGCTGGGCCTGGAAAGCGCGCACGATGGGCGCGATTTTCATGAAATTGGGACGGGCCCCGGCGACCAGGTAAACCAGCATGGGTAAGCTTTCGCGTTGACTATTTATCAAAGAACGATATTGTAATCCTGCACTCGACGCGCACGTCAGACGATTCGTTAACGATTCTCAACACGGTGCATGGCGTCTTGAGATCGTAGGCCGTCGCGTACCAGCCCAGCGGTGGATGGTCGGCGCCCCGCACCAGCTCCAGCGTGCCGCAACTGGCCTCGAGCGCCAGTGTGTACCGGGCGGTGCGCACCAGCACGCCCTGGCCGGCCAGTTGCACCTCCAGGTCAGGCGCGAAATGCCAGAAGATTTCGCTGCGATGCACGCGCCGACCCAGAATATGGTCGTGTACCACCAGGGCGTTGTCGGCGAAGCGGATGCTGCGCTGGTGCCGCACCGGGTCATGCAGGCGCAGGTAGCCGTCGTGGCTGGCGGCCACGAAAAAATCCGTCGCCGAGCTCGGTGCGACATCGACCCGGGTGCGCGCCTTGCGCAGCCACAGGAAGCGCCCGCCGCCCACCGACTGGTCGAGGCCGTCAACCCGCACCGTGTTGTGCGCCGACGTGCCGCGAAAGTAGTCGCGCCAGCGTGCTTCGCGCCAGTAAGCGTAGGTGCCGGAATCGACCAGAACCGGCAGGTTGTCGATATGCAGTGTGAGCGACAGCGCGTCGGCGTGGCCGTGGGCGGCGATGCCGAGATAGCCGAGCGGGCCGCAGTCGACCATACCCTGCACCCGGCCCGGCGTGCCGAACAGGTAGTAGCCGGCGTCTGGCCAGGCCCAGGCCGGCTGTGCGGGCACGACGGGCGGCGGCGGGCCGGGAAACAGGTGCTGCAGCCAGGGCTCCCCTGCGCGACCGTGTCCGGATTGCAGACGCCAGACAGAGCCATCGTCGGCGTCGCCGACGTTGGCGCCGACCTGCGCGGCCGCGCGCGTAAAATCCCGCGCGCGCTGCAGGCGCATCCAGTACGCGCTGGAAAACGGTGCGCCGCTGGCCTGGCCCAGCAAGCCGGCCAGCCACAGGAAGTCGCAGCAAAAAACGTGGTACGCAAACGCTTGTTCGCGGTGCACGCCGTCGGCGTGAAACTGGACCTGCATTTGTTCTTCGAGCTCGCGCTGCGCCTGCGCGCGCCAGGCGCGCGACTCGGGCCAGCAAGGCCAGGTGCAGGCGGCCACATACAAGCCTGCCAGTTCGCCGATCAGGTGGTTATTCGCCGAGGAATGGCGCGACAGCCGCGCCGCAATCATCGTGCAATGGGCACGGATGCTGGCCAGCCACGGCGCCTGCACAGCGGCGTCAACCTGGCCGTGCAGCAGTTGCCAGATGAGACTCCAGTTGATCAGGCGAATGCCCAGTTCCAGGCCGCTGGTCCAGTTCGGTCCGGTCGTCGGCGGGCACTGGGCTAGCCAGCTGCGCAACTGGGCGTTGAGGCTGGCGCGCCAGCGCTCGGCGCCAGTCAGCGCCCAGGCTTGCGCCAGGCGCACCAGGTGCAGGTGGCGGTTCAGCTCCCACGTGTACTTGATATCGGCCCGGTCGAGTGCAGCGTTCCAGTCCGGGGGCGACGCCAGCGTCACCGTGTGGCGCGCGAACAAGGGCACGCGGCCGGCGTCGATACTGGCCGCTTCCAATAGCAGCGCGGCGCGTTCGGCCGCGTCGAGGTCCGGTACGCCGCTGCGGGCGAACACCACGCCATCGGCATGCGGCGCCAGCGGGTGCAAGCGTGGCCGGGCCAGCGCCCGGCCAGCGCGGTGCGCGACTTCGGCCACGCTCATGCAGCGCAGGCGGTTGAGCAACCAGCGCGGCGTCATGGGTCGAGCGCGCGGTACAGCGAAGACAGCGTGGCGTCGACCTGGCCGCTGTCGTAGCGCGCGGCGACCACGCTGCGCGCGCGCGCGCCCATCGCAGCGGCAGCAAGCGGGTCGGCCAGCAGCTGCTCCAGTGCCGCGGCGAGCGCATCGACGTCGCGCGGCGGCACCAGTAAGCCAGCGTCGGGCGCCAGGGCCTCGGGGATCGCGCCCACGGCGCTGGCGACGATGGCCTTGCCGGCCGCCATCGCTTCGAGCAGCGCCAGCGGCAAGCCTTCGGCGTGCGACGGCAGGCAAAAGATCGCCGCCCTTTGCAATTGTTCAGCGCGATGGTCGGCATCGATCCAGCCAGCCAGCTCCAGGTGCGCCGCACTGTGCTGGTACGCGCCGCTGCCAGCCAGCACCAGGCGCAGCATCGGATAGCGCGGCGCCAGCCGGGCGGCGGCTTCGCTCAGCTCATCGACACCCTTGGCCGCTTCCAGGCGTCCCACGAACAGGATCCGGCCGGGCTCCACGCGGTCCAGCGCCTGCGCCGGCAAGGCAACGGCATTCGGCAGCACGTGGACCGGCGCACCCGGCGCCAGCGTGCGCACATAGTCGGCCCAGTGCGCTGACAGCGCCAGCACGGCATCGCAGCGTAGCAAGGTGTGGCGCACCAGCGCAACCCGGCTTGCCGCGAACGCCGCAAAGCCGCCCCCATGCAGGTGGAACACGGTGCGGCACCCGCGCGCGCGGGCGAGCGCGAGCAGCAGCGCCTTGCGGTAAAAGCTGGCGTGCGAGGCCGCGTGGACGTGGACGATGCGCGGCCGCATCCGCAGCAAGGTGACAACGGCCTCGATGAACACGGCCAGCTTGGCGCGGCGCGCGCCGTCCACGTGGCTGGGCACGTAGCGCACGCCTTCACGCGCGAACCAGGCCGCAGCGCGCCAGCTGGCGACGGTCGCGGCAATGCCGCCGCGCCCTGCCGGATCGGTGCCGAACATCAGCACGCGGCCGGGCGCGTGGACAGGCCCGCCCGGCTCGGTCGTGACGAAGGCGAACTTGCCGTTCGGTCCACGCGGAATCGCGTCGACGTGTGCGACCTGTACTTCCACGCCGGGCACGCGCAGGCGGAACGCCGCCAGCAAAGCGCAGTCGTCGAACGGCTTGCAGGTGACCACGCGCAAGGTAAACCGGCCATCGCCCCGGTACACCACCTGGCCTTCGACCAGCGCATCCTGCTGACCCTGGAACACGCGGTCGAGGCGACCGATGCGGCGCCCGTCCGGCAACACGATGATGTTCTCCTGCCGGCCCGCGATGGCGTCGACGACAGGAAATATGCGGCCGCAGGGGCAGGCGCCGCCACCCAGTGTGACCGTGTCGCCGGTGCGGTAGCGCGCCAGCGCCATGGCGCTGTTGTTCAGGCTGGTGCCAACCAGTTCGCCATCGGCCAGCACTTCGACGACACTGTAGTCGCTCAATAAATGGTAGCGGCCATGCTCGCAGGTGCCGATGGCGGCGACCCGTTCGGCCTGGCCGTACCAGTCAAACACGGGCACGCGAAAGGCGGTCTGGATCGCATGGCGCACGGCGGGCGCGAGGGTTTCGGACGAGGTCATCACGCCGCGCAGCGCACGGCCCTGGTAGTGCCGGCCGTGCGCGTTGAGCCAGGCGGCCAGCGCCGCGACCGAGGATGGGTAGGCGTGCAGCACGACCGGGTCGAACCGTTCGAGTGCGGCAATGTAAGCGCCGATGGTGGCGTCGGCCAGGTGATACGAGGACAGCAGCAGCATATTGCTGGCCCAGTCGCGGCACCAGTAGACGGCCTGGCGCGGGCGCGCTGCGCAAACGATATCGCCGCGCAGCCACGCACGGCGCTGGCCATGGCGGTAGCCGATCCAGCGCAGCTGGCGGTATACGAAGGCTTCTTCGCGGATCACGCAGGACAGCGACTGGGTGAGCGCCAGCGGCGTGCCCGAGGTGCCGCTGGTGCGGATGGTGGCGCGCAGCAGCGAGCCCCAGCGGCGCGGGCGCACGAAGCGCGCGGGAGCGGCGCGCACGGCGGCCTTGTCGATCAGGGGCGTGCCGGGTGCGGGTGCCAGGCCGAGCGCACGCAGGCGCCGGGCATTGGCCATCTGCAGGCGGGTGCTGTCGCGTTCGTTGGCCACCAGTTGCGGATAGACGAGCCAGCGCGCCCACACGCCGCGCACGGCTTCGCGCAGCAGGCCGCGCAGCGTGGCGCGCAGGGAGAACCAGAAGGCCATGGTTACGCCGCCAGCAGGCTGCGGTAGCGCAGCGCCACGGCGCGCCCGATGACGTCGTAGCTGCGGTGAGCACGCACCCAGGCTTGTCCGCGCGCGCCGCAAGCGGCCCGACTGGGGTCGTCCAGCAAGCTGACGATGGCGGCGCAGAAGTCGGGCACCGTCATCGGCACGCAGTACCCGCCCCCGCTTTGCGCGAGGACCCAGCGCTGGTCGGGAATGTCGCTGGCCACTGCCGGCACGCCGAGTGCCAGGTATTCGACCAGTTTGGTGGGCGACGACACGTCGAACAATTCTCCGCGCGGAATGGGAGAAATGCCGACCTCGGCACGCGCGGCATAGCCCAGGGCCTGGCGTTGCGGCAGCCAGCCCGTGAACAGCACGTGGCCATGCAGGGCGCGCCGGGACAGCTCGGCGCGAAACCAGGCGGCCTCGTGCGGGGACGGCGCATCGCCGGCAATGACGAGCAGGACGTCCGGGCGGGCCTCCCGCAGCGCGGCGGCCAGTTCGAGCAGGAACAGCGATGCACGTGCGCGCGCCACGCTGCCGAGATACGCCACGACGCAGCGGCCATCGAGTTGCGCATCCTGCGCCGGCGTGACGCTGGCGGCCAGCGCGAGGTCGACACCCATCGGCACGGCTGCGAGGCGCTGGCGTGGCACGCCGCGCGCGGCCAGCGCATCGGCCATGGCGGCACTCTGGACGAACACGCCATCTGCGCCCGGCAGCACCAGGCGATACAGCAGGATGCGCGTGGCCCAGGCACGCAGCCGGTGCAAGGCGGCCAGGCGCACCCCGCCCGCGCGCGCATGCACCGCGTAGCCTTCCACGATGGGAAACGACATCCAGTACACGAAGGGAATGCCCAGCAGCGCGGCCAGCAGGCGGGCCAGCACGGCCACCAGGATCTTGTCGCGCACCTGGATGAGGTCGGGTTGCGCGATGCGCCAGGCACGCAGCAAGGCCCAGCTGTCGCGCAGCGGCGCGAGCATGCTGTTGGCGGCGCCGCCAAAGCCGCCGGCCACGTGCAGCGCACCGCCGGGCCAGGCCTCCCGCGGGCTGCCGGCGCCCTGCCCGACCAGCGCCGTGTGGATGCCGTGGCGCGGCAGTTCGACGCCGAACAGCGTCAGGACGTCGGCCCGCCGTGGCGGCAGCGGGTCACGCAGGATGCAGAGTATGGAGAGGGGACGCGGCATGGAGACTCCCTGGTTCGGAATCCCATGCTAGCGAGGGCGCCATGGCGGCGCCCCCGAATCGGTCAAGCTAGTTGACCTGCACCGAATCGGCGCCGATGGTCACCGTGCGTACCCCGTTCGAACTGGTGGCAATATTGACAAGCGGACGCTTGCAGCCGACGTCGAGCAGCATCAGGAATTCGGCGCCCGACTTGCCGTCGTTTTTGACGGTGAAGGCGCCATGGTCTTCCACCACGCCGGCTTTCGGCGCCGGGCCGCTGCGCTTTTCGAAGCTGGCGTCGGCGCGCAGGGAGCGCACGCACAGCGACTGGCCGTTGACGTCCATCTTGATGGCGCCGGCCGCCTCCGGCACCATGGGCGCGGGCGTGTGCAGGTTGAATTCATAGGTGTGCGGCACGGTGGCGGCGAGGCGGTCGCGCACCAGCACGGCGTTGCCGGCATGCAGGTACCAGATCTGGCGCTTGGCGCTGGTCAATTGGCCGCCATAGGACGGTGTCGCGTCGCCCTCGGCGTAGTCATACGCGGCCGGCGCGGCAAAGGCGGTGATACGGCCGTTACGCTGCAGCTGCTCACGGTAGCCGTCGACCAGCTGGCCCTTGCCGCCGTCGAAGGTGATGGCATTTTGCGACCTGGTCTGGTGGTACCAGTCGGTCCACAGGGGCGAACCGTACCAGTCGTACCAGCCGGCCTTGACCAGTAGCGGCTGGCCGGCGCTCGACAACAGCAAGCCGTTCTGGTCGCCATGGCTGTGGTTGAACGAGCCGTACGGGCTGGATTTGAAGTAGACCGAGGTGCGGCTGCTGGAGGCGATATCGCTGTGCATCGCGGTCCAGCCGATGCTCGGGTAGTAGGCCGAATTGGCGGGCGGCGCCAGCACCCGGGTACCAGCCACCGGCAGCGGATACGGCGCCTGCAGCAGGGACAAGGCGTCTTCCGTGCCAGACAGCTTGCTGACATACCAGGCGGCGCGCGGCGACACCATGCGCGAAGCAAAGGCATCGAACACACGCGGGTCGGGCCGGGTTTCGGAACCGTCGCCGAACACGTGGACACGCGCGCCGGGCGGGGTGAACTGGATGGCGAAATCGAGGAAGCCCAGCGCCCACGGCTTGGCGTAAAAATTCACGCCGGTGGCCTGCGACAGCGGATCCCACAGCGCCAGCAAGTAGCCGGCCGCGTATTCGGCATAGGCCGTGCCATTCGCATACCCGCCTTCCGGGCCGCTCCATGGCGACGGGTTATTGGCGTAGGCGCGGAACGAAAAATCGAACCATTTTTGCGCGTCCGGAATGTCGCCCAGCGCCAGCGACGAGATCAACACCAGGAACACCAGGCTGGTGTTGCCGTGCGAATCGAAGGGATACTGGTCGAGGCGGCCATTGGCGCCGGCCAGGTTGCTGAAGATTTCGGCGCCGCGGGTCCTGACACTGGCCAGCCAGCGTGCCTTGCGCACGGCGTCGAGGTCGCCGGACAGGAGATCGATCGCCTTGATCAGGCCAAAGGCGATCTGGCGCGTGGCCTGGTCCTGGTTGACGTAGCTGGTGGGACCTGCCGGGTTGAGCGCGGCCAGCTGGTCGCCCTTCTTCAACGCTTCGGCCAGCATTGCCGGATCACCCTTCAGGCGCCACATGACGGCGGCCGCTTCCAATTGGCGGCTCGCTTCGTTGATGCGCTGGCGCACGTCGGTCTGCTGCGATGCCATGGGCGCCGTCATGGGACCGGTCATCGGCAAGGGCCAGCGCGCGTCGCTCAGTATCGGCAAGGCCGTCATCTGCAGCTTGACTTCATTGCTCATGCGGCTGCTGTAGGCTTCCAGATCGGATTTCTTGGCTGTACTCCAGGTCGCAAACGGCGTGAACGACGACGGCAGCGAGCGCGGCCGCGGCTTGGCCAGGATGCGCGCGCGCAAGGTGGCGTTGTCCGGCACTTCGAAGACCGTGGCGCGGGTGGTCAGCGTGAAGGTGCGCGGGGTCGACCATTCGGTGCTGCCGGTCGGCCGCACGCGCCAGCTGTAGCTGCCCAAGGCCATCGCGGTGGGCGGCAAATACCAGTTGCGCTCGACCGTTACGCGGACTGGCGTGCCGACGCCGGCCGGGGTGATCTCGAGTTCGTAGGAAGCCGGCCCGTCCGGGTGGCGCGCCCACGTAAAACCGGGGGGATTCTGGGCCTGGACTTGCGCATCGACCGGACCGGGCTGGATGATCAGCGGATCGGTGGACTGGGCCCAGTCGGCATGTGCCTGCAACGATAAGAACAGGGACGACAGGACGGCGGCATGGGCCACCCTTTTTGCAGAAATATTGATCATGACAGTTCCGAGAGACAGATTGCTTGGGGTTGGAAACAGTGCGTCGACAGACACAATAATGTTACCCCGAATCAAGTTTCCCGAAAGAAAAAAAGCCTTACTAATCAAGGATCTTGCTGAAATTATGCAGCAAATCCAACGTTCAAAATTTTAAAGATATTGAATGAAATGACCATCGTTTCCAGGCATGAAACTCAGTTGTCGATATGCTCTGACTGCTTTGACAATACGGCTTCCGAGACCGTTTTTTGGCGCAAGGCATGCGTGCGTTTCAGGTAGCGCAGGCAGTAGAGCGCGAAGGCCAGCGGCGCCTGCGCGGCGTAGCGGCGCCGCACGCGCCACTCTTCCTGCCGCGCCAACAATTTATTCGCCGACGAGACGCTGCCGGGGTGGTCGCGGAACACCGCCAGCACGCGCTGCAGCAGCACCGGCGGCGTGCGCGCAGCCAGGCGCAGCCACAAGTCGATGTCCATGGCGTAGCGCAATTGTTCATCGAAGAGACCGACCTGTTCGAACAGGCCGCGCCGCACGAAGGTAGCGGGATGCGGCACGAAGGCGCGGCCCGACGCCAGCGCATGGTAGCTGTAGGCGCGGCGCGCTCGCGGCGGCAACAGGACCTCGCCAGCGAGCACGGCGATCTCGCCGACCAGCCAGTCGCGCCCGCTCGACTGCAGCGCGGCGGCGACCTGTTCCAGCACATCGGGGGCGGCGTAATAATCGTCGGCGTGCAGGTGGGCGACGAAGGTGCCGCTGGCCGCTGCAATGCCACAATTCATGGCGTGGCTGATGCCTCCGCGCACGTCGTGCAGCACCCGCTTGTTGGCGCGGAAGTCATTGAGCAGCGCCAGGGTGGCGTCGGTCGAGCCGCCATCGACAAAGACATGCTCGACGTCGCGCCAGGTCTGGGCGCGCAGGGACGCCAGCGTGGCCGGCAAGGTCGCGGCGCTGTTCCAGGTGCAGGTGACGATCGAAAACAGGGGTTCAGGCGGCATAAAAATCCAGTAGTTGGGGCAGCACCTGGTGCACGTCGGCGCCGAAGGGCGTGCTGGTGTCTGGGAGGGATGGCGCTGCGGCCAGTGCGGGCGCAATCGCCCCCACCAGCGCGGCCATGGTCGGCGCCAGCTGCAACTGGCCCGGGTAGCGCTGGTAGCGCAGCAGCTCGGGCGTGCCGCCGCGGTCCAGCGCCAGGCAGGGCCGCCCCAGGGCCAGTGCTTCGAGGACGGTGGTGCTGCAGGCTTCCTCGCAGACCGACGGCACGATGCACAAGTGCGCCCGCGCCGTCAGCGCGACCGTGCTGGCGTAATCCTGCCAGCCGGTGAAGGCAATCTGCGCGCTGGCGTAGCGCTGCACCAGCGCGGCGCGCTGGGGACCGTCGCCGACGATGGTGATGCGGCTGCCGGCCGGCATGCGCTGGTGCGACGCGGCCAGGAATTCGGCAAACCCCTTGCCGGTGTCGATGCGCCCGGCCAGCACGATGTGGCCGTCCTCAGGCGCGGCGTGGGTGGGCAGGCGCGCCATCTCGACCACATTCGGAATCACGCGGGCGCGGCGCAGGTCGGCGCCCGGCCGGGCTTGCTGAAAACGGCGGCGCAGGAAGTCGGAGACGAACACGGTTTTGTGGCGCGAAAAAGCGGCCGCGGTGCGGTCGCGGTAAGCGTCCACCGCGACGGCCGAGATGGCCTGGCGCAGCGCACCGGGATGGGTCGCTGGATGGGTGCCGATACAGCCGGCGCAGGCGCGCGGATCGAGGGCATCGCACACGCGCGCGTCGCGAAAGCGCAGGTGGATGAGGCACTCGCTGCCCTGGTCGTGGCGCGTCTGCACGAACGGGCAAGTGCGCGCGATGTACGCCCCCACCAGCGGCAGGTGGCCGTGATAGTGCACCACATCGTAGCCGGCGGCGTGACGGTGAATGGTTGCGGCCAGCGTGCGCGCGAACCACGGCCGCTTGACGGGGTTAAAGCATGCCAGTTGCGACTCTTTCCAGTTCGGGTGGGCGAGGTCGATCGCGCCGATGAAGCGGCCGTGCAAGCCGCAGCGGGCCGGCGCCCCTTCCCTGCGGCCCAGCACGTCGACCGTGTGGCCCTGCGCCAGCAAGGCGTTGCTCAGCGTCACGACGTGCTTGCCGAGGCCGCCAAGCTGCAGGCCCGGCAAATCTTCCGACACCATCAGGATTTTCATGTGCCCCGCGCAAACTTCGCTTGCAACATCGACCGGATGCGGTCGCGGTCGCCGGGCGCGGCAATGACAAAGGCGCCGTACAACGCCAGCGCCGTGCACGTGATCAGGCCAATGCACAGCACCGCACCGGGATGGCCGGCGGCAGCAGCTTGCGCCAGCGTGGATAGGAGCGCGATCCCCAGCAAACCCAGCGCGCAGGGCAGATAGGCGCCGCTGACGACCGCACGCAGTTTGACGGGCACCGTGCGGCCGTGGACGTAGCGCAGGAACAGCGTGGTCATCAGGGTCGACGCGGCCAGGTGGCCCCAGGCGGCGCCATCGATACCGGCCAGCAGCACGCCGAGGTAGACCGTCACCAACCCCAGCAGCGCGCGCGCCAGCGCGAAACCGCCCGTCACGCCCGGGTGGCCCATGCCGTCGTTGACCAGCGAGGGCAATGCCGTCAATGCATCGATGAACTGCGACAGCGCCATCAGCGCCAGCACGGTGGCGCCGCGCCGGGCAAAGTCGGCCGACATCCAGTAGTGCAGGATCGGTTCGGCGAACACGGCCACCATCAGCAGCATGGCGCCGTTGATGTAGGTGAGAAAGCGGCTCGCCTTCAGGTAAATATGCACCAGGCGGGGCAGCTCGTTGCTGGCCGCCAGCGCGCTGGCGGCGGGAAACAGCACGCTGGCCAGACGCCCGGTCAGCCCGAGCAGGCGATTGGCCAGTGTGCTGGCCACGGCATACACCGCCAGACCGGCCACCCCGACCAGCGCGCCGATCATCAGCTTGTCGGCATAGGCATACGACATGGCGGCGAAGCGGTTCAGGCAAGCGTAGGCGGAAAAATGCAGCAGGCTGCGCCGCAATGCCTGCGCCGGCCAGCGCAGGCGCAGGGTGGGTAACAGGCGCGTAATCGTGCGCCACAGCAGCACCGAGTGCACGCTGCTGGCAACCAGGCGCAGCAGGATGATCTCGACCAGGCCCCCGCCGAGCATCAGCACCAGCACGGTCGCGACTGGCACCACGCTGCCGAACAGCACGTCCAGCCGTGCCGAACTGTCGTAACGCAGCAGCGATTGGGGCACGCTGCCCAGGTAGGACTGCAGCTGGCCGACCAGGAAGCCGGGCGCGGCCAGCGCCAGCGCCGCGGTGGCGCTGGCGGTGAGCGTCGGCGGGACGCTGAACACCTCGCGAACCAGCCACGGCGCGCTGATCCACACGGCCAGGCCGCCCAGCGCGCCGAGGGCGCTGTAGACCAGCAGGCCGAAGGTGATAGTCTGGGCGATGCCCTCGTTTGCCTCGCGCTGTTGCGCCTCCTGCCGGTGCGCGCTGTGCGCCCAGTGCGCGGCGATGTGCTTGACGGAGCCGGCGGTGACGTTGATGTCGATGATGGCGAAATAGCCGACGATGGCGGTGATCAGCGCGTACACACCGTAGCCGGCGTCGCCCAGGCCGCGCACGATCAGCGGTACCGTCACGAGCGCGACGGCCGCGGGAATGGCCGCCCCCAGCAGGTTGGCGCAGGCGTTGCGGACCAGTTGCAGTTTCATGGCGGCACGGCCACGGGTAGCGGCGCCGCGGGTCGGCAGGCGGCAGTGTCGCTGCCGCGCCCTGGCTGGCGCGCAGTGCGCCCGGCCTGCAGGGCGATAAACGGCAAGGCCATGCAGATGGCCAGCATCTGGGTGGTGCGCACTTGCGGCACCGGCGTGCCAACCAGGATGTCCGGCAGCATGAAAGCGAGCCCGGCCACCCCGGCGCTGGCCAGTGCAAGGCAGGCGCCGCGCGCGTGCCGGTCGCCGGTCACGCCGGTCACGCCGGTCGGATCGGGCGCCAGGGCCGCGCGGCTGGCGCGCATGCACGCCCAGGCCAGGCCGGCCAGCAAAACCAGCCCGGGCAAGCCAGCCTTGAGGGCAATGTGAAGCACGCCGCTGTGGACGAACAGGCCACCGTCCGGGTTGGCTTGCCAGGAAATGTGTTCGAAGCCGGCGTAGCGGCCCCAGGCGCCGATACCGGTCAGCGGATGGGCCAGGAAGTCGGCCAGCGCCAGCTTCAGTTCCAGCACCCGTTCGCTCTCGGCGCCGAACTGGCGCGACTGCATGTCGTACACCAGACGGTTCAAACCTTGCTGGCTGCTTTGGGCAAAACGCCGGGCCAGCAGGACGCCAATCGCGAGAGCCAGCGGCGGCAGGCCCAGCGCCAGCAACTGCAGCCGGCGCCGCCACGGAAAGCGCCAGGCGATCACGAGGCCGGCCAGTGCCAACCCGATCCACGCAGTGCGGCGGTAGGACAGCAGGATGCACAGGCTTGTGGCCAGCAAGGTGCACCACGCCAGCGCCAGCCACGCCGTGGCCGGGCGCGGGCTTGGTGCGGCACCGACGCCGGGCCGGACCAGGTGCAGCACCGCGATGGTCAGTGCCAGGCAGCACAGCAAACTGTCGTTGATGTCGAAAAACGTCAGCTTGATGGGGATTGCGTTGCGGTTGGCATACACATTATTGGGGTCGCCCCCGAGCGCCGCCCAGCGCACCAGGCCGAACAGTGCGCGCGCCAGGCCGGCCAGCATGATGAAGCGCATCAGCTCGATGGCATGGGCACGGGTCCGAAAAGTCAGCAACAGCAAGAAAATCGGCGGCGCCATCCAGGCGATGTTGGTGAAGCCGCTGGGCGCCAGCGCCGCCGCCACCTTCACGCCGCTGGCCAGCGCGGCCCCCACGTGCAGCACCAGCAAGACCAGCCAGCCGCCGAACCACGGCCGCAGGGTGCACGCCGGCGGCGCCTGGCCGGCAAAAGCGGCGCTGGCGCGGGCGCAGCACCAGGCGCCCAGCACGCACCACAGCACAAGTGGGAACAGCAGCAACCCGGAACCGCGGCTGTACACGCCGCCGGTCGCGAACAGCGACAGGCTGCCGTAGCTGGTCGAATTGAACGCGAAAAAAATCGCCATATAAAGATAGGCGAGGACGCGCGGACAGACCACGCCCACGCCGATGCCGACCACGGCCAGCACGGCGATCGCTGCCACCGCCATGAAGGGAAGGAAAAAAAACAACCAGGACAACAGATCGGCCATGGGTGTCAGCGCCCGGCTGGCTTGCCTAGCAGGCGCGTGCGTGACTGCGGCGCCAGGGCAGCGAGCAAGGCGGCCGCAAAGCCATCCTGAACGCGGTAGGCGGCGCTGGCGTCCGTGTCGATGGTGGAGACCCGGACCAGCATCCCATCGGGAATCTGGCCGGACAAGCCGTAGGCCAGCAACTGGAATTTTTGGGCGAAGCCGGCGCGGGTGGCCTGGTCACCCACGGTGATCCAGTAGGTGATCGGTTCGTTGCGCATGTCCGCGCGCGCGACCAGGCGCCTGACCGGCAAGCTGCCAAAGCCGGTGGCCAGCAGGCCCTCGCCTTTCTGGACGATCTGAAAACCCTGCGCGACGTAACACACCTCCGGCAGGTGAAGTTGCAATGCCTTGCTCTGGTCGCCGCCGTAGGCAATCGACAGCATCACGCGCTGGCCGTTGGCGTCGACATACGTGCGCGCCAGGGTCTGGTCATAGATCCGGTCCAGCGCCGCCTGGCTGTCGGGGTTGGGCGCCACCGGCGCGATCGTGGTGTCGATCGACCAGCCGGCGAACTGGGTGGGAATCGCTGCGGCCAGGTCGAACCGGGCACGCGTGTCGGCAAGCATGGCCGAGGGCGTCAGCGCCCGCGTGGCAACGGCCGTGAGCGCCATCGCCACGCCCACCATGACGTTGATGCGCAGCTGGCGTTTCATGGGGCATCCCGCCGGCCAGTGTGCCACTGCAGCACGGAATCGGCCGCCAGGATCAGGCAGAGTGCCGTCAGGAACAGGACGATGCCGGCGAAGCCGTGCAGGAAGCCCTGCCCGGCTGCCGCGCCTGCGTGATACGTGATCAGGGTCAGGACGATCACCCGGATCACGTTGGCGGTGAACGAAATCGGGACGATCAGCAAGGCCAGCGCGACATTGCGCAGCGTCGACGCATGCGGTTTCAGGTTCAGATAGAACAGGCCGAGCGCCTCGAGCGTCAGCAAAGTCTGCAGGCCGGCACAGGCGTCGGCAACCAGCAACTGATATTGGCCGATCTGCAAAATGACGCCTGCGCGGCTGATCGGATAGCCCGCCGCAAAGAGCAGCGTTTCGGTCGCGTACGACACCGCCATTTTCATCGGCAAGGTCAACACTGCCACCAGTTCGCCCGGCAGCGGCACCATGAACAACATGAAAAAGAAGGCGAACCAGGTCGCGCGCAGCGCCGCGCCACCGAAGCCGAGCCACACCAGCGCCGCCAGCAACACGGGCATGGCGCCAATTTCGAACATCAGGATGTGCTGGGAACGACCGAGCAGGTACAGCATCAGACCGAGCAGCAAGGGCATGCTGGCGGCAGCGGGCGTGCCATGGGTGGCGCCATCGGGCAGCGCCGCGGCCATGACGGCCGGCCATTTGCGCCAGAGCAGCCACAGCGCCAGACCCAGGATGATCGGGCCGTGGCCCTGCTCCTCGGTGGCCCAGGCGCCGTGCAGCAAATCGACCAGGGTCGGCACGAACAACAGCGCCAGTCCGGCCCAGACCGGCCACCACTGCCCCGCCGCCGCACGCAGCCGGGCGGGCAAGGAGACCGGCAGCGCCAGCGCCTGGGTATTGTCCGGCATCATGCCTCCACCAGCACTGAACCGATCACGGCCACCTGCGCGCCGGCCATCTGCTGCACCAGGCGCTTCAGGGCCGCCACCTGCGTGACGTCCTTTTGCGCCACCAGCAAGGCCGCACCGGCGTGGGCGGCGACCGCCAGCGCTTCGGCACCGTAACTTGTGGGCGCAACGTCGTATAGCACCACGTCGTATTGCTGACCCAGTTGCGCATGCAGCTTGCCGAAGCTGGCACGTTCGAGCAATTCCTGCGGGTTGGGCGGCACCGTGCCGGCGCCCAGCAGCGCCAGCGCATCGAAGCCGGGCACGGGCGCGATGGCATCGTGCCCGGCGCGGCCTGCAAGCAGATCCGACAGCCCCGCGGCCGCACGGCCGGCCCGTGCGCCGCGTCCGTGCATGCCGAACAGTGCATGCTGGACGCCATTGCGCAGGTTGGCGTCGACCAGCAAGGTGCGTTGACCGAGCTGCGCAAACACCAGTGCCAGGTTGGCCGCCAGTAAGCTGCCGGCGTCGCCCGTCCCGGCGCCGCTGATGGCCAGCGCGTGCCGGCCGGCGCCGAACCAGCGCAGCAGCAACTGGCTGCGGATGGCGCGCAGCGTGTCGCCCTGCGGGCTGGCGGGATGAAATGCCGCCACCAGGCGGGGCGACAGCGTACTGGCGCCGCTGGTCGCCACCGGGTACGCGAACTGGCGCGCGACGATCGTGTCAATGTCTTCCTGGTTGACCAGTCCCAGGCGCATCGCGGCATCGCCGAACCGCAACCCGAGTTCATGCTGCGTTCTTGCCACCCGCTCCGCGTTCTCTGCCGTCAGCTTGCCGGCCAGCTGCAGCAGGATCCCGATGCGGGTGTCCGCAAACGGGTCGGCACAGGCCGCACCGCCCGCTGACGCCATGTTGTCCTCGGGGCCATGCGTGGAAGGAAAAGGTAGGTGCATGGGGGGCTCCGTTCAGGTCAGGCGCAAGCGCTTTGGCAACAGGGCTTTGAGCGTGCGCGGCGGGGGCGCCGCTTGCCAGCTGATCGTGCCCAACAGCGGCACCGTGTCCAGCGCCAGCAGGTCGTCGCTGGAGCGCACCGGCCGGTGCTGGAATTCGCGCGCCAGCGCCGCCGTCACGCCCAGCACGGTCCCGATGATGCACGCCGCCAGGCTGTTGAGCAGCACGCGCGGCGCCGCCGGCTCGAGCGGCGCCACGGCCGGATTGAGGATCGCGATGTCGGACTGTTCGGACTGGGCCTCGATGCGGGTCTGGAATGCGCGCGCAGAGGCTGCATCGAAGGCGCGCTGGGCGCTGTCGAGGTCCTTGATGAGAACACCCAATTCATCGCGGGTGCGATTGAGCTCAAGCACCCGCGTGTGCTGCTGCGCCAGCGCCACCTTCAAGGCCTGCTCGCGCTGGCGCAGCACATCGGCGTTGCTGCCGACACTGCGCGCCACCGTCGTCATCGCCGCCCGCAGCTCGTCGCGCAGGCGGGTGAGCTCCGCCTGCGCCGACTGGTACTGCGGATGGTTGCGGGCGAGGCGCTGCGCCGTTTCGGCAAAGCGCGCTTCCGCCGCCGCCAGGCTGATGCGCAGGCTCTGGATCAGGGCATTGTTGGCGACGTCCGGCGACGCGCCCGTGCTGCCGCTGGCCACCTGCTGGCGCGACGACGCCTCCATCACGGCCGCTTGCGCCGCCACCAGCTGCGCCGACAGATCGTTCAGGCGCGACAGCTCGATATCGATGCGGTTGTTGTCGAGGCTGACGATGCCTTTTTCCTGCTGGTACTTCGACAGGCGCGACTGGGCAGTTTCGACGTTGTCGCGAAGCTGCCGGGTTTGCTCGTTGAAATACGCCGAGGTCTTTTTCATCGGCTCGACTTTCAAGCCGACACTGGCGCGCTGGTACTCCTCGGCGAAGGCATTGGAAACCACGGCGGCAAACTGCGGATCGGCGCCGGAAAAGCTGATGTCGACCACGCTGCTTTCGCGCGACGGCAGGATGTCGAGTTTTTTGCGCAGCAGATCGGCCAGCCAGTCGCGGATATCACCCTTGCCTTCGGCCGCAGACAGAAACTGGTCCTTGACGGCGGCGCTGCTGGCAAGCTTCAGGCTGTCGACGACCCGCAGCGCGACGTGTTTGCTGCCGATGATGTCGATCTGGGTCGCCATGTACCCGGGCAGCAGCTGGCCGGGCGTGGTGGCGCCGGTGACCGGGTCGACGCCCTTGTAATTGAGCAGCACCGAGGCCGTGGCCTTGTAAGAGCTCGGCTGCACCAGGTTGACGGCCAGGGTCAGCAGTACCGATGCCGCCAGCACGCCGAGGATCAGCGTGCGGCGCGCCACCAGGATGAACCAGAATTGACGGGCATTCATCATCGTTCCTTCGTGCCGGCTCAGAACCAGCTCTCGCGTACCGTGATCACGTCGTCGACTTCGATCGTGTCGCTCATGCTCGCGTCGATCGTGCTGCTGTGGCCGCCAGCATCGCGGCGCGTGATGCGCAACCCGCGCAGGCTGCCGCGAGGGCTCAGGCCGCCACCGGCCGCCAGCGCCTGCTGGACGGTCATGGCGCGTTCCAGCCGGAACGGACCGGGCCGCTGGACTTCACCCACGATGTACGCGCGCGGCGCCCTCTCTACATAAATGACGTCGCCGCCGGCCACATCGATGTCGCCCGTCAATTCACCCTTGCGCACCATGTCGACCACGTCGAGCGTATCGCGCTGCGCCACGCCGTTGCGCGTACGCACCAGGCTGACCACGTCGCCGCCGTCGACACCGATGCCCCCCGCCATGGCCAGTAGATCAAGCACCTTGCGCCGCCCTTCGACCGGATAGCGGCCGGGGCGATTGACCTGCCCCAGCACCGACACCTGCTGGCTGGCCAGGTTGGTGATGATCATGTTCACTTGCGGTTTTTTCAGGAAGCCGCCGCTTTCCAGCAGGTTGGCAATCTTGCGCTCCGCTGCGGCCACGGCCAGCCCGCCCACCCCGACCTGCCCGAGCAAAGGAAAGGTGATGGTGCCTGCTTCGCTGACGCGCGTTTCGACGCCCATGTCGGGGCTGCCGTAAATGCCGATGCGCACCACGTCGCCCGGCCCGAGCAGCACCTCGGCGGCGCCGGCCACGCCCACCGACAGCAGCAACGCGGTGGTCATCATCCAGTGTCGTAATCGCAGCATGCTTGCGCTCCTTATTTCAGGCCGGCCACGCCGCGCTCGAGTGCGGCATTGGTGGTGGCGGTGGTATTGGCAGCGGCAGCGGCCGCGACCGGCGCGGCAGCAGGCTTGGCGGTGGCGGCCGGCGTGCCTGAAGCGGGCCCCTGTTCCAGCGTCTTGTTCAAGTAGTCGATTTTGGCGGTGGCCCGCAAGCGCGCCAGTTCCGTACTGGCCACCTCCTTTTGCCGTTGCTTCATCAGGAATTGGGCAATCTGCGGCCGCGCCAGCGCCAGCGTCACCGGCGCGTCCTGAATATCGAGCAAGGCAATGACCAGCGCCCGCTCGCCCTCCTGCACCGCAAACACCTGGCCCTTCTGCATCGCCAGCAGCCTGGTCGCCAGTGCCGGCGCCAGGTCGGCCGTGCTGCGCGTCACACGGCTGCGCCCGGCCGGCACCTTGTTCGCAACGAGCCATGTCGTCACGTCATCGAGCGAGCTGGCATGGTCGACCACCCGTTTCAGGTTGGCCGTCAAACCGCTTGCCGGCAGTTGCAACTGGTCCATCGCGAACTGCTTGCGGCTGCCGAAAAACTGCGGGTGCGCGTGGTAGTACGCGTCGATGTCGGGCGTTGTCGGCTGGGCCAGGTTGCCGACGCGCTTTTGCAGCCAGGCTTGCGCGACGATCAAGGCACGCGCGCGGTCGATCGCCTGCATGACTTTGGGATCGCGGTCGAGTTTTTCGCGCGCGGCTTCGGCCTGCAGCAACTGGCGGTCGATCAGGGCCTGCAACAGCTGCTTGCTGGCCGCCTGCTCGTTGGCGGCGCCGACGCCGGCGCGGGCCAGTTCGTCATTGAGTTGCAGGACGGTGATTTCGACGCCGTTGACGCTGGCCAGCGCCTGGCCTGGCGCGTCGGCCCGCTTCTGACCACAGGCGATCAGCCACAGCAAACTGGCGAGTACGACAATAAGACGCTTCAGCATGCCGCCTCCACCGTTTGCGGCGCGCTGGCGAGAAAAGCGCCGTAGGCGTAGCGCAAGCCAACTGCCAGCGGCGTGCTGGCGCGCCAGCCCAGCGCCGTCAACCTCGACACGTCGAGCAGCTTGCGCGGTGTGCCATCGGGCTTGCTGGCGTCGAACGTGATGGCGCCTTGATAGCCGACCACCTCGGCAATCAGGCGCGCGACCTCGGCAATGGTGATGTCGGTGCCGCTGCCGACGTTGATGTGGGAATGCATGGGTTCCGTGTGGCTGGCGTAGTCGGCGCGCGCCAATTCCATCACGTGCACGCTGGCTTGCGCCATGTCGTCGACATACAGGAATTCGCGGCGCGGCTGGCCGCTGCCCCAGATCGCGACCTGGGCGGCGCCGCTGCATCTGGCTTCGTGGAAGCGCCGCACCAGCGCCGGGATAACGTGGCTGTTATCGGGGTGGTAATTGTCACCCGGGCCATACAGGTTGGTCGGCATGACGCTGCGGAAGTCGGTGTGGTACTGGCGGTTGTAGCTCTCGCACAGCTTGATGCCGGCAATTTTTGCCACGGCATACGGTTCGTTGGTCGGTTCCAGCGCGCCGTTCATGAGGTATTCCTCGCGGATGGGCTGCTGCGCCAGGCGCGGGTAGATGCACGAGGAACCGAGGAACAGCAGCTTGTCGACGCCATGGCGCCACGCTTCGTGCGCGACGTTGGCTTGTACCATCAGGTTGTCGTAAATGAATTCGGCGGGATAGGTATTGTTGGCATGGATGCCGCCCACCTTCGCGGCAGCGAGATAGACCTGGTCGATGCGCTCTTCGTCGAAGAAACGGCGCACAGCCGCCTGTTCGGTCAGTTCGAGCGCGTCGTGGTCGCGCGTGACGATGTGCTGGTAGCCGCGCGCGCGCAGCGTGCGCACGATGGCCGAGCCGACCAGGCCACGATGGCCGGCGACATAGATGCGGGGTTGCGACATGGTCATCAAGCTACTCCCACGATGAAGTTGGCCGACTGGCAAGCACCGGGCGTCGGCGGGTGCTGTTTGATCGTAGAAGAACAGGAGCACGTTTGTTTGATGCAGCTCCGGTGTGCGCCAAACTTCCACTCTGGACGTGCGCGCGTGCACTTCTCAGTGCGCGTTTTGTTGGGTGATTACCACTTTGATGGTCTTGACGATGATCCACAGGTCGAGCCACAGGGACCAGCTGCGCAGGTAGTCGAGGTCGTAGCGCACGCGCGCCTGCATCTTGTCGAGCGTTGACGTTTCGCCACGCAGCCCGTTCACTTGCGCCCAGCCGGTGATGCCGGGTTTGACTTTATGGCGCAGCATGTAGCCCTTGATCAGCTTGCGATATTGCTCGTTGTGCGCCACCGCGTGCGGGCGCGGTCCGACAATGCTCATGCGTCCCTGCAGCACGTTCCAGAACTGCGGCAATTCGTCCAGCGAGGTGCGCCGCAAGAAAGCGCCGATCGGTGTCAGGCGGGCATCGCGCGCGCGTGCCTGGGTCACCACGCCGCCATCCTCGACCACCGTCATCGAGCGGAATTTGTAGACCACGATTTCGTCGCCATACAAGCCGTAGCGGCGCTGGCGGAAAATCACCGGGCCGGGCGACGTGGCCCACACGCATATGGCCACCGCCAGCATCAGCGGCGCCACCAGCACCAGAATCAGCAGCGCCAGCACCACGTCGCTGATGCGTTTCACGGCGCTGTTGACGCCAACAAAGGGCGTCTCGCGAATGGCGATCACCGGCATGCCGCCGACATTGTCGAAGCGGGCCTGCATCAGGTCGAAGATGTAGACGTCGGGCAGGAAATACACGGAGGCGGTGGTGTCTTCCAGTTCATCGATCAGGCGCCGGATGCGCGGCTGCGCCGACAGCGGCTGGCTGATGAAAATCATTTTGATATGTTGCTCTCGTACATACGCCGCCAGTTCAGCCATGCGCCCCAGCACCGGGTGGAGCGCGGAGGCGCCGTGGCGCATGTCGATGCGGTCGTCGAAATAGCCGCGCATCTGCAGCAGCAGATCGCCCTGGCGCTCGCACACGCCGGCAAATCTCACCCCCACTTCATTAACGCCCACCACCACCACCGAGCGCAGCTGCGCGCCACGCGCTTGCGGGCTGCGTTTCAGGCCGCGCCAGGCACGCACGGCCAGGTGACTGGCCAGCAGCAGCAGCGGCGTGGCCACGAACCAGGCCAGGATCACACGTTCGTCATACAGATCGCCCAGGCCGCTGGCATGCCCGAGCAGCAGCAGGACGCCGCAACTGAGGCCCCAACCGCCCACGATGGCGCGGCAGTAGGCGGGCATGCGGCCACTGCGCCAGGCGCGATAGGGGTCGATGTGCTGGTAGATGGCGGACGACACAAAGAACGCCAGAATCATCAACACCAGCGCGTAGCCATTGAACGGCTCGCCATACAAGTGGCAGCATCCGTACAGGCTGCCCATGATCGTCAGCGGATCGAGGACCCGCTGAAAAAACGCTATCAGGGGAAGGTCATTGACCGTCATCAGATTGCGACTTAGAACACGAAACCTGCGTTGATGCCAACGCTGGTCGAGCTGAATGCGCCGATGCCCAGCGCCCTTGAGCCGCTGCGCACCTGTTTTGACAAGTTGACACCGATTTGCACCTTGCGCGAAGGCGTGTAGCGCAGATTCAGGGCGGTGCTGCGCAGGGTATCGTCGAGGTCGATGCGGGCGAGCGCTGCCGGCAAGGCATTGCGCGCGCTGTAGTCGCGCTGCTCGAACGCGCTGCTGGCGTCGACGCGCACCTTGGCGCTGGCCTGCCAGCCGACGGCAACGCTGGCGCCGCGGTTCAGCGTGTAACTGACGACGCTGCTCTCGATCGGGGCGAAGTCGCGCCAGATGGCAGCGTCGACGCTGGTTTTGGCAGTCGGCGCATACGCCACGCTCAAGCGCCCGGTGACGCCGCTGACCCGTCCCGGGCCGAAGGCGTCCTGGGTGCGCGCGGTCCAGCCGGCCAGCAGCTTGACCGTGGTTTTGGCGCTGGCCAGCCAGTTCACGCGGACGCGGTATTCATCCTGCGCGAAATCGTCCAGCGCCAGCGCAAACGGGCGCAGGTATACATAGCGGCCTTCGAGCCGGCGCACCATGACGCCGATTTCGCTGCCGCCCGGCGGCAGGTAATCGAGGCCCGCTTCGAGCGCCTGCTCGCGCCGGTTGTTGGGGCGCTGGCTGGTCAGTTCATAGCTGTAGCGGTCTTCCTGGTAGCCAACGCGCGCGCGCCAGCGCGGGTGCATGCGCCAGGCGCCGTCGAAAAAATGGCTGTGCTGAACGCGCAGGTTGCGCGCGCTGGTGCGCAAGTCGGTGTACGGCGCCAGCAATTCGACATAGGTGGCGCCCAGCTTGCCTTCAAACTGGCTGCCGAGTTGCCAGAACCACGTGGCGCGGGCGTCCTTGCCGTGGTAATCGAGCTGGGAAAAGTGATCGAAGTTGACGCGCGACAGCTGCACGCTGGCCTGGATGCGCTGGCGGCCATACAGGTGGTCGAAGGTGGCGCCAAGGTCGAGCTGGCGCCAGCTGTCGGCGCGCTGGCCATCGTAGCCCGGATCGTTGTCGGGCACGCGCAGCAGGTTGTCGTCGTGCTGCCAGCCGAGGCCGGCGTTGAGTTGCAAACCGTCGTCGGCGGCGGCGCGCGCAAGGCCGCTGGCCGCGAGAGCCAGGAGCAATGGTGAGTAGCCAAACAGCCGGGACGCGCGCATGTTTTTTCTTTCGAAAAAATGTTGCGCCCGGCGCCGGGATCACCAGTAAGACCAGGCTCCCGTCATGACCACCCAGGCACCGAGCATGCCATTCGTCACAGCATGGGCCAGGATGGGTGACCAGATTGTGCGGTGGCGCATGAACAGCACGCTGTAAGCCACGCCAGCAACAATACCGGCCAGCCACAAATTGTGTTCAAAGCCGAACAGCAGCACGGAAATGCAAAATCCGCGCAGGCCCGCTTGCGCCGGATCAAGACTCAAAAAATCCGGCTTGTCGATCCAGCGCATCACAAACGAGCGCCAGAACAATTCTTCCATGACGGGCACGACCAGGGCGGCGCCGGCAATGCGGATCGCCACCAGCGGCCAGTCGATGGCGCCGGCCGTGCGTGGATCGAACCCGGCCGATTCACCGATGACCATCCAGTCGGCGTGCAGATTAATCCACAAGAAAAACACGGCAACGCCGGCAGCCAGTGCCGTGAGCACCACCGTGGCCGACATCGCCTTGACCTGCAACTCCGTGTACTCGCGCCAGAAGCGGGCCAGCAGCCCTGCCACGAGGGCCACCTTGAGCGCATACAGCCAGCGCAGGCTGGCCGCATCGACGCCGAGGCGCGCCAGCACGTCGCCCACCAGGAAGAACGCCAGGTAGGCGGCAAACGGCAGAACGCGTACCCAACTGGCCCTCTCGAAGCCCACGCTTTACTCGCCGCGTGAACGTGCTTCGATGATTTCCCAACGCTCCAGTGCCTTCATCAACAGGTCGTCGAGTTCGGCGAAGCGCGCATTGATGCGCTTGGCATCGGCCGGATTGGTTTTATAGAAATCCGGGGAATTGAGTTGCAGCGTGATGGCGGTCTGCTCATCTTCCAGCGCGGCGATCTGTTTTGGCAATTCGTCCAGTTCGCGCTGCTCCTTATAACTGAGCTTGACCTTTTTCGCGGCTGCAACCGGCGCCGCCTCGACGGCTTTTGGCGCAGCCGGCTTTGGCGCCACCGGCGTCGGGGCGATCGACTTGACGCGCTCCCAGTCCGTGTAGCCGCCGACGAATTCGCGCCACTGGCCCTCGCCCTCGGCGACGATCACCTGCGTGACAACGTTGTCGAGGAAGGTACGATCGTGGCTGACCAGGAACACGGTGCCCTTGTAGTCTTCCAGCAGTTCTTCCAGCAATTCGAGCGTGTCGATATCGAGGTCGTTGGTCGGCTCATCGAGCACCAGGCAGTTGGCCGGCTTGGCGAACAGGCGCGCCAGCAGCAGGCGGTTGCGCTCGCCACCGGACAAGGATTTCACCGGCGAGCGCGCGCGTTCCGGCGCAAACAGGAAGTCGTTCAGATAGGTCATCACGTGGCGACGCTGGCCATTGATTTCGATCCAGTCGGAACCTGGCGCGATGGTTTCCATCAGGTTCGCTTCTTCGTTCAGTTGGGTGCGCATCTGGTCGAAGTACGCCACTTCCAGCTTGGTGCCCAATTTCACGGAACCCGTATCCGGCGTTTCCAGGCCCAGGATCATTTTCAGCAAGGTGGTCTTGCCGGCGCCGTTGGCGCCGATCAGGCCGACTTTGTCGCCGCGCAGGATGGTGCCGGTGAAACCGCTGACGATAACCTTGTCGCCATACGTTTTCGACACGTTTTCCATGTCCGCCACGATCTTGCCGGAACGGTCGCCAGTGGACACATCGAGCTTGACCTGGCCCTGCTGGTCACGGCGTGCCACGCGCGACAGGCGCAGCGCTTCCAGGCGCCGCACACGGCCTTCGTCGCGGGTGCGGCGCGCCTTGACGCCCTTGCGGATCCACACCTCTTCCTGCGCCAAAAACTTGTCGAACTTGGCATTCTCAACTTCTTCGTTTTCCAGCAACTCGGCCTTACGGCCCTGGTAGGTGGTGAAGTTGCCCGGGAATGACAGCAGCTTGCCGCGGTCGAGTTCGATGATGCGGGTGGCAACGTTGTCGAGGAAACTACGATCGTGGGTAATGAACAGGACGGAGCCCTTGAAGTCGCGCAATAAACTTTCCAGCCACAGGATCGAGCGGAAATCCAGGTGGTTGGTTGGCTCATCGAGCAGCAGGACATCGGGCGCCGACACCAGCGCGACGGCCAGTGCGACGCGCTTCTGCATCCCGCCCGACAAGGTGCCCATCAATGACTCGCCGGCCAGGCTGAGGCGGTCGAGCGTGGTGGCGACCTTGTTTTCCATGCTCCAGCCGTCACAGGCGTCGAGCTTGACTTGCAGGTCGTGCATGCGCTCCATGATGGCGTCGTCATTGCCCTGGCCGAACTGGCCGGTCAAGGCTTCGTATTCGGTCAGCATCGCGGCCTGGTCGCCCATGCCGGCGGCGACAGCGGCGAACACCGACATGGCCGGGTCGAACGTCGGTTCCTGTTCGACATAAGCGATTTTCAGGCCTTGTTGCATGACCAGCAGGCCATCGTCGAGCTTGAAGCGGCCGGCGATGGTTTTCAGCAGCGACGACTTGCCGGTGCCGTTGCGGCCGATCAGGCCGACGCGCTCCGTGGTTTCGAGGGAAAAGTCTGCGTGATCGAGCAACGCGACGTGGCCGAACGCGAGTTGCGCCGACGAGAGGGAAATGACAGCCATATTCTGTGTGCGGGGTCCGACAACGGCGCACTTCAGGTGGAAGGGCTGTGTCCGGAAAAATGAATGAAGCGTGCATTGTACCGACTGTCAGGCCATCGCTGGAAAATGTGCGCTGGAAAATCGGGAAGGTGTTGCTGCTGCCCCTGTATAATTCCGCCTCATGTGTCGCAGACGCGCATGTCGCCATCGTACAATGGATAGTACAAGGTCCTCCTAAGACTTAAATGTGGGTTCGATTCCCGCTGGCGATACCACCACCCCACATCCCATCAATGCGCTTACCGGAAGGTGGCGTCGTTGAGCTTGTCCTTCATGCGCGCCAGCAGCACGATCAGCTGCGCCTTGTCTTCCGTCGCTATATCTTGCAGCAACTCTTCGATCCAGCCTTCGTGCACGGCCGCCATGGCGTTGAATGCCGCGCGTCCGGCCGGCGTCAGTTGCACGCTCGACGCGCGCCGGTCGTGCGGATCGGTCACGCGCAGCACCAGCTGTTCGCGCTCGAGCTGGTCGGTAATGCCGGTGATATTGCCGCCGGTGACCATCATGCGCTTGGATAACTCTCCCATGCGCAGGCCGTCCGGGTGGCGTTCCAGCTGGGCCATCAGGTCGAAGCGCGGCAAGGTGATGTCGAAGGTGGCGCGCAGGCGGCTGCGGATTTCGTTTTCGATGCGCATGGTGCACGAGAGCATGCGCAGCCACAGTTTGAGCGACTGGTGATGGTCCTGCGTCAAGCGCGTGGCCAGATCGAGAGGAGCGTCGGGGCCCTGTGGCGTTGGTTGAATATCGGGCATGGCATCCTTAATGGCGGCGTAACTTGAAACGCTGTAGTTTACCGGTTTCGGTGCGCGGCAGTTGTTTCGCGAAAATAATGGCGCGTGGGTACTTGTACGGCGCGATCTGCTGGCGCACAAAGGCCTGCAGCGCCAGCACCATGTCCTCGCTGCCATCGGCGCCGTCGCGCAGCACGATGTGGGCCTCGACGATCTGGCCGCGATCCGCGTCAAGCCGTCCCACCACCGCGCACTCGAGCACGGCGGGATGGCGCAACAGCACCTCTTCAACTTCCACTCCAGCAATATTGTAGCCTGCCGAGATGATCATGTCGTCCAGCCGCGCGCGGTAATAAAAATAGCCGTCGGCATCCATCTCGAAGGCATCGCCTGTGATGTTCCAGCCGTCGCTGACGTAGTCGAGCTGGCGCACGTCGTCGAGGTAACGGCAACCGGTCGGCCCTTTCACGGCCAGCCGTCCCACCACGCCCGGCCCGACCGGGACGCCATCGTCGTCAAGAATGCAGGCGCGGTAGCCGGGAATGGGTTTGCCGGTCGCGCCGGGGCGCACCTCGGCGCCCGCCGCCGAGATAAAGATGTGCAACATTTCGGTGGCGCCGATGCCGTCGATGAGCGCCAGGCCGGTGGCCTCCAGCCAGGCCGTGCGCGTGGCCGCCGGCAGCGTTTCGCCGGCCGACACGCAGCGCGTCAGGCTGGACAAATCGATGCCCGCCGCCAGCGGCGTCATCTGGCGATAAAAGGTGGGCGCGGTGAAGCAGACCGTGGCGCGGTACTGCTTGACGCCAGCCAGCAAGGCTTCCGGCGCAGGCCGGTCGAGCAGCACCGCGCAGGCGCCGACCCGCAGCGGAAACAGCAGCAAGCCGCCCAGCCCAAACGTGAACGCCAGCGGCGGCGTGCCGATGAAGATGTCGTCCTGCTGCGACGCCAACAGGTGCACCGGGAAACAGTCGCAGATGGCCAGCAGGTCGCGCTGAAAGTGCATCGTCCCTTTCGGCACGCCGGTGGTGCCCGACGTAAAGCTGATCAGGCAAATATCGTCGGCTGCCGTGTCGGCCGCGCAGAACGGCGCCGCGTGGCGCGCCATCAGCGCGGCCAGGCCGGCGCCGCAGTCGAGCACCGGCGGGCCGCCCGGCATGGCGTCGAATTCGGCGCACAGGTCGGCCGCGCACAGCACCGCATTTACGCGCGCCTTGTCGACAATCGCCTGCAGTTCGCGCGCACGCAGCAGCGGCATGGTTGGCACCGCAACCAGCCCGGCCTTGATGACGGCCAGGATGCACGCCGCTGTCAGCGGGCAGTTGGGGCCGTGCACCAGCACCCGGTTGCCGGTGACCAGTTGTAGATCGTCAATTAAAACGTGGGCGATGCGGTCGACCCGGTCGGCCAGCTCCGCATAGGTCCAGCGGGCCGCGGGCGAGATCAGCGCGGTACGTGCGCCCCAGCCGGCGGCGAGCGCGCCGTCGACCAGAACAGCGGCGCAGTTGCAGCGGCTTGGGTAGTGCAGCGAAGGCAAATCGAACACCAGCGCCGGCCACTGGTCGGTCGGGGGCAGCATCGCGCGCGCAAACCCGTCGACGTGGATGGAAGGCTGCAACGACATTGGCTCGGATGCGCTCATGGTGCCCCGACTATACCGCACCCGGCAGCCAGCGCGCGCGCTCCTCCTGATGCAGCACATCGCACAACACTTCATCGAGCACATTGTTGACGCGGGTGGCGTCGAGCAGCACGCCCGGTCCTTCCAGCAACTGCAAGGCGGCCGCGGCGGTCGCCAGACCCAGCGTGGCGCAGCCTTCGCGCAAGCGGGTCAGGCGCAGCTTCGCTTCGGCCTGGTCGAGGCCGTCGAGCAGGCGTTCGATGGCCGGTCCCGCCGCGCGCAACTGCCGCTCCAGGCCGCTCAGGTAGAGCGGCAGGCGCGCGCTGTCGATGCCGAGCCGCTTCAAGGTGTCACGCGGTGCTTCGTCGACCGGGCTGGTGCGCGCGCGCAGCGCGACCAGGTGCATTTCGACCTGGTCGGTCTGGAACGGCTTGACGATGTAGCCGTCAGCGCCCAGCGCGGCGGCGCGTTGCACGGTTTCACCATCGGCCGCAGCCGACACCAGCACGAACGGCAAGGACACCAGCCGGCTTTCCGCGCGCACGCGCGTGAGCAGTTCGGTGCCGGACAGGCGCGGCATGCGCAGATCGCAAAAGCACAGTGCCGGCAAGCTGCCCCCCACCAGCAGGCGCCAGGCCTGTTCACCGTCCTCGGCTTCGACAATATCGAAATTGCCGCTGGTATCGATCATGTGCATCAACATCATGCGGGCCACGACATCGTCATCGACGATCAAGATTTTAGGGCGCAGTTCCATCTGCTTTCTCCGTGGGGTCTTCTGCCGGCGCAAACGCGTCGAGCATGGTGAGCAGGCGTGCCATGCCGGCATGCACGGTATCCCAGTTGCCATTATCGGCTGCTGTTTCCATTTCGGCGCACATAGTGTGCAGTGTGGGCTCATGCAGATAGGCTGCACTGCCGCGCAGCCCGTGCAGCACCCGCCCGGCCACCTCGACATCGTGCTGCGCCACGGCCGCCGCCAGCTCGAGGCGGCGCGAGGGCAAGTCGGCGTGGAAGGCGGCGCGCAGGCGCGCCTGCAACGACGACGGCACCGGCGTGCGCACGGGCGGCGCCGGCATGGGGCGGGCGTCGAGGGCGGCGCGCTCGGCAGGATGCGGGCGCAAGTCGGCGCGCGGGGCCGGCAGCGCCAGCAGGTCGCCCGGCGCCGCACCCGGGAACAGGCCGAACATGGCGTCGAGCTGGGACATGCTGGGCACCTCGGGCACCGGCTTGCCCAGATTGCCATTGACCAGGGTAGCAAGCGAGAATCCGCGCTCGAGCTGGCGCCGGATCGCCTGCCAGACCTGCTGGTGCAAGGCCTCTTCCGCGATCGGCTTGGCCATGAACGCATCCATCCCTGCCGCCAGGTAGCGCGTGCGGTCCTCGCCGCTGGCGTTGGCGGTGAGCGCCACGATCATCACGTGCGGATCGCGCACGGGCGCTCCGGGCGGGCCGCCGGCGCGGATCAGGCGGGTGGCGCTGGCGCCGTCCATTTCCGGCATGCGCCCGTCCATCAGGATCAGGTCGTAGCGCTTGCGCGCGCAGGCCGCCACCGCCACCGCGCCGTTTTCGGCGATGTCGACTTCGTGGCCCAGTTCTTCGAGCATGGTGCGAATGATGATCTGGTTGGTCGGAAAATCCTCGGCGCACAGCACCGACAGCCGGTGCGTGTGGGCCAGCCGTTGCGGCACCTCCATGACCGGCGGCGCCACCCCGTCAGGCAAGGGCAACACAAAGCTGAACGTGCTGCCGACCCCTTCCAGGCTTTGGACCCCGATTTCGCCGCCCATCAGTTCGACCAGCTGGCGGCAAATCGCCAGGCCCAGCCCGGTGCCGCCGTAGCGCCGCGTGGTGGTGCTGTCGGCCTGTTCGAACTTGCCGAACAGGCGCGACAAGGCTTCCGTGGCGATGCCAATACCGGTGTCGTGCACGGTGAAGCGAATCAGGTTGACGCGCGCCGCAAAGAACGGCCCGGCGGGCAAGGCACGCGGGTTGTCGTCGCTGCGCTCGATGCGCAGGCTGACGCTGCCGCTGGTGGTAAATTTGAAGGCGTTGCCGACCAAATTCACCAGCACCTGGCGCAGCCGGGTTGGGTCGCCCACCACGAAGGGCGGCAAGTCGTCCGCCATGCGCACTTCGAAGCCGACACTGCGCTCGGCGGCCTGCTCGCCGAACAAGGTCACCACCTGGTCGATGGTGGCCGGCAAGTCGAAATCGATGTTTTCCAGCGTCAGCTTGCCCGCCTCGATCTTGGAAAAATCGAGCAGGTCGTTGATCAGCGCCAGCAGCAGTTCGGCATTGGCCTGGCCGCGCAGGATCTGTTCGCGCGTGCCGCCGGCCAAGCGCGCGTCGCGCAGCGCAAAGCCAAGCATGCCGATCACGCCGGCCAGCGGCGTGCGCATTTCGTGGCTCATATTGGCCAAAAATTCCGACTTCTGGCGCGTGGCGTCTTCCGCCTTTTCCTTGGCCAGGCTGAGGCGTTCTTCGTTTTCCTGCAGCGCCCGGTTGGCCTGGGCCAGCTGGTCGGTATTCCGGCGCACCCGTCTTTCCTGCGCCACCAGTTCCAGTGTCTGGCGCTCGAGCTGGCGGTTCTGCAGTTCGATTTCGCGGGTACGTGCGCTGACCTGGCGTTCGAGCCGGTCCTTCTGGCGGCGCAGGCGGTCGACCCGGGCCCGCATCGACCAGGAGAAGCCGCCCACGGCCAGCATGGCAACGAGCAGCCGGAACCACCAGGTTTTCCAGAACGGCGGCAGGATCGTGATGGCCAGAGTGGCCGCGTTGTCGCTCCAGATACCGTCCTTGTTGGCGGCGCGCACCTTGAATACATAGCGGCCCGGATCGAGGTTGGTGTAGGTGGCAAAGCGTTTATTGGCGGTGGTGCTGACCCAGTCCTGATCGAAGCCTTCGAGCTTGTAGGCGAAGCGGTTGCGCTGCGGCGCGGCGTAGTGCAAGGCGGAAAATTCGAGCGAAAACACGGAGTCGGCCGCGCCCAGCGTGATGGCGCTGGCGCTCTCGATGGGGCCGTTGAGCAATTGCGGCTTGGCCACGTCGACCGCTTCATTGAAAATCTGGAAGCCCGTGATGACGGCGCGCGGCGCGACCAGGTTGTCGCGGATGTCACGCGGGTTGAAGGCGGTGATGCCGTTGAAGCCACCGAAATACAGCGTGCCTTCCGGCGCCACCCAGGCCGAGCCGTCGAAATAAGCGCCCTCGATGGTGCCGTCGCTGGCGCTGTAGGTACGCCAGCGCCCGGTGTCCGGCTCGAAGCGCGTCAGGCCGCTGCTGCTGCTGATCCACAAGCGCCCGTCGAGGTCTTCCAGCACGGCGGCGACGGCATCGTCGGCCAGGCCATCGCGCGAGGTGTAGCGCGCAAAGCGCACCGTGCCATCGGCGCCCACCAGCACCCGGTTCAGGCCAACCGCGGTGCCGACCCACAGATTGCCCTTGCGGTCCTCCAGCAAGTGGTGCACCTCATCGTGGCTGATGCTGCCCGGATCGTTCGGGTCGTTGCGGAAATGGCGGAAGCGCCCGCTGGCCCGGTCGAGCAGGTCGAGCCCGTCGAAGGTGCCGATCCACAGGCGGCCCTGGCGGTCTTCCAGCAAGGGCCGCGCAATATTGTCGGCCAGGCTGGTGCTTTTGGCCGGGTCGTGGCGGTAGCTGGTGACCGCCAGCGTGCGCGGGTCGAGCCGGTGCAGGCCGCCCCGGGTGGTAATCCAGAGAATGCCGGAGCGGTCGACCAGCATGCCGCGTACCGTGTTTGCCTCGCTGTCGCCGTACGCCAGCGAAACGCGCCGGAAGCGCCGCGTGACGGGGTCGAAACTGGTCACGCCGGTGCGCCCGCCCACCCACAGCAAGCCTTGCTGGTCGCGCGCCAGCGCGGTGGCCGAACTGTCGCCCAGGCTGTTCGGATCGGTCGGGTCATGGCGGTAGACCTGGGCCTCGCCACTGGCCGGATCGAACCTGTTCAGGCCACTGTTGGTGCCCAGCCACAACTTGCCGTCACCGGCGCCGAGGATGGCACGCACCTTGTTGTCGGCCAGCGCCTTCACCGAATCGGCCTGGCGCACCAGGCGCGAAAAGCCGCCGCTGCCCAGGTCCACCCGCGACACCCCGGCATACCAGGTCCCGACCCAGAACGTGCCGACGCGGTCGCGGTACAGGGCCGAGACGCGGTTGTCCGCCAGGCTGTGCGGGTCGGTGATGTAATGTGGGAAATTTTCGAAATGCTGCTGCTGCGCGTCCCACAGGTACACGCCATGTTCCTGGCTGCCCACCCACATCTGCCCGCCGGCTTCCCGATACAGGGTGGTAATGTCACCGCTCGCCAGGCCCTCGCTTGCGCCATACACGCGCGGGGTGCCACTGCCGTCGATGGCGCGGCTGGACAGACCGTTCACGCCGCCGACCCACACGGTGCCACGGCCATCGGCCAGCAGCGCGGTGACCGCGCCGGCACTGACGCCGCCGCGGTGGTGCGTGAACGTCTGGGCGCCGGCGGCCAGGCTGTCCAGGCCGGAGGTGGTGCCAATCCACAGGCGGCCGGTTTCGTCGAGCGCCAGCGCGTTGACCTGGTCGTCGGCCAGGCTGTCCGGCGCCCGTTCCTCGTGGTGCCAGACGACAAAGGTGCCGCTGTCCATGTCGAAATGCTGCAGGCCGTCGCCGGTGGCCAGCCACAAGCCGTTCTTGCCGTCGTCGATGATCGCACGCACATGGCGGTTACCGTTGCCGCGCCGCGCCGCTTCCTGGGGCGCAAAATGGATGAAGCTCTGGGTGGCCGGGTCATACCGGTCGAGGCCGCCGTCGGTGCCGAGCCACAGGCGGCCCTTGCGGTCCATGTGCAGCACGCGCACCCAGTTGTTGATCAAGGTGCGCGCATCGCCCACCACATTGCGGTGGACCTTGACCTTGTAGCCGTCGAAGCGCGACAGCCCGGTCTGGGTGCCCAGCCACATGAAGCCATCGTTATCCTGCGCGATGGCCAGCACCGATTCCTGGGCCAGGCCTTCTTCCACCGACAGGTGCTCGAAGCGCAGCGTGCGTGCCGGCGCGGCGCCGGCGACGCCCTGGCAAAACAGGCATGCCAGCAATAAAAAGCCGAGCCAGCGCCTCATGCGGCCGCGCGCGCCATCATGGCGCTGCATGATGCGCAACAATGCGTGGCGCATGAGGAACCAATATTCGTTTAATGTACATCCAGCAAGAGTAGCAGCCGGCTCGCCGCGGCGCAAATATTCCGCAGGCGGCGCTTACTTTGGCTGCATCCGGATGGCGCCGTCGAGGCGGATGGTTTCACCGTTGAGCATGACATTTTCGATGATGGCGCGCACCAGGTGGGCATACTCAGCAGGCAAACCGAGGCGCGGCGGGAACGGCACCATCTTGCCGAGGGCGTCGCGCACTTCCTGCGGCATGCCCATCAGCATGGGGGTTTCGAAAATGCCCGGGGCGATGGTCATCACCCGGATGCCGCTGCGCGCCAGGTCGCGCGCCATCGGCAAGGTCAACCCGACCACGGCCGCTTTCGAGGCGCCGTAAGCGGCCTGGCCGATCTGGCCATCGTAGGCCGCCACCGACGCGGTGTTGATGATGATGCCGCGTTCGCCCGAGTCGGCCGCTTCCAGCTTGCCCATCGCGTCGGCGGCCAGGCGCGCCATATTGAAGGTACCAACCAGGTTGATGTCGACCGCGCGCTGGAACGCCGCCAGCGGGTGCGGGCCGTCCTTGCCGACCGTTTTGATGGCCGGTGCGACGCCGGCACAGTTGACCAGGCCGCGCAAGGCGCCGAGTTGGGTGGCCGCGGCGATGACCGCCATGCCGTCGGCTTCCGAGGTCACGTCACATTGGACGAACTGCCCGCGCAACTCGGCCGCCAGCGTGGTGCCGGCCTCGACTTGCACGTCGGCGATGACGACGGTCGCGCCCGCGCTAGATAACATGCGCGCGGTGGCGGCGCCCAGGCCCGATGCGCCGCCGGTGACGATGAATACATTCTGTTCGATTTGCATGGCATTTCCTCAAAGTTCGCTGGTCGGATGGTGACGTTTACGTTAACGTCAAGCAGCGCGATTGTAGCGACTTTTTGGCGCGACTGCGATCAAAAACAGTTCACGGTGGTGCCGACTGTGTGGCAGGTGCGGCCGGTCGGGTCGACCGCCACGCCGGCCGCGCCGGTGTTGTAGCGCACGCCGTCGGCCCCGGTGCAGCCGCCGGCGCTGCAACTGCCGAGCGGCACCGGCAGCGGCGCCAGCGGGGTGACGCCGGTGGGCGTGGGGTGGACCGGCAAGGTGCCGATCGGATCGGGTGTGCCCGAAGCGGCTTCGCGCGGCGTCAGGGTGGGCCGATAGCCGTCGGTGACGGTCGGCAGCGGCGAGCCGACGACCTGGCGGGTGGGGCGGCGCGGCGCCAGCTTCGCCTTTTGCGCCGGCGTGAGTGACTGGCCCGCGTCGGTCTGCACCTGGGCGGCGGGCATGGCAAACAGCAAGGCGGACAAATAGATAAGCAGCATGGGCGTGTGCTTGAAAAAAGTGAACAACCATTATCGCGAGAAGGCCCGGATGACGGCGCGCGCGTGCGGTAGTATGGATCGATAACGTAAAACGATAAACGGAGACCTCCATGCATGCAGCCCCACCCGCCCGGCAATACCTGGATAAAACCTGCAGCGCCAGCGCCGCGCTCGCCCATGTGCGCGACGGCGACATGATCATCGTGCCTACCGGCGTGGGCGAGCCGCCTGCCCTGCTGACGGCCTTGTCCGATGAGCGCCAGCGCTTTCAGGGGGTGCGGGTGGCGCAGATCCTGGCGCTGCGCAAATTCGGCTACTTCGACCAGGCCACGGCCCACCACGTGCGCCATGCGGCGCTGTTTTTTGGCGGCGCCTCGCGCGCCAGCGGCCAGGGGGGCTGGTGCGACTTCATCCCGAATTATTTTTCCGAACTGCCAACCATGATCGAACGGGGCCTGATGCCGGCCGACGTGGTGTTCGCCATGGCATCAAGCATGAACGAGCAGGGTTATTTTGCCATCAGCCTGGGCACCGACTACACCATGGCTGCCATTACCCGCGCGCGCGCGGTGGTGCTGGAAGTCAACCCGAACGTGCCGTTTGCGCACGGCCAGTGTCACGTCCACATTTCCCAGGTGACGGCGCTGGTCGAAAGCACCGACGCGCTGCTGGAAGTGGGCTTGCCGACCATCGGCCCGGTGCAGGAAGCGATCGGCAAGTATGTGGCCGACATGATCGACGATGGCGCCACCTTGCAGATCGGCTATGGCGGCATCCCGGATGCAGTGGTCATGCAATTGACCAGCAAGAACGACCTGGGTATCCACACCGAGATGATCGGCGACGGCATCCTGACGCTGGTCGAAAGCGGCGCCGTCACGAACCGCAAAAAGACCCTCTTGCCGGGCAAAATGGTGGCGACCTTCGCACTCGGTTCAAACAAGCTGTACCGCTTCATGCACAACAATCCGATGCTGGAAATGCACCCGTCGAACTTCACCAACGACCCGTACATCGCCAGCCAGAACGACAATCTGATGGCCATCAACGCCACCTTGCAGATCGATTTGCTGGGCCAGTGCGGCAGCGAAAGCATCGCCCACCTGCCCTATTCCGGCACCGGCGGCCAGGTCGATTTCGTGCGCGCCGCCAACCGCTCACGGGGCGGCAAAGCGTTCATCGTGTTGCCATCGACCGCCAAGGACGGCACCATTTCGCGCATCGTGCCGGCCCTCACGTCCGGCACCCACGCCACCACCAGCAAGAACGACGTGAATTACGTGGTCACTGAATATGGGGTGGCGCAATTGCGCGGCAAGTCGGCCAAGCAGCGCGCGCAGGAACTGATCGCCATTGCCCATCCCGATTATCGCGGCTGGTTGCGTGCGGAAGCCAACAAGATGTGCGTTTTTTAAGGTTTCAGGTAAATGGATTGAGCAGTGCCAGGCCGTAGCGCCGGGCGGACAGGAAGCCGGGGCTGGCGGTGTCGCGCGTGACCATGGTCATGCCGGGGCGCAGCAAGGCAATGGCAGCCATCTGCCGGTCGGACGTGTGCGGATCCTTCTGGACACCGGCGTTGAGCGTGCCCCACATGCGCGCCGCCTCGGTATCGAACGGCAGGATGCGCTGGGAATAGTTCAGCAGCAATCCCCCCTCCAGCCAGGCCTGGTACAGCGCGACTTTGGTGCTGCTGCCGGCCTGGCGCAGCTTTTCGATGCCGGCCTGGATTTCGCCCACGACCTGAACGCACAGGTATAGCTGGTCGGGCTGGGCGCGCGCAAAGAAATCGATGACGCCCGGATTTGCTTGCTCCCGTTTGCGAAATTCCGACACCACGTTCGTATCGAGCAGGTACACCGTTTACACCTCGAACAGGTCGGCGGGATCGTCGTCGAAGTACGGCATGGCTGCCAGCACCTCGGTGAAGCTGCGTTTTTTCGGGCCGGTAAGGTGATCGCGCACGTGCGCGCGCAAGGCTGCCCGGTGCTCCTCTTCCGCGCTGCGCTTGTTGGCAGCGGCCAGGGTGCGAAGGCCAGCGGCGACGTCGTCTTCCAGTTCCCGTACGAGTAGTTGCGCCATGCCTTCCTCCTTTGATATCAATGCTATCAAATCAGTCTACCCCGCTTTGATCGGCAACGCAAGCCACCGGATCATGACTTCCGGAAACGCGCGGGGATGATGAGCAATCGCGTGCAATGATGACAATATACCAACCAATCCAAGGACCATCATGCCAGCCACCGTCACCAAAAACGACCATATCAAGGGCGCCGACAGCGCCGCAATTACCTTGATCGAATACGGCGATTTCGAATGCCCATTTTGCGCGCGCGCCCACGAAGCATTGACCAGCCTGTTGCCGCAATATGGCGATGATGTGCGCCTGGTGTACCGCCACATGCCGCTGGACGGCATGCATCCTGACGCCACGCCGGCGGCCGAAGCGGCTGAAGCCGCAGGGGCGCAAGGAAAATTCTGGGAAATGCACGACGCCCTGTTCGCCGGCCAGGACGATTTGTCCGACCAGGCATTCCAGGCGATGGCGCAGGACATCGGCCTGGATGGTGACAGATTCGAGGATGATTTACAAAGCGGCAAGTACGCGCAGATAGTGGCCAGCGACGCCGCCGAGGCGCGCCACTGCGGCGTGCGGGGCACGCCAACCTTTTATATCAACGGCGTGCAGTTCGAGGGCGACTCGGACGTGCAGTCGCTGGAACAGGCCATCAACGCGGCGCTGGAGAAATGACCGGCGCCGGCGTTGCGGTGACCACCTGCTGCAGTGGCGCCTTGACGGCCAGGTAGCCACCCACCGGCAGCAGTGGCACCAGCAGCAGCGCCACGATGTTGATGATCTTGATCAGGGGGTTGATGGCCGGCCCGGCAGTGTCTTTATACGGGTCGCCCACCGTGTCGCCCGTCACGGCGGCCTTGTGGCTGTCCGAGCCCTTGCCGCCGAAGTTGCCATCCTCGATGTATTTCTTGGCATTGTCCCAGGCGCCGCCACCGGTGGTCATCGAGATGGCCACGAACAGGCCGGTGACAATGGCGCCCATCAGCATGCCGCCCAGCGCAGCCGGCCCCAGCAGCAGGCCCACCGCCACCGGCACCGCCACCGGCAACAGCGACGGCAGGATCATTTCGCGGATCGCCGAGGCAGTGAGCATGTCGACCGCCTTGTCATACTCGGGCTTGGCGCTGCCATCCATGATGCCCTTGATGTCGCGGAACTGGCGCCGCACTTCCACCACCACGGCGCCGGCCGCGCGCCCCACCGCTTCCATCGCCATCGCCCCGAACAAATAAGGAATCAGGCCGCCGATGAACAGGCCGACAATCACCATCGGGTCGGCCAGCTCGAACACGACCGTGTTGCCAGCCGTTTCGAGTGCGTGCGTATAATCGGCAAACAGGACCAGTGCCGCCAGCCCGGCCGAGCCGATGGCGTAACCCTTGGTGACAGCCTTGGTGGTATTGCCCACTGCATCGAGCGGATCGGTAATGGCACGCACCGATTCGGGCATGCCGGCCATTTCGGCGATGCCGCCGGCGTTGTCGGTGATCGGCCCGTAGGCGTCGAGCGCGACGATGATCCCGGCCATCGACAGCATCGCGGTGGCGGCGATCGCAATGCCGTACAGGCCGGCCAGCTCATAGGAAATCAGGATGGCGGCGCACACCGCCAGCACCGGGTAGGCGGTCGACTTCATTGACACGCCGAGCCCGGCGATGATGTTGGTGCCATGCCCCGTGGTCGAGGCTTCGGCGATATGGCGCACCGGCTTGAAATCGGTGCCTGTGTAGTATTCGGTGATGTAGACCATCAGGCCGGTGAGCACGATGCCGACCGCCGTGCAGCCCATCATGCGCACGCGCATGGCCGGGTCGACCCAGACCAGCCAGGTCACCACCGCAAAGCCGAGCAGCGACAGGATCGCGGCCCACCACAGCCCGGTGTACAGCGCCGCCATGATTTTCTTGCCAGGTTTCGCCTTGACCATCGAGCAGCCGACGATCGAGGCGATGATCGACACCGCCCCCAGCAGCAGCGGATACAGGATGGCTTGCGCGACAGCGTCGCCGATCACCAGTGCGCCGAGCAGCATGGTGGCGATCAGGGTGACGACATAGGTTTCGAACAGGTCGGCCGCCATGCCGGCGCAGTCGCCCACGTTGTCGCCCACGTTGTCGGCAATCACGGCCGGGTTGCGCGGGTCGTCTTCGGGGATGCCGGCTTCCACTTTACCCACCAGGTCGGCGCCAACGTCGGCGCCCTTGGTAAAGATGCCGCCGCCCAGACGCGCAAAAATCGAAATCAGCGAGGCCCCGAACGCGAGGCCAATCAGGGGCGTGATGACGTCGTGATTGGTGACGCCGGCGCGCCCGATCAGCAGCCAGTAGAACAGCGTCACGCCCAGCAGGCCGAGTCCCACCACCAGCATGCCGGTAATGGCGCCACCCTTGAAGGCGATGTTCAGCGCCGCATCCAGGCCCCTGGTGGCGGCCTGGGCGGTGCGGACATTGGCGCGCACCGAGACGCCCATGCCGATGAAGCCGCAGGCGCCGGAGAGCACGCTGCCGATCGCAAAGCCGAGCGCGGTGTACGGATCGAGGAAAAAGAAAATGGCGACCAGCAAGACCACGCCGACGATGGCAATGGTGCGGTACTGGCGCGCGAGGTAGGCGCCGGCACCCACTTCGATGGCCTGCGCGATTTCCTGCATGCGCCCGCTGCCGGGATCCTGGCGCAGGATCCAGCTGCGCGACCACAAGCCATACACCACGGCGAGCACGCCGCAGGCTAAGGTGAAGATGAGAAGATTGGATGCGGCAAAGTCCATACACGTCCCCTGGTTCTTATGATTGAGCGACACAAACACACTTCGAACGACCATCTGATAAAGATGCCCTGACCGACTGCGTACTGCGGATGCAACAACGTGGAACTGGAAACAGGTATGACGGGCCTGAAAAAGAACGGACCCGAAGGTCCGCAGTGTTGAGTTAAGCCGACAGCGCCGCGAAGGCGGCATCGCGCACTTGCTCGACTGGCCCGATGCCGGTGATCTTGCGGTATTTCGGTGCACCTGGCAGGCCCGATTCGGCCCACTTGGCGTAGTAGCCCAGCAGCACTTCGGTCTGGTTGTGGTACACGGCCAGGCGCTTCATGACCGTTTCGGCCTTGTCGTCGTCGCGCTGCACCAGCGGCTCGCCGGTGATGTCGTCGACCATGTCGACCTTGGGCGGATTGAATTTGGTGTGGTACACGCGGCCCGAACCCGGGTGGCTGCAACGGCCGCTCATGCGCTCGACGATCGATGCATCCGGCACGTCGATTTCCAGTACGTAATCAATATTGATGCCGCTTTCCTTCATGGCGTCAGCCTGCGCGATGGTGCGCGGGAAGCCGTCGAACAGATAGCCATTGGCGCAGTCGGCGTCCTGCAGGCGGTCTTTGACCAGGCCAATCATGATGTCGTCCGACACCAGACCGCCGGCATCCATCACCTGCTTGGCAGCCAGGCCCAGTTCGGTGCCCGCCTTGATCGCAGCGCGCAGCATGTCGCCGGTCGAGATCTGGGGAATATTGAATTTTTCTTTGATGAAATTAGCCTGGGTGCCTTTACCGGCCCCTGGCGCTCCTAACAAAATGAGACGCATGAAGAGTTCCTAAAAACAATTTTTGAAGATGAATAGATTCTTTGATAACAGACCGCGCATGGTGCATATCTGACTAGCTTGGTACGAAACTTAACACAAATGCAGTCAAAAATGCCACCGGATGGAGCGTTGCCATCTATTAATTGATTTAGCGCAGACTTTCCGGTAATAACTTGCCGACCGGATCAAGACGTGTAAAAAAGTCGCACCCGGGCCAGGTCGGCGGGCGTATCGACGCCCGCTGCTGGTGCGCTGTCGGTCAGATGCACCGCAATGGGCACCCCGTGCCAGAGGACCCGCAATTGCTCCAGTGCCTCGATGGACTCGATCGGCGCAGGGGAAAGTGTCGGGTACGTTTGCAGGAAAGCGTTGCTGTATGCATACAAACCGATATGGCGCAGCGGCACGTAATCGGCCGGCAAAGCGGCCTGGCTGGCAGAGAAACCATCGCGGTGCCATGGAATGGCGGCGCGCGAAAAGTACAGCGCATTGCCGGCACCATTCAACACCACTTTCACCACGTTCGGATTGAACAGGTCGGCCGCATCCGTGATCGGATGGGCACAGGTGGCCATCGGCACGGTGGCCGAGATGCGCGCCGCGCACGCCGCCAGCAGGCTGGGGTCGATCAGCGGTTCGTCGCCCTGCAGGTTGACGATCACGGCGTCCGCCGCCAGGCCCAGCGCCAGCGCCACCTCGGCGATGCGGTCGGTGCCGGACGGGTGATCGGCGCGTGTCATGCACACTTCCACGCCGTGCGCCGTGCAGGCGGCCGCAATGTCGGGGTGATCGGTGGCAACCACGATGCGCGCCGCGCCAGAGAGCGCCGCGCGCTCGGCCACGCGCACCACCATTGGCTTGCCGCCCAGGTCGGCCAGCGGCTTGTTGGGCAGACGGGTCGACGCCAGCCGCGCCGGGATGATGACGATAAACTTGTTCAAGCTCACACCGTTACACCGGGACGATTTTGCGGGCCTGGTCGACCCACATGATCGGAATGCCGTCACGCACAGGGAACGCAAGGCGGTCGGCGCGGCAGATCAGCTCCTGGGCTTTCTTGTCAAATTCAAGCGGTCCCTTGCACGACGGGCAGACCAGGATATCAAGCAGGCGAGCATCCACGACATTTCTCCACAATTTGTTCGGCCAGCGCAGGATCGATGTGCGCCGTCACCGGGACGACCCACAGGCGCGGATCGTTTTTCAGGTTTTCAATTTGCCCACATTTTACTGCATCCTTCTCGGTGATCAGGATCACGTCCGTTTCCAGCCCTGCAAAGGGGTCGTCGCGGAAGTCGTGGTGGTCAGGCAAAGGCAGTTCGATGAAGGCCAGGCCGGCCGCTTTCAGCATGGCAAAAAAACGGCCCGGGTTGCCGATCCCGGCCGCGGCCACCAGGCGCCGACCGGCCAGCGCGCCCAGCTCGACCCGCTCGCCGCTGACCAATTGCTCGGCATACCCGCCGCGCAACTGCATCTGGAACGGCGCGGTGCCGACAGCCTTGCTCAGCGCCGCATCCAGCACCGCTGTGTTGACGATGTTGAAATCGCGCCGGCGCGAAGGCGGCTCGCGCAGGGGGCCGGCCGGCAAGGTCCAGCCATTGCCGACGCCGCGGCCGTCGAACAGCACCAGTTCGATGTCGCGCTGGAGGGCGTAATGCTGCAGGCCGTCGTCGGTGATGAGGACGTCGACTTCCGGATGGGCCGCCAGCAAGGCGCGGCCGGCGTCGGCCCGCACCCGCCCTACCACCACCGGGCAAGCCGTGCGGCGCGCGATCAACAGGGGCTCGTCGCCGACCTCGCTGGCCGCGGCGTCCGGCGTCACTTCGCGCGGCAGCGCGCCTTTTCCGCCATGCCCGCGCGAGATGATGCCGGGCCTGAAACCGGCAGCGCGCAACGCTTCGGCGAGCCAGATTGTCAGCGGCGTCTTGCCGGTGCCGCCAATAAAAATATTGCCGACCACGATGACCGGCACCGGCAGGCGCGTGGACGCCAGCACGCCGCTGCGGTACAGGCGCGCGCGCAGGGACGCCAGGGCGCGAAACAGCAGCGAGACCGGATACAGCGCACAGGCCAGCGGCCCGCGGCGCAGCCAGGCGCGTGTGAACATGGTTTCGAGGGAGGTGTTCGACATAAAAAAACAGGCGCCCGGGGCGCCTGGAGTTACTCTACGGTTACTTTTTGCCGCCGGTTTGCGCGGCGAAGGTGAGCTTGTCGTAGCCGGCCACGCGTGCCGCTTCCAGCACGTTGATGACCATCTGGTGCATCGCGAACTGGTCGGCATTGACGATCACCACGGGCGAGGCGCCGGCCGGCTGGCCGCCACTGCTGGCGGCCTTCTTGAGGTCGTCAGCCAGACCGGCCACCGTGTGGAACGCCACCGGCTCGTTGTTGACCGTGTAGTTGCCCTTGGCGTCGACCGTCACGTTGATTTCAAACGGTTTGTCGATGGCCTTCGCGGCGTCGGCGGTCGGCAAGGTGATTTGCAGCTCGGTGAACTTGCTGTAGGTGGTGGTGACCATCAGGAAGATCAGCACCACCAGCAGCACGTCGATGAACGGGATCAGATTGATCTCCGGCTCTTCGCGCTGGCGCCCGCGCCTGAAATCCATCATTTGCGCGCCCCGTGCACCACGTCCACGAATTTCACGGCCTGCGATTCCATGTCAACAATAAAGCTGTCGACCAGGCCGCGGAAGTGGCGGTAGAACGCCAGCGCCGGCATGGCGATGATCAGACCGAAGCCGGTGTTATACAGCGCCACCGAAATACCGTGGGCCAGCTGCGCCGGGTTAGTGCCGGTGGCATTCTGCGCGCCAAAAATCTCGATCATGCCGACCACGGTGCCGAACAGGCCCATCAGCGGCGCCAGCGAGGCAATCGTGCCCAGGGTGTTCAGGAAGCGTTCGAGGTTGTGGGCCACGCCGCGGCCCGCTTCTTCGATCGATTCCTTCATCAGTTCACGCGGTGCGTTGACGTTACGCAAGGCGGCGGCAAGGACGGTACCCAGAGGCGAGTTCGCTTCCAGCTTGTTGATGACGTCCGGGGTGACCTTGTTGCTGCGATATACCTGGATCACCTGGTCCAGCAAGGGTGGCGGCAACAACTTGGCGCGACGCAGATAAATCAGGCGCTCAATGATGAGCGCAAGCGCAACGATCGAGGCGATCAGCAACAACCAGATCGGCCAGCCTGCAGCTTGAAGAATAGCGAGCAAAACGAACTCCTGAAATAAACCAACCAGATGGGACTAAAAAGGAACAACGAATGCCGCAATGTAACGTGTCGGCACGATTGCGGCAAGTCCAGTTCTACTCTGTTACTTATGCACACAAACTTGTCCCAGGGTTGCAAACACATTCTGTGGACAAGTATGTGAGCAAGCGCAAACGGCACCATCTAAGCCATTGAAAATAAAGCACTTTTATACTACGCACAAAAAACAGGCAGATTTTCCGCGAATCAGCCTCGATCCCATTTAAACATTTCTGCACATAATTTGTGGACAAGATTGTGCGCAAGCTCTTTTGCACTACCCTAAATGATTGAATACAAAGGGAAAAGTTGTGCTGATGCATTTTGTGGCAAGCTGCCCTTTTCCCGCCTATATGTGGGATTTTTCGCACAAATTTCGTCGGCGGCGGGCAGTTTTCCACAGCCGCGCCCCAATTCTGCGCTTCTGCACACCTTCTGTGGACAACAATGTGCGCAAGCACCTCGACGCTTCCTTAAGTCCTTGATTTTAATAAGGAAAGCAGTTGCTGCTTTACAATTAAGCAGCGCCTGCGCCGGTTTCCGCGTCAAAGTTTTGCACGGAATTTGTGGATAACTTTGTGGGCTATCCGTACGGGTATTCCCGAAGTACTTGATTCATAAGGGTTTTTTGGCCCTGCCTGAAAAGCACGCAGCGCTGAAAAACCTTTTGAATCAAGCGTTTAGCGCATTCTCTTGAGCCAGGCATTAAGATGACGGATTGCTGCACAACTTCGACCCATTTGAACAACACCATGCTGCTACCCGACGACCCCGCCGTCATCACTGTCACCGCCCTCAATGCGCAAGTGGCGCGCCTGCTCGAGCGCAGCTTCCCTCTCACCTGGATCAGCGGTGAAATCTCGAACTTCACCCGTGCCGCCTCCGGCCACTGGTATTTCACCCTGAAGGACGACGCCGCCCAGGTGCGCGCCGTCATGTTCCGCGGCCGCGCCCAGTACGCCGGCTTCACGCCGCGCGAAGGCGACAAGGTCGAGGTGCGTGCGCTGGTCACCCTGTACGGCGCGCGTGGCGACTACCAGATCAATGTCGAGGCGATGCGCCGCGCCGGCGTGGGACAGTTATATGAAGCCTTCCTGCGCCTGAAAGAAAAGCTGGCCGCGCAGGGCTGGTTCGATCAGGACCGCAAACGCGCGCTGCCGATGTTCGTGCGCAGCGTCGGTGTCGTCACCAGCCTGCAGGCGGCCGCCCTGCGCGACATACTGACGGCCCTGCGGCGGCGCGCGCCGCACGTGCGCGTGGTGCTGTATCCGGCGCCGGTGCAGGGCCAGTTCGCGGCCGACAAGATCGCCGACGCCATCGCCACCGCATCGCGCCGCGCCGAGGTGGACGTGTTGCTGGTCTGCCGCGGCGGCGGCTCGATCGAAGATTTGTGGTCGTTCAATGAAGAAGTGGTGGCGCGCGCGATTGCCGCCAGCAGCATCCCGGTGATTGCCGGGGTCGGCCACGAGACCGATTTCACGATTGCCGACTTCGTCGCCGACGTGCGCGCCGCCACACCCACCGCCGCCGCCGAACTGGCCGCCACGCCGCGCGCCGACTGGCTGGGGTCGCTGCAAGCCGATGCGATTGACCTGCGCCGCGCCATGCGCCGCACGCTGTCGGAAGCAAACCAGAGCCTGGACAATGCCAGCCGCCGCCTGCAGAGTCCGTCGGCCCGGATCGGCCACCAGCGTTTGAAGCTACTGGCGCTGTCGACCGCGCTGACGCACGCCGTGCGCGCGCCCGTGAACCGGCACGGCCTGGTGCTGGCCCAGTTGCGCCAGCGCTGGACGCGTCACCGCCCCGACGTGCGCGCCTTGCGCGCGCAGGTCGGCTCGGAAGGCCGCCACCTGGGCGCCAGCTTCCACAACGGACTGCGCGCGCGCTGCGAGGCACTCGGCGCCCTTGCCGCGCAACTCGAGCTGCTCAACCCGCAGCGCACGCTCGAGCGCGGCTACGCGATCGTCAGCGATGCGGCTGGCCGGGTGCTGCGCAACCCGGGCGACATCCGCGCGCGCAAAAAACTGCAGGTGCGCCTGGCCGAGGGCAGCGCCGAGATTGGCGTATCGAGCGTACAAACCCCGCTCGCTTGACGAATTCACTAGCCGAAAGTGCAACCGGCGCGCATACGATTTACAATACCGGCTGCTTTCCAACCAAACAAGGAACAAGACATGGAACATACTCTGCCGCCACTGCCGTACGCAAAAGACGCTCTTCAGCCACACATGTCCGCTGAAACGCTGGAATACCACTACGGCAAGCACCACCAAGCCTATGTGACCAATCTGAACAACCTGATCAAGGGTACCGAGTTCGAGAACCTGTCCCTGGAAGAAATCATCAAGAAATCGTCCGGCGGCATCTTCAACAATTCCGCCCAGGTCTGGAACCACACCTTCTTCTGGAATTGCATGGCGCCAAACGCCGGCGGCGCGCCAACCGGTGCGGTGGCTGACGCCATCAACGCCAAATGGGGTTCGTTCGACAAATTCAAGGAAGAATTCCAGAAGTCGTGCGTCGGCAACTTCGGTTCCGGCTGGACCTGGCTGGTGCAAAAAGACGGCGGCGTCGACATCGTGAACACGTCGAATGCCGGCACCCCGCTGACCGGCACCGACAAGCCACTGCTGACCTGTGACGTCTGGGAGCACGCTTACTACATCGACTACCGCAATGCCCGTCCGAAGTTCGTCGAAGGTTTCTGGAACCTGGTGAACTGGAACTTTGTGAACAGCAATCTGGCGTAATTCGCGCCAGTTCTGTGATGACGGCCCGCTGCTTGCGGGCCGTTTTTAGTTGTGAGGAGAAGAAATGCGCGTCATGTTGGTGGAAGACGATGCCCGGCTTGCCGCGCTCGTGATGGAATATCTGAATGGCTACGAGTTCGAGGTCGAACTGGTCACCCGTGGTGATGAGGCGCTGGCGCGGTTCCAGGCCAGCCAGCCCGAACTGGTGGTGCTCGACCTGATGCTGCCCGGTACCGACGGCATGGTGGTCTGCCGCCAGCTGCGCGCCGTCTCCGATGTGCCGATTTTAATCCTGACCGCGCGCGAAGATTCCTACGATGAAGTCTCCGGCCTCGAACAGGGCGCCGACGACTTCGTCAACAAGCCGGTGCAGCCGCGCGTGCTGCTGGCGCGCCTGCGCGCGCTGGCGCGGCGCCGTCAGGCCGCGCTGCCAGTCCAGGTGGAAGCGGCGGCGCTGGCGGCGCCTGACGGGCCGCCGGTGTATGTGTTCGGCGCGCTGCGCATCGTCACGGCCGACCGCAGCGTGGTCTGGCGCGGCCAGGAGTGCGTGCTGAGCAATACCGAATACAAGCTGCTGCTGGTGCTGGTGGAGTCCAGCGGACAGGTGCTGTCGCGCGACGCCTTGCTCAAGAAAATGCGGAATATCGAATTCGACGGCCTCGACCGCAGCATCGACAACGCGATCTCCAAGCTGCGCCGGCGCTTCGACGACGCCGATGCGAGCAAGATCAAAACCGTCTGGGGCGAAGGCTATTTATTCTCGCCGTCGGCCTGGCACTAATCGAATAACGGCGTGATCGCCAGCGGCATGCTGGCGGTCACCAGTGGCATCCGCTCGGTCCCAGCGAAGCGGTAGGTGACCACAGGAAAGCTGGCGTCGCCATCGCCCGCGAACGGCATGCCCGGCGCGGACGGCAGCCGCGCGCCGGCAAGCATGACCGAAGCGACCGCGCTGCCTTTGCTGAACACGAAGCGCACGCCGACGCAATTGCGCGCGCCAAACAGCGCCAGCTGGCGCGCATAGGCCAGCGCCTGCTCGCAGCCGCTGCGCAATTGTTCAGTGTCGTACAAATTATCCGGACGCAGCGTCAGAGACACTTGCGGGCGCACCGTGAACGGGCCCAGCGGCCGGCTCAGTTGCAAGGTCGCGTTCTCGTCGTAGGCGGCGCGAGCCAGCGGAAAGACCGTGCGCAGCGTGGCGTCGAGCGGGAAATGGCCCTGGCTGGTTTTGCCCAGCACCATCAATTGCACACCCGCACGATCGGCAACCGGGTTGCGCGGCACCAGCTGCAACTGCTGTTGCAGCAGCGACTTCGGCCCGCCGTATTTCTCGAACACCACCATGGCCCGGTAGGCATCGCGGTATGCCACCCAATCGCTGCCCTGCGCGTGCGCGGGAAGGCACTGCAGCATCACCAGCGCCAGCGCCAGCGCTGCAGTGGGGGCGAAAAGGCGGCGTGCGACCATGTCAGAAGCGCAAGGCCAGCGCGGTCGAGACCGACACGCCGGTGTTCCGGGTAACCAGCGGACTGGTGCGCGTGGTGCCGAGCTGACGCGTGACGTCCAGCCCCGACACCAGCAGCCACGAAGGCGTCAGCGTCCAGTTCCAGCGCGCGCCGATGCGGGCGTCGCGCCAGCCGCCTTGCGCCTGGTACAACGGATGGCCGCTGCTGACGGACTGCTCGTTGTCGATGCCGAAAAATGCCTGGTTGTAGTAGCGGTTGGCCATGCTCACCTCTGCCTCGACGGTCAGGCTGTGATGGGGCAGCGGCGCCAGATTCAGCGCCTGGATGCCGACCTGGAAGGTGGCGCCGCGATGATCGTTGCCGGCGCCGTACAGTGCGCGCGAGGTCAGGCGCAGCGCGGGCGCCAGGTACACATTCGCGAAGCCGCCGCCTTGCAGCCGGCGCGCGATCGCCGGCAAGCCGTTCAGGCGGTTGCCCAAGGCCAGTACCGTGGCGTTGTATTGCACCAGCTCGGTCGTCAGGCGAGGCAGGTTGCCCTCACCGGACAGGCGCTGGATGCCGATCGCGCTGGCGCCGTTGCCACCATCGTCGCGGCCCGGATGCAGGGAAACGAGCGGGCCGTATTCCAGCAGCGGGCGCGCCGACAGGTGCAGCCCCGCGCTCATGCCCGAGACGAACACACCGTTGCTCCATTGGCCCTGCAGCACCGGCAGCGGACGCGTGCGGCGCTGGTCGGCACCGGCGTAGCGCGGCGCCGACAGCAGGCCGAGGCCTGCATACATGTCGCTGCTGCCGTCAGGCATGGGATTCGGCGCAGGCATTTGCGCACCGGCTCCGGCAACAGCCAGGGCGAAGACGGGAAACAGGGCAACCGTGGACAGTGTGCGCATTGGACGACCGGGACAATTCAAGAAGGCTGCATTCTACGGCGCGGCACAACGGGCAAGGTAAAACCAACCCAGCGCTCCGACACAGCCCGTAAGCAAACGGACGAGCGCTGATCCCTTGCATCATAAATTGCTGCTCGCAAAGGTGCCAGCGCGCCTTTGTCCGGCATTTGTCTTCAATTTGTAGCGCGTGTGAAACAGATACAATGCGAGCCATGGCGCGTTCCCCTTCCCCCGCTTTCTTGCGCGTATTCCTGCGTTTTTTCGTTCCGGTACTGCTGTCCGTGGCCGCTGCCAGTGCGATCGTGTACGTGGCCATGACGCGCGTGTTCGGCGACCCGGTCGAGGACCTGGCGCGGCGCCAGGCGACGGCGCAAATTTTCCTGCTCGAACAATTTGTCGACAAGGCGCCGCGCGACGAATGGCTGGCCCGCCTGAACACGGTGCGCGAGGTGGCCGGCTCCCACTACGACCTGATTCCACTCAACACTGCCGGCGCCACGCTGCCCGCCGCGCAAGCGGCCGCGCTGGCGCGCGGTGAGGTCGTGTTCGACCTGGCCGGCAAATCGTTCCTGCGCCGCGTCGACCTCGACGGTGCGCGCTACGTCGGCAGCGAGGCCGAGGTGGTGCGCGCGCGCGAGCTGCCGATCGACGTGGCCGTGGCGCTGCAGATGGAAGCGCTGCGCTTCCTGATTGTCGCGCTGGTGTTGCTGGTGCCGATCGGCGTGTGGTCGCGCCGCCACTGGCAGGGCGTGCAGGCGCTGGGGCGGGTCGCTGACGCATTCGGCGCCGGCAATTTGACGGCGCGGGCGCGCATGCCCGCCTCCAGCAGCATGCTGCCGCTGGCCGAGCGCATGCACGCCATGGCCGGGCGCATCGACAGCTTGTTGACGGCGCAAACGGCGCTGCTCCATTCGGTGTCGCATGAACTGCGCACGCCCATTGCGCGCCTGGCGTTCGGCCTGCAGCTGCTGGAAGACGCCAGCGCCGACCCGGCGCTGCACAAGCGGGTCCAGGCCATGGCCGGGGATGTCGAGGAACTGAACGCGCTGGTGAGCGAATTGCTGGCCATGACGCGGCTCGACAGCGAGCATGCATTGCAGCGCGAGCCGGTCGACCTGGAGCCGCTGCTGCGCGCCTGCGTGGCGGCGCTGGCGCCCTCGCCCGGGTCGATGGTGAGCATTAGCGTCGAGCTGGGCGCGGACCTGGGAACGCTCGCGGTCGATCCGCGCCTGTTGGGCCGCGCGCTCGCCAACCTGCTTGGCAATGCGCAGCGCTACGCCGACGCGCGCGTGCTGCTGCGCGCGCTGCGCACGCGCGAGGGCGTGGAGATTTCTGTGGAAGATGACGGACCGGGGATTCCGGTCGCTGAACGCGAACAGGTGTTCGCGCCTTTCTACCGGCTCGACCGCAGCCGCGACCGCGCCACGGGTGGCTTCGGCCTGGGGCTGGCGATTGCCCGCAAAGCCGTGCAGCTGCACGGGGGCAGCTTGCACGTCGAGGATGGCGCGTTGAACGGCGCCAGGATGGTGATACGGCTTATTGCTTAGGCGGTTTTGACGTCACGTGGGTGACGCCGTACCAGAGATGTTCCCACCAATGGTCGCGCGAATGCACCAGCGCCAGGCACTTCTGGTCGAACGAACCTCGGAACACCGGATCGGCGCACTTCCCGCTGACCAGCGCGAAGCGTTGGTTCTCGGCATGCACCAGGGCGATGCACAGCCAGACGATGACGCCGGCGAACACGACGGACATCGTCCAGGCGGCCTGGTTCACCCACGTGAGGTCGTACAGGTCCTCGTCGCGTGCGCGCGAACCGTCGTAGATCTTCAGGACTTTGCCTTCCTTGTCGCTCATTTTGTCTTGGCTGCCTTCGCCACCAAAAAGTCGGCCACTTGCAAGGTAGAACGGAACAGTTGCTGCTCATCGCGCGTCTTGTCGCTGGCGGCGACCAGCGATGGCGCCGTCATGTATTTGCCGTCGATAATGAGCACCGGTGCGAATTCCACTTTGTAGGCCGTAATCATGGCGCCCAGGCGTTTCATCTTGGTCTGGACGCCAAACGAATTCCATGCGTCGAGAAATTTGGCCCGATCCAGGCCGCTTTTGACAGCCCAGTTCAGGACCGCTTCATCCGAATTCAAGCGCACGCGTTCGACGTGTACCGCGCGGAACACCCTGGCGTGAAACTCCGGCAACTTGCCCATCGCTTCCAGGGTCAGGTACAAATGCGCTTCCGGATCGTTGGGGCCGGTGGACGGGAAATGCACGCGCTTGAGGACGATGTTGTCTCCCTGCTTTTTGACCCATTCCGACAGCTGTGGTTCCAGGGCATTGCAATGGGGGCAGTGATACATGAAGAATTCGATCACTTCGACCTTCTTGCCGGCCGGGACCGCTTGCGGCGCGGCCAGGGTCGTGTACTCGACGCCGGAGACCGGTGCGGTCACCGAGGCAAAGGCGGGGCTGGCGGCCACGCCCAGAGCGAGAGTGGCAGCAGCGAGGGCAAAACGCAGGTTACGCATAAACATCCTTGTGAACGGGTGAGCAAACGATCGCGAGATTACCATTATTTGCGGGAATCCCATGCATCGCGCGACCGCTTTAAGTTTTACTTCAGCAAATTAAAAGTCGTAACGGACCGACAGTTTCAGCTGGCGACCGTCGCTCGGGTAGATGCCGCCGCGGCAGGAAAACGCATTGCTGTAGTACTGCCGATCGGCCAGGTTGGCGCCCGTGACGGCCAGTTCCCATGGGCCGAAGGTACGGGCGTAACGGGCGTCGAAGGTCGTGTAGCCGCCAATCCGTGCGCTGCAGGCGTTGCTGAAATCGTCGCCGTAACGCTGCTGGTCGACCCACTGCGCGCCGATGTCGGCCGATTGATGCTGGCCCAGCCAGGCCAGGCGCGCCGAGAGCACGTTCTTCGGCACCAGCACCATGGCGCGGCCGGCGTTGGGGCCTTCGGTGAAGCTGGCGTTGACATGCTGGAAATGGGCGCTGGCGCGCAGGTGGGCGATGAGGTCGATCTGTCCATCGAGCTCGAAGCCCTGGCGCCGGGTCGGATCCAGGTTGGTATTGATGCCGAAGCCGATGGTTGGATCGAAGAAGATTTCATTGGTGAGCTTGTGGCGGAACAGGCGCGCGGCCAGCTGGCGTGCTGGCTGGCCCAGCGTCAGGCCCAGTTCGAGGTCGTGCGAGACCTGGCCCTTGAGGATGTCGTTTGAGGCGCGATAGCTGTTCTCGTCGACGTTGGCCACGCGGTAGCTCTGGCCGGCCTTGGCGTGCAGGGCCAACTGCGGCAGCAGCTTGTAACTGCCCTGGATGTCCCAGGCGTTCTGCGCCTGGCTGCGACTTTCCGGCGCGGCCACGCCGAGGCTGTCGGCGTAATCCTTGTCGAAAGTTTCGTGGCGCACGCCGATGGCCAGGCGGCCGTCGTGGGCGGCGTCGAAACGCAGTTCATCGCGCATGTAGAAGGCTTTGGAATCCTGGCGCGCAGCGGCCAGCGAGAAATCGGCCGTGGTGTCGCGCGTCCAGCGGATCAGGTCGATGCCGGTGACCACTTCGTTGCGCAGGCCGTACGGCTGCGACACGTAACGCAGGCGCGGCGAGAACTGGGTCTGGTGGCTGTTGTAGGTGGCGTCGGAGACGAAACCGCCGCCGAAGTCGTAGTGCGACTGCACGCTGCGTTCGCGCTGCGACAACTCGGCCGCCAGTTCAACGTCGCCGACACGCTTTTCGACGAAGGCGGTGTAGCGGTCGGTATCGAGCGCGCCAGCGTCGTCGGGCTTGAAGCTCTGGCGCGGATTGGCGTTGAACTGCGCCAGCGACAGCGAACCGGGCAAGCCCGAATCCTGGCGCGCGCTGTCGACGCGGATGCCGGCGCGCCCGCCCTCGAAGTTCCAGAGCAGGCCGGCGCCCAGGGTGCGCTGGTCGAAGCGGCTGTTGCTGCGGTAGCCGTCGCTGCTGTTGCGGCCGTAGCTGGCGTCAAACACGAAGCGGTCGAACCCGTGGGTCAGGTTGGCGCGCAGGGTTTTTTCGGCAAACTGGCCGCCTTGCGCGAACACGGAGCCGTGCGTGCCGGTGCTGTTGGCACCTGTTGCGCCGCGTTTGGTGACAATTTGAATCACGCCGCCGGTGGCGCCGTCGCCGTACAGCACGCTGCTGCCGCCGCGGGTGATTTCGATGCGCTCGACGGTGTCGATCTGGATCGTCGACAGCACGGCGCTGGCCTGTTCATTTTCGCTCAGGCGCACGCCGTCGACCATGATCACCAGGTTCTGGCTGCTGTTGGTACCGAAGCCGCGCAGGTCGAGCGCGAAGTCGGGCGAGGAATCGAGGCTCTGGCGCCCGAATACGCCGCCGATCTTGCGGATAGCCTGATTGACGTCGGTGGCGCCGGCGTTGCGGATCTCGGCGGCAGTGATGACGGTGGCGCCGATCGGCGCCAGGGTCGGCTCGCTGGCAAAGCGGGAACCACTGACCAGTACGGAAGGGACATCTGTTTGCTGCGCGGAGGCGGCGGCGGCAAACGACAGGAAAACGGACGCGGCCAGCAACAGCGGGCGGCAAGGCGCGGCAAAGCGCGCGGAAACTGCTTGGGTCATGGTGGGAAAACTCGAAAAATAAGCTGATCAAGCCGGCGTCCCCGCAAGCTTGATAGAAAAGGAAGGCGCAGTCGCGCGCTTCCACCTGTCTGGCCGGTATCCGGGCTCGCAAGCACAAAAACGCTTGTCCACCGTTGCGGGGGCAGCACAATCGGAGCGCGCGGTGGTGCGGCGCCTCCTCGTGTTTCCCGGTCATTTTCCCAATGAGCCGAACGCGCGTGGGCGCGAACAGGCACCAGAACGGCGCCATTATAAGCCGAATAGCGCCCCGCCCCACCGCACTCCCAGTCATCCCATCAGCACAATTGCCCCAGAGCTCAAACCCAAAAATTAGGGTCAGTGTCAAATTGTTTGCCAATTGATTATCGGCACATCTCCGAAGCTTGCTCAAGCAGCCTCAGCATTAATGCGATCAATTGCTCAATAATTCGACACTGACCCTCATTGCTCCGCCATTGCCCCATAGCTCAAACCCAAAAAATAGGGTCAGTGTCAAATTGTTTGCCAATTGATTCTCGGCACTTCACCAAGGCTTGCTCATGCTGCCTCAGCAGTAATGTGATCAATTGCTCAATAATTTGACACTGACCCTCATTGTTTTGCAATAGCTTGGGGGCAGTCTTTTGACTGCATGCGGTGGCGGTTCGATTGGTAAAGTTGGCGTTTTGCTAAATGGGTCGATATAGTGATGCGATCGAAAATGATCGGATCAGGTCGAAGGGGTGCAGGCATGGCAGTTCAAGTTTCGCGCGCGCAGTGGCGCGGGGTGGTCGCGGCGGCGGTGCTGGTGGCGGGTATCGGCGGGGCCACGCTGCTGGCGCGGGCGCAGGTGGGCGCCACCGCTGGCGCGAACGTGCACGTGACACCGATCGAGCAGCCAAGCACGCAGGTCGATGCCGGCATTGCGCTGGCCGCGGGCGATGCGTCAGCGGTGCGCGTCGCCTCAGCGCCCGGCGCCTGGGGCGGCGTGCGTACCGGGAACGAGGTGACCTTGTCGGACCGTGTCGCCAGTTACCGGATCGCGGCCACCCTCGATCCAATCAAGCACGTGATCGACGGCAAGGAGCAGCTCACCTGGCGCAACCGCAGCGCGGTGCCGGTGCGCAGTGTTTATATGCACATGTATATGAATGCGTTCGAGAGCAATGACACGACTTTTTTTACCGAAAAACGGTTGACCGGACGCAGCTTTCCATCGGGCGCGGAAATCCGGGACGGCGAGTGGGGCCATATCGCGCTGCGCTCCGTTCTGCAGTCCGGCGCCAGGGCGAGCTGGTCGTTCGTGCAGCCCGACGGCGGCAACCCGCGCGACCACACCGTGCTCAAGCTCGATTTGCCTGCTCCGGTGGCGCCCGGCGCCAGCACCGTGCTCGACATCGATTTCCAGACCCAGCTGCCGCGCGTGGTCGCCCGCACCGGCTACTTCAAGACCTTCCACCTGGTGGCGCAATGGTTCCCGAAAATCGCCGTGCTGGAGTTGCCGGGTGAGCGCGGGGCCACCGCGCCGCGCTGGAACGCCCATGAATTTCACCTCGACTCGGAGTTCTACGCCGACTTCGGCAGCTATGACGTCACCCTCACCCTGCCCGACAACTACGTCGTGGGCGCCACCGGCGTCGCCCAAGGCAAGCCGGCGGCGTCAAAACCCGGCCTGCTGACCCATCGCTATGTGCAGGACGACGTCCACGATTTCGCCTGGACCGCCGACACCCGCACGGCGCCACCGCTGGTCGGTAGCTGGACCGGTCCCGGCAGTCCGCCCGTCACCCTGACCGTCCTGTATCCACCCGAATACCAGGCCAGCGCCGCGCCGGCCCTGAAGGCAGCGCAGGACGCGCTGACGTATTTTTCGCGCACGCTGGGGCCTTACCCCTACCGCACCGTCACCATCGTGGTCCCGCCGTTCAATGCGGAAGAAGCCGGCGGCATGGAATACCCGACCTTCTTCACCACCGAAGCCTACGCCGACACCACGCCCGGCACGCTCAACGCCCACCTGCTCGACGCGGTAACGATCCACGAATTCGGCCACGGCTATTTTTACGGCATCCTGGCCTCGAACGAATTCGAGGAGCCCCTGCTCGACGAAGGCATGAACGATTTCTGGGACGCGCGCATGCTGCGCGCGCGCAAGCAGGACATCGTCGCCACCACGCCCCTGCTGAAAGCGGCCGGCTTCGCCCCGCGTTTCACGGTGTTCGACGCGGAGCGTTGGGACACGCCGCGCGACCAGCCGGCCGACGCGCCCGGCGAAAACGCGCACCACCGCCTGCAAGGCATCGGCCCGGTCTACACGCGCACGGCCACCGCCATGCGCGACCTGGAAGCGCAGTTGGGCCACGACGTGATGGAGCGCGCGTTCAAGGAATATTACCGGCGCTGGAAGTTCCGCCATCCGAGCCTGGCCGATTTGCGCGACACCATCATCGATGTCAGCGGCCAGCCGGCCGTGGTCAACGCGATGTTCGACCAGCAGCTCTACAACGTGCGCCGCATCGACGACCGCATCGCCGACTTTTCCAGCATCGAATCGCTGCCACTGGCCGGCACCACGGAGACCCACGGCAGCTGGCGTGAACTCGGCGCCACCAAGCTGGTCCAGCACATCGATGCGGCCCGTGCGGCATGGCGCAAGAAGCATCCAAAGGCCAGCGATGGTAGCGGCCCCTTCCCTTATTTGACCACGGTCACGCTGCGCCGCGCCGGCGCGCCGGTGCCGCAAACGCTGCTGGTCAAATTTGCCGATGGCAGCAGCGAGACGGTGGCCTGGCGCGCGGACGAAGACTGGCACACCTTCCACTGGACCAAACCGGTGCGCGCAGTCTCGGCCCAGCTCGATCCAGAGCGCCTGCACTATCTCGACGTCAACAAGCTCGACGACGCGCGCGCGATCGACGCCGACCCGCGCGCAGCACGCCGCTGGGCCAGCGACTTTGGCGCCATCGTCCAGTTTCTCCTGTCCCTGATTGCGACCGCCTGATGCCCACCATTCTGCACACCAGGCCTGCTGCCACGGCCACCACCCCAGGCATATTGGGTGTCATCGGCACAGCGGCATGCAACGCGCTGCAATGGCGCTTGCTGCTGTTGTGGGCAGTACTCCTGTTGCTGCCGACCTTCGCCGCCACCTTGCCCATCTGGCAAATGCTGGGCGACAGCCTCGACCAGTCCATCCACGCCAGCACGCTGGCGCGCGCGCTCGACATGACGGCGCTGTCCGACCTGATGCAAGTCTACAAGCGCTACAACACAGCGGTTGGCAACGGGGCCCTGTCGGCAGTGGTCCTGACGCTGCTGCTCTCGCCCCTGCTGACCGGCATGACCGTCAGCGCCGCGCGCGCGCCGGTGCGCCTGGGTCTGCGCGGTCTGCTAAGCGGCGGCATGCTGGAATACGGACGCTTGCTGCGCACGCTCCTCTGGTCCATCGTGCCGCTGGGTGCGGCCTTTGCGCTGGGCAGTGTGGCGGCCGAGCCTTTGCGCAGGCTGGGCGAAAATGCCGTGCTCGAGTCGACCGCGCACAACGCCGGCCTGGCCGGCACCATCGTCATGGCCGTCTTGCTGGTGCTGGCGCACGCCACGGTCGATGCGGGCCGCGCCGTGCTGGCGGCGGACCGGCGCAAGACCTCGGCCGTGCGCGCCTGGGGCGAAGGCCTGATGCTGGTGCTGCGCCGGCCGCTGGCGACGCTCGGCACTTACGTGGCGCTCTCGTTGGTCGGCCTGGTGCTGGCCGGCCTGGTGGCGCTGGTGCGCATCCGCGTGGCGCCGGTCGAAGGCTGGTCGTTTTTTGCCGCGCTGGCCTTGACGCAGCTGGCCGTGATGGCCGTGGCCTGGATGCGCAGCGCGCGCCTGTTTGCGCTGATCGCGCTGATCAGAAAATAAGCGCTCACCGGCAGCGCGACGGGCGATCCGCTATCATCAGTTTTCACTTGATGCCGGAGCACCCATGTCCCCTCGCCTGCCTACCTATTTCGTTTCCCACGGCGGCGGTCCGTGGCCCTTCATGAAGGACCATGTCGGCGCTGCGTACGACAAGCTGGAACAGTCGCTGGTCGACATCAGGCGCCAGATCGGCGTGCGCCCGAAAGCGGTGCTGGTCATCACCAGCCACTGGGAAGGCCAGGAATTCATGGTGTCCTCAGGCGCCGCGCCCGGCATGATCTACGACTACGGCGGTTTTCCCGCCCACACCTACCAAATCCAATACCCTGCGCCAGGCGATCCGGCGCTGGCGGCGCGCGTGGCGCAACTGATTGCAGCAGCCGGCCACCCCGTCAAGCTCGACGCCGCGCGCGGTTTCGATCACGGCACCTTCTCGATGCTGTACCCGATTTATCCGGACGCCGACATGCCGGTGGTGCAGCTGTCCATCCGCGACGACTACGATCCGCAGGCGCACATGGCGATCGGGCGCGCGCTGGCGCCGCTGCGCGACGAAGGCATTCTCATCATCGGCAGCGGACTGTCGTACCACAACCTGCGCGCGTTCGGGCCGCAGGGCCGCGCGGCATCGCACGCCTTCGATGCGTGGCTGCAGCACACGATGGTCGATTTGACGCCGGACCAGCGCCAGCAAGCGTTATTGCACTGGAGCGCAGCACCGTCCGCGCGCGTGGCGCATCCACGCGAAGACCACCTGGTGCCGCTGATGGTGGCGGCCGGCGCGGCCGAACACGAGGCGGCGACCAGCGTGTATCACGAGGATGATTTTTTCGGCAGTTTAGCGGTGTCGAGTTTCCGGTTCGGCGCCGCTGCGGCGTAGTAAGCGAATTTACGTGCCGCGCTTGCCGCGGGCGGAGTTGGCCGCCTTGATGGCGGCTTTTTCGGCCGCGATGCGGGCCTTTTCCGCCATGTCGACATCGTGCTGTGCCAGGCGGGCTGCGCGTGACACGGGCGTCTCGAGGCTGATGCGTCCCAGCGTGCCGGTGCGGTAATCCTGCAGGAAGGTGTGGGCGCCTTTTTCAAAATCCAGGTCGCCGCCCTTGATGCGATAACCGCGCCGTGCGGCCACGCCTTCGACCACCGCGATGGCGTCCATGCCGTCGAGATTGAAGCCATAGCGCGCGACCAGCAGGTGCGGATACTGTTCCAGCAAGACCTCGGCCAGGAACACGGCCACTTCTTCTTCGATCAGCGCATTCGAGCCGACCGCGTGGCTGGCGGCAAGCATCAGCCCATCGCTGGCCAGCGCAATCTTTGGCCACAGCATGCCGGGCGTGTCGACCAGGATGATGTTCTTGCCGAGATACAGTTTTTGCTGGATCTTGGTGACGGCCGGCTCATCGCCCACCTTGGCCACTTTTTTCTTCAGCAGCGCATTCATCAAGGTCGATTTGCCGACGTTGGGAATGCCCATGATCATGATGCGCAGCGGTTTTGTGGGCACACCGCGGTGCGGCGCCAGCGACAGGCACAGGTCGGGAATGCGCGCCACGTCAGCCGGCTTTTTGGTCGTCATCGGATACGCGGTGACGCCTTCCTGCGCGTTGTACCAGTCGCTCCACGCGGCGGTGGCGACCGGATCGGCCAGGTCGACCTTGTTCAGGATTTTCAGGCAGGGCCGCTGGCGGAACAGCCGCAACTCTTCCACCATCGGATTGCAGCTCGCTTCAGGCAGGCGCGCGTCGAGCACCTCGATCACCAGGTCGGTGTTCTCCATCTGTTCGGCCGCCTTTTTCTTGGCGGCGTTCATGTGGCCTGGGTACCATTGTATCGACATGCTGTGCTCTCTTCATCTTCGGTCAGGCGCTATTTTACGATGGCTGGCAGGTAACACTGGCAAAAAACCGCCAAACAGTACCGCCCGCTCGCCTCACGCTGGACTTGATCTACAACAATTTCCACCCGGCACAGCCCGGGCAGACTGGGCTCGCGTCCGCCGTGGACGCGAGCCAGGAGACCGACATGCAATTACTCAAACATATGGAAGTGGTATTGATGCTGGCCTTCGGCCTGCTGTGCGCGACGTTCGCGCTGCAGCCGGGTGCACCCGGCCAGCGCGCGACGGTTGCCGACCTGGCAGCGCCAGTCACGGTTGGGCCTGCCGATGCGATGGCGCCGATGCCGATGCCAGTGGTGAACGTCGTCGGCCGCCGCCTGACGGCCGAGCAAAAACGGGCGCGCGCAAACGCCGGCTAAGGCAGACAGCGTTCAGCTGACAGCACGAAAACAATGCCCGCCCTGCCCTGCTACTGCGCAAACAGTTCCATGTCACGCCGCATCGGGGCCGTGATCCCGTCCCAGTTGCCGCCCGTGTAGTGGCGGTAGCGCTCCCCATCGTCGCGCAGCACCACGTCGTGAAAAGCCCACTTCGGCCTGCCACCCTGGTTCGGGCCCGGCCCCACGGTAAGGTCGTTGCAGAACCAGTCGGACGGATTGCAGTAGGCGCCGCCCGCGCTGCCGGCCACGCCGCCCGCGCTGTGGTAAGCGATGACCTCGTCGTCCTGCCCGGGCAACAGGAAGGAATACAGGGTGCCACGCGCACCGGCATACATGTAGAACCAGACATTGTGGGTGTCGTTGTGGTTGTACATGGCGCGCGCGGTGGCCACGCGCTGGTCCTGCACCAGCGGCTCGGAGATGGCCCAGGCGCCCGCATCGGCCAGTTCGCTGCCGCCGGCCGACCCTGCCGCCGAACGCACCCACTTGATGTTCCAGCCGGTTTGCTGCGCGCCACCAGGCGCCGCCGCGCACACCCCGGCGCCGTTGGCCACCGCCGCCGTCACGCTGCGCGTGCTGCCGCCGTACTGCGCCAGCGTGTACCCGACCAGCAAATCGCCGGCGCTGTGCGTGGCGATGTAACACCAGTTGGCGCCCGTGCAAAAGCAGTCGAGCGCATTGCGCAGGACGCCGCTTTGCGACGCGATGCTGCTGCGCCCGTCCCAGTTGGCCGATATTTTATTGACGCCCGCCGCGACAGTGGCCGGCCCAAAATAATTGAAACTGGCGTAGTTGCCGACCACCCCGCCCCCGGTGCGGCCGTTCACCCACAGGCTGTAGTTGGTGGCGCCGGCCAGCGCGCTCCACGCCAGCAGGCACAGCAAAAAAAAGTTCTTTATCCAGGATCGCATCGCCGCCTCCCCGACAAGTCATGGATCGACTCTAGCGAGCTTGCGGCCGCGGCGTCAACCGGCACGCGCGCAACGTGGGCAGAACGATACTGAACATCCTTCAGCGCGGCGTGCAGGCGGAGGCTGGCACGGCCCCGTCCGGATCGTCGCGCAACAAGGCAGCGCGCGCCAGCCGGACATCCTTGCCCAATTCGGTGAGGTAGCGCCTGCGCTCTTCGCCATCGAACGGGGCGTCGGAAAAACCGGTCAAGGGATAGCTGCGGCTGGTCGCGACCCTGCCTTCCAGGCGCGGCATCAGCGCCCGGTCCGGGTCCGCGTTTTCGCGCAGCAGGTAGCCGTCGACGTCGCGCAGCGTCAAGGGCAGCGCCGGTTCGCCGTCGCGCAGGAGTTTACCGAACGCGGACAGGCGCACCTCGTTCGGCCCGCTCGGCAGCACGTCGTTGAAGGTGAGCAGCGCAAACGGGCGCCCTTGCGCATCGTCGACGCGCCCGCTGACGATGTAGCGACCGGCCACACGCACCTCGGCCTTCAGGTAAAAGTTCAGCGAACCGTTTTCGCGCGCCTCGCGCACGGCGCCGGTCCACACGGCCGGCAGCAGCGGTGAATAGATCACGTCGAACGCCACGCTGCCGTTCTTGCCATTCACGCTGTAGGCCACGCGGGTGCGGATGGTGCCGTCGAAGCTGGCCAGGCCTGTTTGCGCGGGCGCCAGCACCGCCGCGAAAGCGCCGTCGCCGGCGACCGGATCGGCGCCCACGCCATCGTCCGCGAACGCCAGCGCCACCTGGGCGTTTGCGCGCGTGGGGCCGTAGTTGATGCCGGCCGCCAGCGCGCGCGTAATCACCAGCGGCAGCGTGGCGCCGTCCGGATCGACCGCGCGCATTGTGAACGCCACCACTTCGCCGGAGGCCATGTGCACGCGCGACTGCGAGGTTTGCAACAGCACGCCACTGTCGGTCGCGCCGCCATCGAGCCGCATCGGATTGGCTTCGGTGACGGGCAGGTTCGGATAGGCCTGGTCGGCATTCTGCGCCATCGGCCGCGCGCCGACCGGATACTGGCTGGCCTGCTCGTAACTGCACAGCGTGCGTTCCGCCAGCTGGTAGTGCTCGAGCAGTTGCCGGCGCGCCGGCGCGGGCGCCGGCGAGGTCGCGGCGGGCGCGTCGATATTGCCGAACAGGGGACGCGTGGGCCCGGTCGATAGGGCAACTACCGCCACTGCCGGCGCATCCGGCTGGCGCTCGCGGTACCAGGCCGCCAGCAGCACCAGCAGCAGCACCATCACCAGCGCCACGGGCAGCAGGCGCCGCCCCAGTCCCTTCTTCGCCGGCTCAGGTGGCACGACTGACCACGGCCGAGCGCACGGCGATGCGGGGGAACCGATGCATTTGCTGTCTCCCTGGTGTTTTGAACGCCCACCATCGAGGACGGGCTGCGTTCAAATCTACGCAAAGGCGATTTCGGTGTCAATTTATGACGACCGACCCGGCAAATCTGTGGCGAGAATCAGTCGATATCGGCCAGCGCCTTGACGTGCGCCACCACGCTGCGACCCAGTGCCGACAACTCGTAGCCGCCTTCGAGACAGCTGACGATGCGCCCGCCCGCATGCTCGCGCGCGACGTCCATGATCCGGTGCGTCAGCCAGGCGTAGTCGGCTTCGACCAGCTTCATGCCGCCCAATTCGTCGTCGCGGTGGGCGTCGAAACCGGCCGACACGAAAATCATTTGCGGCCGGTGCGCGTGCAGCGCCGGCAGCCAGTGCTCCTCGACCAGCGCGCGCACCACCTCGCCGCCACTGCCGGCCGCCACCGGCACGTTGACATGGGTGGCGGAGAGTGGTTCCGGCTCGGTGTACGGAAACAAGGGATGCTGATAAAAGCTGGCCATCAGCACGCGCGCATCGTCGCGAAACGATTCGGCGGTGCCATTGCCGTGGTGGACGTCGAAGTCGACGATGGCGATGCGCTCGAGCCCGTGCACGGCCATCGCATGGCGCGCTGCCACTGCCACATTATTGAACAGGCAAAAACCCATCGGCTCGCCCGGGCGCGCATGGTGGCCGGGTGGGCGAATCGCGCAGAACGCATTATCGAGTTCGCCGGCCAGCACGGCATCGGTGGCGGCAATGGCGGCGCCGGCGGCGGCCAGCGCAGCGGCGTAACTGTGGGCACAGAGCAAGGTGTCGCCATCGATCGGATACGGCTCGGCGCCGTCCGCCGGCAGGTGGTCGCGCACCAGCGCCAGCGCCGTTTCGCTATGGTTGCGCAGGATGGCTTCCACGCTGGCCGGCGGCGCCCGGCGCGCTTCGATCAGATCGTCGATGCGGGCGCGGATTAACTGGTCGTCGATGGCCTGCAGGCGGCTGGGCGATTCGGGATGCCAGTCGCCCATGTCGTGACGGGCACAGTCGGGATGGCGGTAAATGGCAGTAGGCATATTGCTGCGCTCAAACGTGAATACAATTGTTGCACTGCAAGTAGCGTTCTCGCATAGAATCGACGAGAGTGCCGGCGCCGCAGTGGCAAGGAAGTGTCAATTTACCACGCGGTGCACCACCTTTGCCCCTTGATACGTTACGACTAAGAGCCGCCATGTTCAAAAAAATGCACGCCGTCGCCCGCCAGGTCAACCAGGTTGTGATCGGCAAGGAACAGCAAGTCAGGCTGGCCCTGACCTGCCTGCTGGCCAACGGCCACCTGTTGATCGAAGACGTCCCCGGCGTCGGCAAGACCACGCTGGCCCACGCGCTGGCCTTGTCGCTGGGGCTGCAGTTCAACCGCGTCCAGTTTACCAGCGATCTGCTGCCGGCCGACGTGGCCGGGATTTCGATCTACGAACGTGAAACCGGCGCCTTCGTGTTCCATCCCGGGCCGATCTTCACGCAAGTGCTGCTGGCCGACGAAATCAACCGCGCCACCCCGAAAACCCAGTCGGGTCTGCTGGAAGCGATGGAAGAACGGCAAGTGACCAGCGACGGCGCCACGCGCGCGCTGCCGACGCCTTTTTTCGTGATCGCCACCCAGAATCCCACGCACCAGGTCGGCACCTTCCCGCTGCCCGAATCGCAGCTCGACCGCTTTTTGATGTGCCTCTCGCTGGGCTATCCGGACGCGGCTGCCGAGCGCGCCCTGTTGATGGGGGAAGACCGGCGCAGCATGCTCAAGACCCTGCCGGCCGCGATGCAGCCGAGCGAACTGGCCGAGGCCCAGCTGGCCCTGCGCGCGATCCATGCGTCCGCCAAACTGGTCGACTATGTCCAGGCACTGGCGCGTGCGTCGCGAGAAAACGGGCTGTTCGCCGAAGGCCTGTCGCCACGCGCGGCGATTGCGCTGCTCAATGCGGGGCGCGCCTGGGCCGCCCTGGAAGGACGCGATCACGTGATCCCGGAAGATATCCAGGCCCTGCTCGCACCCGTGTGCGCGCACCGCCTGCGCCCGCTTAAATCGGCCCACGGCGCCGCCCTGGCCAGCCGCGACTTGCTGCTCCAGTTGCAGCAATCGGTAGCGGTCTGAGGGCAGCCATGGCAGCCCGTCTGACGCTGCGCTTGCACGCCTGGATGTTTCGGCTTGGCAAGCTCGAAGCGGGCGAAGTTTTCCTGCACCGCAGCCGCGTGTTTATCCTGCCGAACAAGGCCGGCGTCGCGTTTGGGCTGCTGGTGTTCGTGCTGCTGACCGGCTCGATCAATTACAGCCTGGGTCTCGGGTTCGGACTGACCTTCATGGCCGCGTCCATCGGCGTGGTCGACATGCTCCTCACCTATCGCAACCTGGCCCACCTGCACCTGAAAAGCGCGCGCGTGCCGGACGTGTTCGCCGGAGAGGAAGCGCGCTTCGAACTGCTGATCATCAACCGCACCCGGCGTGACCGCTTCGCGCTGTGCATCGACTTTCCCGCCAGCGGCGCGCGCCGTGCGCAAGGCGCGCGCCACACCGTCGACGTCGCGGCCGGTGCGAGCGGCAGCGTGCAACTGGCCGTTGCCGCGCCGACGCGCGGCTTGCTGGGCGCGCCGCGCGTGCGTTTGGTGACCCGCTATCCGCTCGGCCTGTTCACGGCCTGGAGTTACTGGGAACCCGATGCGCAGGCAATCGTCTACCCTACGCCGGAAGCACTGGCCACGCCGCTGCCGATGGCTGGCCGGCCCGGCGGGCAAGCCGCCGGCGGACCCGGCCAGGATGATTTTGCCGGCATCCGCAATTATCAGCCCGGCGACCCGATGCGCCACATGGCGTGGCGCCAGATCGCCCGGCTCGACCCGGAACTGGGCGGCACGCTGGCCACCAAGCATTTTGAAGGCGGCGCGCGCCATGACGTCGTGCTCGACTTCCAGCAACTACCCTTTTCGCTCGACCTGGAATTGCGTCTGGCGCGCATGACACGCTGGGTACTGGAAGCCGAGCGCGCCGGCCTGCCCTACGCGTTCCGGCTGGGCGCCTTCGCGCTCGATGCCGCTGCCGGCCCGGCGCACCAGGCGGCCTGCCTGCGCGCACTGGCGCAATTTTCCCTGCCGGCCGACCGGCGCCGGACACCCGCATGAGGCAAACACCATGATTGCGCCGCTCCGGGCGCGCTTGCGCGGTTACCGCGTGATGTCGCGCGACAAGGCCGACACCCTGCTGCTGCTCGGCAGCACCCTGCTGGTGCTGGCGCCGCACAGCCTGCACTTGCCGATCTGGGTTTCGCTGCTGTGCCTGACCACGCTGGCCTGGCGCGCGCTGATCACCCTGGGTGGGCGCCGCATGCCGTCGTCGACACTATTGCTGCCGCTGGCGGGCGCCGCCATGCTGGGCGTGCTGCAAACGTATCAGACCATCCTCGGCAAAGACCCCGGCGTGGCCATGCTGGTGATGCTGGTCGCCTTCAAAATGCTGGAAATGCATGCGCGGCGCGACCTGTTCGTGGTGGTGTTCCTGTGCTTCTTCCTGGCGCTCACCAATTTTTTCTACTCGCAAAGTATCGGCATGGGCGTGATGATCGCGCTCGGCGTGCTGGCGCTGGTCACCACCCAATTGACGTTCCAGTACACCGGCAGTGTGCCGCCGCTGCGCCGGCGCGTGCGCACTGCCGCCAGCATCATCGGGCTGGCCGCACCGCTGGCGCTGTTCCTGTTCATCGCGTTCCCGCGCATCCAGGGGCCACTGTGGGGCTTGCCATCGGATGCCAACAGTGGCCGCACCGGGCTCTCGGCCGATATGACACCGGGCAAGTTCTCCAGTCTGGCGCAATCGGAAGCTGTGGTTTTCCGCGCCCACTTTACCGACCCCGCGCCCGAACAGGCGCAGCTGTACTGGCGCGCCATCGTGCTGGGGGCATTCGATGGCCGCACCTGGACCCGCTCGCGCGAGCGCAGCAGGCCGCAGACATCCATGCCACCGGGCCTGGTGGCGAGCGGACCAGCCCTGCGCTATGACGTCACGCTCGAACCGCTCAGCACGCGCTGGCTGTACGTGCTGGACCTGCCGCGCCGCGTGCCCGAGCTGGACTCGAACGTGGCGCGCATGTCGCCGGAATTCGAATTGTCGGCGCAGGCGCCGGTGGACCTGCGCCTGCGCTACGACGCCGAGTCCAGCGTGCAGTACACCTTGCAGGGCGGCGCCGAGTTGCCGGACGCCGCGCGCTGGCTGCAATTACCGGCCGGACGCAACCCGCGCACGCTGGCCATGGGCGCCGCCCTCGCGGCGCAGGGCGATCCGGCGCAGCGCGTCAACGCCGTGCTGCAGCGTTTTCGCAGCGAATCGTTCGTCTACACCCTTGAGCCACCCCTGCTCGGCGCCAACCCGGTCGACGAATTTCTGTTGCAAACCCGCGCCGGCTTTTGCGAGCATTATTCGAGCGCCTTCGTGGTCCTGATGCGCGCGGCGGGCGTGCCCGCGCGCGTGGTCACCGGCTACCAGGGCGGCGACATCAATCCGGTCGACGGCTTCATGACGGTGCGCCAGTCCGATGCCCATGCCTGGGCCGAAGTCTGGCTCGGTGCGCGCGGCTGGGTGCGGGTCGACCCGACCGCCGCAGTGGCGCCCGAGCGCATCCGGCGCAGCCTGTCCAGTGCCATTCCGCCCCGTCCGCCATTCGGCATCGAAGGCCTGGGCGGCCTGATCGACTTTTCGCGCGACCGTAACGGTGTGCTGGCACAGCTGCGCTATCACCTGAGCGCAGTGAACAATGGCTGGAACCAGTGGGTGCTCAACTACACGCCTGAACGCCAGAGCAGCGTGGTGGGCGCACTCATGGAAGGCGTATCGAACTGGCGCAGCCTGGCCGTGCTTGCCGTGTCGCTGCTGTTGCTGTGGGGTGCGCACAAGCTGCGCGTGCGGCGCCGGCGCGATCCGATCGATGCGCTATACTCGGCCCTATGCCAGCGCCTCGGCCAGCTGGGCCATGCGCGCCAGCCTGACGAGGGCCCGACCGCGTACGCAGCGCGCCTGGCCCGCGCCAACCTCGAACCGGCGCGCCACATTGCCATCGCCCAATTCCTGCGCTGCTACAGTGCTTATCGCTACGGGCCCGCGGCGCCAGCGCCCGACCTGCCAGCCACCATGAAAAGCCTTCTTGCCCAATGCCGTTGATTCGTTCCCGTTCCCTGCTCGCTGCGCTGGCCTTGCTGGCCGCTGCGCTGGCGGCCCCCGCCGGCGCTGCCCCCGAAAAACACCCGAAAGCGACCAAGGTTTTGGCCAAGGCCAAGGCCAAAGCGAGCGCGAAAAAAACCGCCAAAGCCAAACCGGCCGCTGCGCTCGCGCCGGATGCCGAAGCGGTCAACTTCAGCGCGTGGAGCGCGGTGCAGCAATTCGAAGAAGAGATGGTGGCGAAACACGGCTTCAACCGCGCTGAACTCGACACCCTGTTCGGTCAGGCGCGCCTGCTGGAGACGGCCGTGCAACTGGTGAAGCCGGCCCCGCCGGGAAAACCGAAGAACTGGCAGCTCTACAGCAGCCGCTTCATCGAGCCAATCCGCATCAATGCCGGCGTGCGCTTCTGGAACGAGAACGCCGGCTTGCTGGCACGCGCCGAGCAAATCTATGGCGTACCGGCTGAAATCCTGGTCGGCATCATCGGCGTGGAAACCGTGTTCGGGCGTGACACCGGCAAGTTCCGCGTCATCGATACCCTCACCACGCTGGCGTTTGCGTATCCGGAGGCGCCCAACCGCGTTGCCCGCATGGCCTTCTTCCGTGGTGAGCTGGAAAACACGCTCTTGCTCGCGCAGCATGCCGGGATCGATCCGTTTTCCTTGCTCGGCTCCTTTGCCGGCGCGGTGGGTCTGCCCCAGTTCATGCCAGGCAGCATTCTGAAATGGGGCGTCGACTTCGACAACGACGGCCGTGTGGACTTGCGCGGTTCGGTGGCCGATGCGATCGGCAGCGTCGCCAATTTCTTGGTAGTACATGGCTGGAAGCGCGAGGACACTGGGCCGGCCGTGTTCGCCGCGCAGGTGGCGCCCAGCCGGGACTGGGAGAGCCTGCTGGGCAAGGGCCTGACACCGCACTACCGTCCCGACGAGCTCAGCGCTGCCGGCGTCAATACAGCCGTCACGCTGCCGCCTGGACGCCTGTATGGACTGGTGGACCTGCAGAACGGCGCCGACGCGACCGAATATTGGGTCGCTTCCGATAATTTTTATGCTATTACGAATTACAATCGTAGTTACTTCTACGCCATGTCAGTGATCGACCTTGGTCGCGCGGTGCGCTTGACGCGTGGAAACTAGAGCTTGTTCTACAGTAATCATTTTGTAAATTTTTGTAACGTTCAATTTTTACAATTTCATGCAGTTTAGCTGAAAATATTGGCATACCCTACGGGGTATGCGGCTTCATGAGAATGACGGATTCCCGATACCCCTCGATTAGTTGCTATAAAGTACCAAATATTACACTCCCGAGCGACTTGAAGTTGAGGGTAATATGCTGAGTGTGATTATAAACAACAATATTTTTTTGTGAGAATGTGCGAGAATTGCACTCAGGCTATGTTGCGGGTAGCCAACAAGAATCAGCTGTTGACATATTCTGAATTGCTCACCAGTACTAAATTCAGATTAGTTGTACAATTGAGTATATATTTGCGAAAGTAGTACGGAATCGAACGCTTCAAGCGATCCGCAACCCACAATAGGAATGAAAGACATCATGACAAACCAAGTCGGCATTGATATGAACAGCGATTCGGAGTCCGATGAACTGCTGCAGTACAACCCAAATCGCCTGCTCGACACCTTGATCGAGAACCTGCGCCTGAAGAACGACGCAGCGCTGTCGCGTGCTTTGGAAGTTGCTCCTCCAGTAATTTCGAAGATTCGTCACCACCGCCTCCCAGTCGGCGCTTCGCTGCTGATCCGCATGCACGAAGTGAGCGACCTGTCGATCCGCGACCTGCGTTACTTGATGGGCGACCGCCGCAACAAGTTCCGCATCAGCGACAAACAGTTCAAGCCAAAAGAAGGCGAAGCCGCGTAAATTCAAACAAAAGTAGAAACCTACTTTTGTTTGGAAAGGCTCGACCTGAAAATCACTGGCAGAGCCAGATGATTTTTAGAAGAACTGCGACGTAAAAAGCGCGCCGGTCCCTTGCGGGACGGCGCGCTTTTGCCATTGCGTCACGTTTTATGCGGGGAAGACGCCCGTCGAAAGGTAACGGTCGCCGCGGTCGCAGACGATGAACACGATTGTCGCGTTCTCCACTGTGCGGGCCACGCGCAGCGCGATTTCGCAGGCGCCGGCGGCCGAAATACCGCAAAAAATCCCCTCTTCCGCCGCCATCCGGCGCGCCATCTGTTCGGATGCGGCCTGGCTCACGCTTTCAACCTGATCGACGCGTGCCTTGTCGAAAATTTTCGGCATGTACGCTTCCGGCCATTTGCGGATGCCGGGAATTTGCGACCCTTCTTCCGGCTGCGCGCCGATGATGCGGATGGCCTCGTTCTGCTCTTTCAAATAATGCGACACGCCCATGATGGTGCCAGTCGTGCCCATCGCGCTGATGAAGTGGGTGACGCCACCGTTGGTATCGCGCCAGATTTCGGGGCCGGTGGACTCATAGTGCGCACGCGGGTTGTCCTGGTTGGCGAACTGGTCGAGGATGATGCCCTGGCCGTCGCGCTGCATTTGTTCGGCCATGTCGCGGGCGTACTCCATGCCGCCGGTGCGCGGTGTCAGGATGATCTGTGCGCCGTAGGCCGCCATGCTCTGCTGGCGCTCGATCGACAAATTCTCCGGCATCAACAACACCATCTTGTAGCCGAGAATGGCGGCAGCCATCGCCAACGCAATCCCTGTGTTGCCGCTGGTCGCTTCGATGAGCGTGTCGCCCGGCTTGATCTGGCCGCGCTGCGCGGCGCCGCGCAACATCGACAGTGCGGCGCGGTCTTTTACCGAACCGGCCGGGTTATTGCCTTCCATCTTGCCGAGGATGATGTTGTTGCGGGCCGCAATGTCGGGACCGGGCAGGCGCATGAGCTGCACCAGCGGGGTGTTGCCGATCGTGTCTTCGATGGTCGAATATGCCATGGGTGCTCTCTTGCTGATCTTGAGTAAAGGGCCATTTTAAACCGGGACGGCCGGCGGCGTATGGGGCCATCCGGCATCCGTCCCGACTGGTCAGCGCTGCGGTGAAGGATAGCTCGCCACGCTGGCGTTGCCGTCCTTGTCGATCGCCTGCACGCCGAAGAAATAATTGTCCTTCGACAGTTTGAGCGTGGCCTGGGTGACGTTACCGACGTACTGCGAGCCTTCCCATTTCGCCGCCGTGGTGTCGCGCCAGACGATGCGGTAGCCGGCCAGGTCGGGTTCGGCGTTGGCTTGCCAGGTCAGTGTGGAATCGTTTTCCAGCTTGGCTGTCAGCATTTTCACCTGCTGCGGTGCAGCGGGCGCCAGCGCCAGCGTGGCCAGCGCGGCGGTGTTGACGCGCGCAACTTTGGCGATGTAATCAAAATCGTTGTATTCGATCAGGTCGCCTATCTTGACACCATTCTCAAGGCGCACGTTCTGGTGCTGGTGATTGAAGTCTTCGTTCGGTTCCGTGAAGCGCAGGGCCGCGTAACCGCGTTCCAGGAAAGGCATGTGGTCGCCGCCGCGCAGGTAGCGGTCGCGCCGCTGAATGACGTTGACCTTGAATTTCGGCACATACCGCTCGCCCACGTCCTTGACGTGGCGGGCCAGGTTGCGCGAGATCGAATCGTTCTCGCCGCCGGTGGCCAGCAAAGTGCGGTTGGCCTCGCTCATTTCCTTGGTATTGGGCAGGCTTTCGGCGAACAGGCGCACCTGCGTGTTGTCGACGCGGCCATTGTCGGCGCGCGAGCTGCCGATGATGTCGTTGGTGAACATGCCGGCCACGTTCAGGTTTTTTTGCTTCGCCAGTTCGGCCCAGTGGGCGGCGCCCAGCAAGCCCTGCTCTTCGGCGGCGACGGCCATGAAGACCAGCGTTGCATCGAACTGTTCACGGGCCATCACGCACGCCATTTCCATCACGGCGGCGGTGCCGGAAGCGTCGTCGTTGGCACCCGGCGCGTAGCCGGTCGCATCCATGATGTCGGTATTGCGCGAATCGTAGTGGCCGCTGACGACGTACAGGCGTTCTGTCGAGGCGGCCTGCGTGCCGGGCAAGGTAGCGACGACGTTGACAATTTCAGTCGGCGTCGAAATGCGCGCGGAGATCGGCGCGATGTGCGAATCGAACGTCACTTGCAGGCGGCCATTGGCGCCGGCGCCGCAGCGTTCCAGCTCACTCTTGATCCAGCGCCGCGCGGCGCCGATGCCGGTCGTCTCGGACGTGGTATCGGACATGGTGTGGCGGGTCTGGAAGCTGACCAGCTTGCGGATGTAACCTTCGATGCGTTGCGGCGAAATTTGCTTGACCAGCTTATCGACCTGCGCCTGGTGGCGGGTGGTATCGGGTCCCGCAGGCGCTACGGCGCGGGCCAGCGGCGCGCACACAGAAGCGGCCACGAGGCTGGCGAGCAGCGTGGTACGGAAGTGCTGGGAGAGACGAGCAGAACGCATGAATTCCTCGAGGTCAACTGAACAATCTGGCTATCTTCGCACGCGCCATCGCCTGGGTGAAGTTCGTGCCAGAAAAAAGTTCCATGTCGCGCCGCCGTGGACGAAAAAAAACCCCGCAATACACTGCGGGGTTCGATCGTGACGGGGCGATGCTTACATCGTGGCCGGTTTTTTCGCGTCAGCCGGTTTGGCGGCCGTGGTGGGCTTGGCGGCCGCTGCGGCCGGTGCGGTCTTGGCTGCCTTGGCATCGGCTGGCTTGGACGTCATTGGCGCGCCATCTTTCGACTTGCCGTTCACTTGCAGGCCGGCGGCGGACAGTTTTGCCGAGCTTTTCTCACCGACGCCCTTGACGCGCTTTTCGAAGTCGGCCCAGTCCTTGAACTCCCCCTTGGCGCGCTCGTCGAGGATGGCTTTCGACATCTTCGGCCCCACACCCTTGACGCCATCGAGCGCCGGCGCATCGGCCTTGTTGACATCGACCTGGGCGAATGCGAAGCCCATCGTGGCCACCATCGTTGCGATTGCGAGCAGCAGTTTCTTGATCATGAGGTCATCTCCAATAATAAACGAGGCTGGACAGCGGTTGCCATCCATGGTCGCGTTAACGTTCGGCCCCAGCAACGGTTGACAGCCCCCCTTGCGCCACCGCAAACCCACGCCCCGTCCCCATTATTTCCTCACAACCATTGCTCGAAAATTGGGGTCAGAGTCAAATTATTGAGCAATTTTCCTTATGCATCATTTGACCGCGTTGCGTAGAAGCTATTGCAAAACAATTCGACTCTGACCCTCATTGTTGGGCAATTGTTTGCGGGAGCGGCTGGTCGTTGCCCCAGTCGCCGCCCAAGGCGCGGATCAGGGCGACGGTGGTGACGGCGCGCTCGCCGCGCAGCTGGGCCGCGTTGCGTTCGACCAGCGACAGGTTGCGCTGGGCGTCGAGCAAGTCGAGGTAGCTGGAGCGGCCGGCATCGTACAGCTTTTGCGCCAGGTCGGCCGAGCGGCGCGCAAATACCACGCCCGCCTCGACCTGCTCGGCCTGGCTGGCCAGGATGCGCAGGCCGGCCAGGTTGTCTTCCACTTCCGAGAACGCCACCAGCACGTTCTGGCGGTAGTTCGCCACCGATTCTTCCAGCACGGCCTGGCTGCGCGTCACGTTGTTCCTGTTGCGGCCGCCGTCGATCACCGGCAGCGACATCAACGCCCCCAGCAACCACGAGCGGCTGCTCCACTGCAGCATGTTCGACAGCGCGCTCGACGCCCCGCCACCCTGGGCCGACAGATTCAGTGCCGGGAACATCGCGGCGCGTGCTTCGCCGATCCGTGCATTCGCCGCAACCAGCGCACGCTGGGCGGCAGCGACGTCGGGACGGCGCTGCAGCAAGGTCGATGGCATGCCGGCCGGGATGGCCGGCAGTGCATCGGCCAGCAGCGGGTTGGCCAGCGCCGCAAACTGCGCGGCCGGACGGCCCAGCAGCACCGCCAGCGCATGTTCCAGGTTGGCGCGCTGGCGCGCCAATGCCAGTTCCTCGGCCCGCGCCGTGGCCAGTTCCGACTTGGCGCGCACCAGGTCGAATTCGCCGATGTCGCCATTGTCGAAGCGGCTCTGGTTGACCTTCACGCTCTGCAAGCGCAGGTCGACATTCTTCGCCAGCGTCGCCAGTTCGGCGTCGGTGGCGCGCAGGCGGAAGTAGTTCTGCGCCACGTCCGCTTGCAGCGCCAGCAGCACCGAGCGCCAGGTCGCCTCGGAAGCCGCGGCATCGGCCTGCGCCGCATTCACGTTGTTGGCGACCCGGCCAAACAGATCGACCTCATAACTGGCCGACAGCTGCGCCTGGAAGGCATTGCCGACCGGGACGCTGGCGCCATCCGGCAGACCCAGCGAGGTGGTGCTGGCACGGCCGCGCTGGGCGCCGACGCCGGCGTCGACCTTGATACTGCGCTGCGCCTGGGCGATGCCGGCGATGGCGCGCGCCTGGTGCACCCGCGCTGCGGCGGCTGCCAGGCTGGCGTTGGCGCCCGTGGCTTCTTCCACCAGCGTGGTCAAGGCTGAATCGTTAAAGACCAGCCACCACTGCCCGCGCGGCTGCGCTTCGGCCGGCTGGGCCACTTGCCAGCTGCTGCCGTCGGCCGCCTGCAGCGGCGTGCCCGCTTCCTTGAAGGCGACGGGTACGGCGACATCGGGCGCCTTCAATACCGGCGCCATGCTGCAGCCGGCCAGCACCAGCGCCGCCATCATCATGCTCAGATTAAACATGGGTTTCATTACTTGACTCCTTCCGGCTGCACAGGCGCGCCGACGACATGGACCGCGGGGGCAGTTGCGACAACATGGGGTTTCTTTTCAAATTTCTTGGCCAGCGTGCGCAGCAAAACATAGAACAGCGGCGTCATGAACAGGCCGAACAGCGTTACGCCCAGCATCCCGGCAAACACCGCGACGCCCATCGCATGGCGCATCTCGGCGCCGGCGCCGTGCGAGAACACCAGCGGCAGCACGCCCATGATGAACGCGATCGAGGTCATCAGGATCGGACGCAGACGCAGGCGGCAAGCCTCCAGCGCGGCTTCGATGATCGTGCGGCCGGCTTTTTCCAGGTCGACCGCGAATTCCACGATCAGAATGGCATTTTTTGAGGCCAATCCCACCAGCACGAACAGCGCGATCTGCGTGAAGACATTGTTGTCGCCTCCGGTCAGCTTCACGCCGACCAGTGCGCACAGGATCGACATCGGCACGATCAGGATCACGGCCAGCGGCAGCGTCCAGCTTTCGTACTGGGCGGCGAGTACCAGGAACACTAGCAGCACGCACAGCGGGAACACATAAATCATCGTATTCCCGGACAAGATGTCCTGGTAGGTCAGGTCGGTCCACTCATACGAGATCCCCTTCGGCAGCACTTCGCGCGCGATTTCTTCCATCGCAGCCTGGGCCTGGCCCGACGAGACACCGGGAGCCGGGCCGCCGTTCATCTCGGCGGCGACATAGTTGTTGTAGCGCTGGACGCGGTCCGGGCCGTAGGTATCCTTGATCGTCATGAGCGACGACAGTGGAATCATCTCGCCCTTGTCGTTACGCACTTTCAGCTGGGCGATCTGCTCGCGCTGCGAGCGGAACGGCGCATCGGCCTGCACGCGCACCTGATAGGTACGGCCAAACTGGTTGAAGTCGTTCACGTACAGGGAACCCAGGTTAATCTGCAAGGCCTGGTTGATCTCCGAGAGCGGCACGCCGAGCTGCTTGGCTTTCACGCGATTCACGTCGGCGAACAGCTGCGGCACGTTGATCTGGTAGCCCGAGAACACGCCCATCAGGCGCTTGTCGGTGGCGGCCTTGCCCATGAACGCTTGCACGGCCTTGTTCAGTTCATCGTAGCCCAGGTTGCCGCGGTCCTCGATCATCATCTTGAAGCCACCGGTGGTGCCGAGGCCATTCACCGGCGGCGGCGACAGCACCATCACGAACGCATCTTCGATGACGCCCATGCGCTTGTTGATTTCGGCGGAAATACCTTCCGCGCTCTGCGCAGCGCCATGGCGCTCCGACGAGGGCTTCAGGCTGATGAAGGCGATGCCCGCGTTCGGCGCATTGGTGAAGCCGTTGATCGACAGGCCAGGAAACGCGATGGCCGAATCCACACCCGGAATCTCGCGGGCGATGTCCGACATCTTGCGGATCACCGCTTCGCTGCGGTCGAGCGACGCGGCGTCAGGCAGCTGGGCGAAGCCGATCAGGTAGCCCTTGTCCTGCGCCGGCACGAAGCCCGGCGGCACGGCCTTGAACACGAAAACGGCGGCGATGACCAGCAGCGCATACACACCGAGGGAGGCGCTCTTGCGCTTGATGACGCCCTGCACACCTGCTTCGTACTTGTGCGACGAGCGGTTGAAGAACTTGTTGAAGCCTTTGAAGAAGCGGCCGAACAGGAAATCCATGCCGCGCGTCAAACGGTCCTTCTTGGCGCCATGCGGCTGCAGCAACACTGCCGACAGGGCTGGCGCGAGGGTCAGCGACAGGAAGGCCGAGATCACGGTCGAAATGGCGATGGTCAGCGCGAACTGGCGATAAAACTGGCCGGTAAGACCCGAGACAAAGGCAATCGGCACGAACACGGCGCACAGCACCAGGGCGATTGCGATGATCGGACCAGACACTTCTTTCATGGCCTGCACGGTCGCATCATGGGGATTCAAGCCATTCTCGATATTGCGTTCGACGTTTTCCACTACCACGATCGCGTCATCGACGACGATACCGATGGCCAGCACGAGGCCGAACAGCGAGAGCGTATTGATCGAGAAGCCAAACATCAGCATCACGGCAAAGGTACCGACCACCGACACCGGCACGGCCAGCAGCGGAATGACCGATGCGCGCCAGGTTTGCAGGAACACGATGACGACCAGTGCCACCAGAACGATCGCTTCGATCAGCGTGTGGATGACCGAATCGATCGACTCGCGCACGAACAGCGTCGGGTCGTACACGATGCTGTATTCCATCCCCTGCGGGAAGTCTTTCGACAGCTCGGCCATCTTGGCGCGCACGTCGGTCGACAGTTGCAGCGCATTCGCGGACGGCGACTGGAACAGCGGCAGCGCCACCGCCCGTTTGTTATTGAGCAGCGAACGCAAGGCGTAAGAATTCGAACCCATTTCCATGCGCGCCACGTCTTTGAGCAAGGTCGTTGCGCCGTCGGCGCTGGTCTTGACGACGATCTCGCCGAACTCTTCGACTGTGGTCAGGCGGCCCTGGGTTTTGACGGTCAGCTGGAAGTCGGCATCCTTCGCCGGACCCTGGCCAACGACACCGGCTGCGACCTGCACGTTCTGTTCGCGGATGGCGGCGACGACATCGCCGGCGGTCAGGTTGCGGCCCGCGACTTTCTGCGGATCGAGCCAGACGCGCATCGAGTAGTCACCCGAGCCAAACACCTGCACATCACCCATGCCGGCGATGCGCGCCAGCTGGTCCTTGACGTTCAGGGTGGCGTAGTTACGCAGGTACAGGTCGTCGTAACGGCCGTCCGGCGAATTCAGGTGGACCACCATGGTGATGTTCGGCGAGCTTTTCACCGTGGTCACGCCGATCTGGCGCACTTCTTCCGGCAAGCGTGGCAGCGCGCGCTGGACGCGGTTCTGCACGGCCGTTTCGGCCTGCTCGACGTTGGTGCCGATCTTGAAGGTGACGGTCAGCTGCAAGGCGCCATCCGAGGTGTTTTGCGAGGTCATGTAAAGCATGCCTTCGACCCCGATGATCTCCTGTTCGATCGGCGTGGCGACTGTTTCAGAGATAATTTTTGGATCGGCGCCCGGATACTGGGCGCGCACGACGATCGACGGCGGCACCACTTCGGGGTATTCCGAGATCGGCAGCTGGAAGATCGAAATCAGACCTGCCACGAACACGATGACGGACAGGACAGCCGCGAAAATGGGCTTGTCGACGAAAAAGCGTGAAATATTCATTTTATTGTTCCTTCTTACTTAGTGTCGGCCATGGCGATTTTGGCGCCGTCTTTGGCCGGGCCGGTCAGACTGGCCACCATCGGCACGGTTTGCGCCGTGATCGGGGCACCCGGACGCACGCGTTGCAAGCCATTCACGACGATTTTTTCGCCGGCCTTCAAGCCGCTGCGCACCACGCGCAGGCCATCGACGACAGGGCCGAGCGTAACGGCGCGGTACTCGGCCTTGCCATCCTTGTCAACGACGTACACGAACTTGCGACTCTGGTCGGTGCCGACGGCGCGGTCAGTAATGAGCAAGGCGTTGGCCGGCTTGCCGCCGCTGATCTGCACGCGCGCGAACAGGCCTGGGGCCATGCTGCCGTCCGTGTTTTCGAAGGTCGCACGCATGCGCACGCTGCCGGTGCGGGCATCTAACTGGTTGTCGACGAATTCGAGTTTGCCCTCGTGCGGGAAACCTTCTTCACCCACCAGGCCGACGTTCACGGCAACCGGCTGGCCGGCGTGCGCCTGCTTCGACACGCGCAGGTAGGTAGCCTCGTCACCGTCGAAGGTGGCGTAGATGTTTTTGGTCGAGATGACGGTGGTGAGGATCGCGCTCGCGTCGACCAGGTTGCCGGCCGTGATTTCGGCCTTCGAGACACGGCCCGAAATCGGCGCGGTGACTTTGGTGTAGGCCAGGTTCAGACGCGCCGTTTCCAGCGATGCTTGCGCGGCCTTGGCGTCGGCATCGAGCTGCTTCAGGTTCGATGCCGCAGTATCGAGTTCACGCTGGGCGATGGCCTTGTCGGCCACCAGCTTTTCGGAGCGCGCCAGTTCGAGACGGGCCAGATCGGCTTTCGAGCGCGCCGACACGGCGGCCGATTCAGCGCGGTTGGCTTCGGCCTGGAACGGGCGGGTGTCGATCACGAACAGGACGTCGCCCTTGTTCACCAGGCTGCCCGGCTTGAAGTTCACCGAGGTGATGAAGCCGCCGACGCGGGCGCGGATGTCGACCCGTTCCACCGCTTCCAGGCGACCGGAAAATTCCTGGGTTTCGTCGACGCTGCGTTCGACCACGGCCGACGCCGTGACCGGCGGGCCCGCGGGCGCCGCCGCCTGGGGTGCAGCCTGGCTATTGGATGGTCCACAGCCGGCCAGGCTGAAAGCAGCCAGGCCCGCGACGCCAAGCGCCGCAACCAGCGGACGAATCGATAGACGGAAATGTGAAGTGGTAGTCATGGACGAATCCTTTTTTGTTTTAAACGATCTGAGGGTGGAAGCAAAATTTCGGCAATACGGGGCCCGCCCCGGCATAGGGCCAGGGACACGAATACGCGGGCAATGGAGTGGCCGTCGCGCTACGCAAGCGCGCCGACCAGCAAAGGGTAAGTCAGTAAATCAGATCAGGAGGGAGGAACGTCCATGGTCACATTCACAGGGGTTGCAGCATGATCGAAGGCGCTCAGAAAGCGCACGATTTCGTCGAGTACCAGGTACTGGCACGCACATTCATTGCGCGCGTCCGGCTCCTGCAACTGGGCCGGGGCAAGCCGGCGCAGCGTGGTGGAGACGCCCGCTGCGGACAATTTGGCGGCGTATTGTTCAGCCTCGTCACGCAATGGGTCGTCTTCGGCCGACAGGATCAATGCCTGCGGCAGGTTGCGCAGCCGCGAAGAACGCAGCGGCGACGCATACGGGTGGGCGCGGTCGGCGCCATTCGGCAGGTAACCGCGATAGCTGGCGGCGCATGTATCGGCCACTTTGACCATGCCGTCGTCCAGTTTCACGTCCCGCATCGAACAGGTGGTCAGGCCCGGATCGAGCATCGGCATGATCAGGATCTGCCCGTCGATGACCGGGCCGCCGCGGTCGCGCGCCATCAGGCTGGCCACCGCGGCCAGGTTGGCGCCCGCTTCGATGCCGGCTACCACCAGGCGCTTGCCGCTCCAGCCCAGCTTGGCCTTGTTCTTGCGAACCCAGGCGAGCACGGCGTGCGCATCTTCCACGGCAGCCGGAAACGGCTTTTTGGTGGCCAGCGTGTAGCACGACGCCAGCACCAGCTGGTTGGCGCTGGTGGTGGTGGTGAGGTGGCGCAGGAAGGTGTCGGCTTGATCGAGGTCGCCGCCCACAAAACCACCCGCGTGAAAAAACACCAGCAGGCTGTCCTTCTTCGTCTTGCTTGCGTCCAGGCTGTACAGGCGCGCCACCAGCGGGCCTTCGGCACCCTGCACGTCAAGCGTGCGGATCACCGGTTCAGGCACGCCGACCGGCTTATTCACCGTGCACTCCACCCGCCGGCTTGGCAGCTGCGTTCAGGAATCCATGCGCAAACAGGTCATGTGCAAGTGCATCAAAACCGCTCGTCTCGACGGCCGCGGCCTGCTGGAATTGCGTGGAGTGGACCATGCCCGTCATCATCGTGAGACTGAGCGCCAGGGCCCCGACAGTAAGAATGAAATGTGTAGTACGCATGATCCTGCTCCTTCGTCTGTGCCGTCCCGGCTCGCTGGCTGAACCTTTTGGTCCAGTGATGCCACTTTATACGGGTTACCGGCTATGATAAAGATGGTATCGACGAATTGATTGTTCAGATCCATGAACAATGAGAGAACAAATGAATAAATTGCTGGCAATGGAAGTGTTCGTGCAGGTGGTCGATGCAGGCGGTTTTACACGCGCTGCCGACCTGATGCAGTTACCGAAAGCGTCGGTGTCGACCATGGTGGCGGCGCTGGAAAAATCGCTGTCGGTGAAATTGCTGCACCGCACCACGCGCAACGTCAGTGTGACGTCCGACGGCGCCGCCTATTATGAACGCTGCCTGCAAATCCTGTCAGACGTGCGCGAAGCGGAAGAGTCCCTGTCGACCAACCGCGCCAGCCCGCGCGGGCGCCTGCGCGTCGATTGTTCCACCGCGATTGCCGCCGACATCATCATCCCCGCCCTGCCCGACTTTTTTACGCGCTATCCCGATATCGCGCTGGAACTCGGTTGCGGCGACCGCCCGGTCGACCTGGTGGAAGAAGGCGTCGACTGCGCCATCCGCGGCGGCATCCTGCCCGATTCGAATTTGGTCGCGCGCCGCATCGGCGTGCTGCAATTCATTACCTGCGCGGCGCCCGCGTACCTTGCCACGCGCAACCCGCCACTGCATCCGAACGACCTGGCGGGGCACTTCTGCATCAATTATTTCTCGTCCAAGACCGGCAAGATCTTCGAATGGGATTTCGTGCGCGGCGAGGAGACCATCGTCACCGGCACGCCGTCGAACCTGGCGGTGAACGATTCGGTGGCCTACATGCGCGCCGGACTGGCCGGTCTGGGCATCCTGCAGGCGCCGAGCTACGCGGTCGACCGCCACATCGCCAACGGCGCGCTGGTGGCACTGATGTCGGACTGGGTCACGTCGCCGCTGCCGATCAATGTGGTCTACCCGCAGAACCGGCACCTGTCGGCCAAGGTGCGCGTGTTCGTCGAGTGGGTGGCCGACCTGTTCGCCGATACCCCCGGCCTACGCCTTGGCTGAGCTGACCCGGGGTAGCTGCAAGGCCGCGAGACCCGGATACAGAGGCGGGCTGATGATGCGGGCGATCACGGTGGCCACCAGCGCGCAAGCCATCAAGCTAAGCACCATCGCGTGGCCGTCAACCATTTCCATGACGATGATGAACGACGTCAGCGGCGCCTGCGTGACGGCCGCCAGAAAGCCCACCATGCCCAGCGCGATCAGCGCCGGCACCTGGGTGTGCGCCATCAGCATGGCGATGTCGTTGCCGATCGCCGCGCCAATGGCCAGCGAGGGCGCGAAGATACCGGCCGGCGCACCCGACCAGGTGGTCAGCCACGTGGCCAGGAATTTTAATAGCGCATAGATCGGCGGGATGCCGGCCGCGCCATCGACCATCGTGCGGGTCGAGGCGTAGCCGCTGCCGAAGGTGGCGCCGTTGCTGACCACGCCGATGACAGCGACCAGCATGCCGCACACCCCCGCGAACAGGACCGGACGCGCCAGGCGCAAGCGGCTGAAGGCATCCATGCCGGTGCCGTTCAGGGACGCCAGCAGCAGGCGCGAAAACAGCCCGCCGGCGGCGCCGGCAGACAGCGCCACCATCACACCCGGCAGCAGCAAACGGGTATCGATGGCGACGCCGTGGATGATGCCGAAGTAGGTGCCATTGCCGTGCACCGAGACGGCGATCACGCCGGCCATGACGATGGCCGCGATGATCAGGCCACTGCTGCGTTGCTCGGGCCGGCGTGCCAGTTCTTCGATGGCGAACATGACCCCGGCCAGCGGCGTGTTGAAGGCGGCGGCAATACCGGCCGCGCCGCCGGCCACCAGCAGGCTGTGGGGGCTGATGGTGGCGCGTGCCGGCATGAATCGTTTGGCTTGCAGCAGGATGCCGGCGGCGATCTGCACCGACGGGCCTTCGCGGCCCAGAGAAAGCCCGGCCAGCATGCCCCAGGAGGTGAGCGCGATTTTCGCGGCCGAGATGCGCAGCGAAACCAGGCGGCCGACGCGCTCCGGCGGCATCGCGGGGTCGAGCACGGCCATCACTTGCGGGATGCCCGAGCCGGCCGCGCCGGGGGCGATGCGGCGCGTGCACCAGACGATGGCCGCGGTGCATAGCGGCGTCCAGATCAGCGGCGCCCACCAGTTCCATGTGTGCCCGATGAAAAACAGCGCGAGGGCGCGCTCGGCCAGCCAGGTAAATCCCGAGATGGTCAGGCCGGCCACCACCGCAGCGAGCACGACGACGCCGCGCATCCACCACAAGCGCCAGTCGGAGACCTCGCGGCGCAGCGCCGTTTCGATGTTATGCCCCGCGCCGTTTCCGCTATGATCCACTTATGTCTCCGTCATCCATCAAACCATCCATTGCCAACGCTACACCGGCCCATGTGCTGCGCCAGTTCCGCGTCGTCTTCAACGCCGTCAAAACCCATTTCCGCCACGTCGAGCAGGCCGCCGGCGTGGGCGGCGCCCAGGTCTGGGCGCTGTCCGTCATCCGCGAGCGGCCCGGCATCGGCGTCAAGGAACTGGCGCGCACGCTCGACATCAAGCAGTCAACCGCCAGCAACCTGGTGCGCGCCCTGCTCGGGCGCGACCTGGTGGCCGCCACCCGCGACGGGCCGGATCGGCGCACCGTCGCGCTGCACCTGCAGGACGCCGGCGCCGCCGTACTGACCAAGGCGCCCGGCCCGTTCGCCGGCGTGCTGCCGGACGCCCTGGGTGAACTCGATGCGGCCACGCTGGCCCGATTGCAGACCGACCTGGGGCGACTGATCACATTGCTCGGTGCCGACGCCGAGGCCGGCAATGTCCCGCTAGCCGAACTGTGAAGCGCACGCTGTAAACACCGTCGTGCATCATACTATGTTTGTACAAATACTATTCGCACGACCTCACTTTAAGAATTCCACGTTTCCAGTACAATCGAATCAAATTACGACTTTGGAGCATCATATGGATACCCCGCTGGCCATTGCGGCCCTGGCCGCCCTGGCCCAGGAATCGCGCCTGGCCGTGTTTCGCCTGCTGGTGCAGGCCGGTCCCGGCGGCGGCATGAACGCCAGCGACATCGCCACCACGCTCGGGCTGCCGCCGTCCTCCCTCTCCTTTCACCTGAAGGAACTGGTGCACGCCGGGCTGATTCGCGCCACCCCGAACGGGCGCTTCATCACGTATGCGGCGCAGTACGAGACGATGCAGGACCTGGTCGGTTTTTTGACTGCAAACTGCTGCGGCGGTGCCGCATGCTGATCGCTTTCCTCATCTTCGCCGTCACCCTTACCCTGGTGATCTGGCAGCCGCGCGGGCTGGGCATCGGCTGGAGCGCCGCCGCCGGCGCCGGCGTCGCGCTGCTGGCCGGCGTCATCTCGCTGGCCGACATCCCGGTGGTCTGGCACATCATCTGGAACGCCACCGGCACCTTCGTCGCGCTGATCGTCATCAGCCTGCTGCTCGACAAGGCCGGCCTGTTCGAGTGGGCCGCGCTGCATGTGGCGCGCTGGGGTGGCGGCCATGGCACCCGCCTGTTCGTGCTGCTAGTGTTATTCGGCGCGGTGGTTTCGGCAATTTTTGCCAATGACGGTGCGGCGCTGATCCTCACGCCGATCGTGATCGCCATGCTGCGCGAATTGAAATTTTCGGCGAAAGCCACGCTGGCCTACGTGATGGCGGCCGGCTTCATCGCCGACACCGCCAGCCTGCCGCTGGTGGTGTCGAACCTGGTCAACATCGTCTCGGCCGACTATTTTAAAATCAGCTTCGCCCGCTACGCGGCCGTAATGGCGCCGGTCAACGTGGTGGCGGTGCTGGCCACGCTGGGCGTGCTGCTCTGGTACTTTGGGCGCGACCTGCCGCCCACCTACGAGCTGGCCCAGTTGCGCGATCCGCGCGTGGCCATCCACGACGCGCCCACCTTTTATACCGGCTTCGGCGTACTGGCGCTGCTGCTGGTCGGCTTCTTCTGGATCGAGCCGCTCGGCGTGCCGATCAGCGCGGTGGCAGCCGTCGGCGCCGTCCTGCTGCTGCTGGCGGCGGCGCGCGGGCACCGCATCGCCGTGCGCCAGGTGATGGCCGACGCGCCGTGGCAGATCGTGATCTTTTCGCTCGGGATGTACCTGGTCGTCTACGGCCTGCGCAATGCCGGCCTGACCGGGTACGTCACCCAGGCGCTGGACTGGTGCGCGCAATACGGCGTCTGGGGCGCGGCCATGGGCACCGGCCTGTTGACGGCCGCGCTGTCGTCGGTGATGAACAACCTGCCGACTGTATTGATCGGCGCACTGTCGATCGACGCCACCACGACGCATGGCGCTGTGCGCGAGGCGATGGTGTACGCGAACGTCATCGGCAGCGACCTGGGGCCGAAAATCACGCCGATCGGCAGCCTGGCAACGCTGCTGTGGCTGCACGTGCTGGCCGCAAACGATATCCGCATTTCCTGGTCTTACTACTTCCGCGTCGGCATTGTGCTGACGCTCCCGGTGCTGCTGCTCACGCTCGCCGCCCTTGCCCTGCGCCTCTCTTGATAAGGATGCTCCATGAACGTCACCATCTACCATAACCCCGCCTGCGGCACGTCGAGGAACACCCTGGCGTTCATTCGCGAAGCCGGCATTGAGCCGACCATCATCGAATACCTGAAAACGCCGCCCGATCGCGCCACGCTGCTGGACCTGATCGCCCGGTCCGGCCTGCCGGTGCGCGCCATCGTGCGCGAAAAGCAGGCCATCTACGACGAGCTGGGTTTGGCCGGCGCGTCGGACGACGCGCTGGTCGAGGCCATGCTGGCGCACCCGATCCTGATCAACCGCCCGCTGGTGGTCATCGGCGACACGGTGCGCCTGTGCCGTCCGTCCGAAACCGTGCTGGCTCTGCTGCCGGCGGCCCCATGATTGAGCTGCCCAACGTCGATGGCGCACAGTTGCCGCTGCCGACGCCCGCGCTCCTCGCCGAAGCACCCGGCTTCGACCACCCGCCGCGCATCCTGCTGTTGTATGGCTCCCTGCGCGAACGCTCGTTCAGCCGCTTCCTGACCGAGGAAGCGGCGCGCATCCTGGAACACTTCGGCGCCGAAGTAAAAATCTTCGACCCGATGGATTTGCCGATGGCCGGCAGCGTGACCGAGGACCATCCGAAAGTGGTGGAACTGCGCGCGCTGTCGCTGTGGTCCGAGGGCCAGGTCTGGTGCAGCCCGGAGCGGCACGGCGCCATCACGGCCGTCATGAAAAACCAGATCGACTGGATCCCGCTCGAGCAGGGAGCACTGCGCCCGAGCCAGGGCCGGACGCTGGCGGTGATGCAGGTGTGCGGCGGGTCGCAGTCGTTCAATGTGGTCAACACGCTGCGCCTGCTGGGACGCTGGATGCGCATGTTTACGATTCCGAACCAGTCGTCGGTGCCGATGGCCTACAAGGAATTCGATGAACAGGGCCGCATGCGCCCGTCCGGCTATTACGACCGCGTGGTCGATGTGATGGAGGAGCTGTTCAAGATGACGCTGCTGATGCGTGGGCGCAGCGACTATCTGACCGACCGTTACAGCGAGCGCAAGGCCACCCACGCCAAAGCGATCGACGCGGCGATCGCCCGCATTTAAGCTGGCTGCGCCACCGCCACCAGCTGCTCGCGCAACCACCGGTGCGCCGGATCGGCGCTCTGGTAGTCATGCCACTGCATGCACACGCGCAGCGTCGGCATGGCCACCGGCACCGCCAGCACGCGCAGCGGCAGGCGCGCCGCGCTGTCGTGCGCCAGGCGGGTTTGCATGGTCGTGATCAATTGGGTGCCCACCACCAGCGTGGCCTGGGAGGTGAAATCGTGCGTGGTCACGGCGATGCTGCGCGTGACACCGCTGGCGGCCAGATGGCGCTCGGCCACGGTGGGGGCGCCCGGGCGGCCGAGGTGCGGCGCGACATGCCCGCAGCGCGCGAACGTCGCCAGGTCCAGCGTGGCGCCCACCTCGGTGTTGCCGTCCCAGACCACGCAGCTGTAACTGTCTTCAAACAGCAGCAGGTGCGGATGGTCCGCATCGAGGTACCCGTCCGGGACGATGGTCAGGTCGGTTTCGCCCCGGCGCAATGCCAGCCCCGTGTTTTCGATTTGCGGCAGCAGCGTGATGGTGATGCAGGGCGCCAGTGCCTGCAAGCGCCGCACCAGCGGGGCTATCAGGATCGGCACGGTATAGTCCGACACCGTGATTTTGAAGTTGCGCCGTTCGGTGGCAATCGACAGCGCGGGCCGGATCGCCACGGTCGCCTGGATCTGCAAAATCAGCTGGCGCACCGGGTCGGCCAGGTCGCGACCCAGCGGCGTCAGTTCCATCTGGCGCCCCACCTGCACCAATAAATCGTCTTCGAAGTACACGCGCAGCCGCGCCAGCATGCCGGAAATGGCCGACTGACTGACTGACAGGCGCTGCGCTGCGGCCGTGGTTTTCTTTTCGTCGAGCAGCGCATCGAGCGCGACGAGCAGGTTCAAATCAAGCCGGTTGAAGCGCATTTCCCTCTTCCATTTCAGGCAGCTATCGGTTTTCAGGATAGCAGCTGTCTGCCATCTGGCGTCCACGCATCATGCCCCACGCATAGAATGCTTACAATAAAGTTAACATAAAACAACGTTCGCAATCTCACGCCCGCAAATTATAGGACATCCCATGACGTTATATTTACGCAAGGCAATCGTGCTCGGCCTCGGCGCCCTGCTGTCCCAGGCTGCCCTGGCCCAGACCACCGACAACGCCGCCGTACTAAAGGAAAAAGCCATCCGCCAGGATGTGCAGGAAAAACAGAAGGCCCTGGCACAGTCACTGCGCAACGACACCCCGGCCCCGGTTGCCGCACCCAGCGCCCCGCTCGAACTGATCATCGATGAAACCGATTCGCCAGGAGCGACAAAATAATGACGTACGCCTTTGCCCCATCCCGTACCACCCTGGCCCGGACCAGCGTTTTGGTCCTGACGCTTGGCGCCATGGCCGTCGCCTCCGCCTATGACGTCACGCCGCGCGCGACGCCCATGGTCGGCAACGACGTCGACGCGCGCGTCGGCGCCATGATCGACAATATGAGCACCGCGGAGAAGATCGAATTCATCCGTGTCGACGACGGCCGCATGCTGCCGCTGCAGCAAGCGCAGGGTTTGCCCGGCACCGTCGCCTACGATTCGTCGATGGGCATCAACAAGAACAGCGCCACCTTCGGCGCCCAGTTCCCGTCGCCGTCGGCGCTGGCCGCCACCTGGTCGATCAACCGCGCCAAACAATTCGGCCTGGCCATCGCCTACGAAACGCGCCAGGCTGGCGCTCAGCAGATGCTCACGCCCGGCCTGAACATGTACCGCTCGCCGTACAACGGCCGCGCCGCTGAACACCTGTCCGGTGAAGATCCGTTCCTGGGCGCCGTGCTGGGGCCGGCCGTCGTCAACGCAGTCCAGGCGCAAGGCATCCAGGCGTCGGCCAAGCATTACGTGGCCAACGAGCAGGAAGCCAATCGCCAGCTGATCAACGTCAAGGTCGACGAGCGCACCCTGCGCGAAATCTACCTGCCGGGCTTCGAGTCCGTGGTCAAGAACGCGAACGTCGCCTCGATCATGTGCGGCTTCAACAAGGTCAACGCCGAATACGCCTGCGAAAACCATCACCTGATCACCGAAGTGCTCAAGGGCGAATGGGGCTACCGCGGCTTCGTGATGTCCGACTTCAACGCCATCCACAATGGCCAGAAAGGCGCCTGGGCCGGCACCGACCTGGACATGCCGAGCGGCTTGCAGTTCACCCAGGCGAACATCTGGAACTACCTGTACAGCAACCAGCTGACGATGAACGTGCTGGACGACAAAGTGCGCCGCAACCTGCGCGCCATGGTCAGCTACGGCTTCGACAAGGGCCTCACACCAGGCGGCGAACTCGATCGCAGCTACGGCGCCGCCGCTTCCCTGGCCATAGCCCGTGAAGGCATCGTGCTGCTCAAGAACGCTGACGCGTCGAGCGCCTCGCGCCACGTGCTGCCGCTGGCCACGAATGCGAAGATCGCCGTGATCGGCGACATCGCCATGCAATTGCCAGGTTCGCCGTTCGGCACCGCCTGGTCGCCACCGAGCCAGTACGTCACCACGATGGCCGGCCTGCAGCAGCTCAACGTCGACCCGGCCAACATCGTGTATATCCCGGCCTTGTCCCTGAATGCCGCCGAGTCGAGCTGGTACCAGGGCGCTGCCAGTGGCAACAGCGCGCCGGAAGCCGGCCTGAAGGCCGAGTACTTCGACAACACGACGCTGGCCGGCACCCCGGTCCTTACCCGTACCGAGCCAGGCGTGGCGTTCAACTGGCTCTCGGGCATGAACATCACCAACAACGGTACCACCCGGGTCGACGGCTTCGCGCCGAATCTGGGTGCGTTCTCGGCCCGCTTCAGCGGCACCATCAAGCCCACCGTAGACGGCGAACAGGTCTTCAAGGTGCGTGCCGATGGCGCTTATAAAGTCTGGGTCGATGGCAAACTGGTCGTCGATTTCGACGGCCTGGCGCTGTCCGGCGACGTGGTCAATGCACCCAGCCGCTTCGGCAAGACCGCGAAACTGAAGGCTGACAAGTACTACACCGTCAAGATGGAATATGCCCGCCTCGGCACCTTCTTCTTCCCGGTCCTGGGCAGCATCCAGGGTATCCAGATGAGCTGGGCGGCGCTGGCGGCGCCAGCCGACCTGGCGCAGTACGATGCCGTCGTCGTCGCCGTCGGCGTGAATGCCGAATACGAAGGCGAAGGCTTCGACCGCGAGTTCGACCTGCCGGAATACCAGGCCGAGATGGTGGCCAGCGTGGCGAAAACCAACCCGAACACCATCGTGATTGCACACGGCGGCGGGCCGTCGAACCTGCGTCCCTTCGCCAGCCGTGCCGGCGCCATCCTGCAAGCCTGGTACGCCGGTCAGTACGCCGGCCAGGCCGAAGCTGAAATCATTTACGGCAAGGTGAATCCGTCGGGCAAGCTGCCGGTCACCATCGCCAAAAACGAGAGCGACTACCCGAGCTACGCCAGCTACAACAGCGTCGCGGCCTACCAGCCGGCAGGCCTGTTCGGCGCGGCGCCGACCAGGGCCAAGCTGGAAATGACGTACTCGGAAGGCATCTACACCGGCTACCGCGGCTTCGATAAATCGAACACCAAACCCTTGTTCCCGTTCGGTTTTGGCCTGTCCTACACCAGCTACACCTACAGCGACATGACGCTGTCGTCGAACACGCTGGCCGGCGCCGAAACCATCGAGGCCAGCTTCACGCTGACCAACAGCGGCGCCGTGGACGGCTTCGAAGTGGCCCAGTTGTACGTGAGCCCGGCGGTCACATCCAAGGTCGACCGTCCGGAAAAAGAGCTGAAAGGCTTTGCCAAGGTCTTCCTGAAAGCCGGCGCAAGCAAACGCGTGACGATTCCGATCGATGCCCGTTCGCTGTCCTACTATGTGCAGAACACCGACACGTTCAACGTCGACAAGGCCAGCTACACGATCCGCGTGGGCGGCGCGTCGGACGCGCTGCCCTTGAAGCAGGTGCTCAAGGCAAGCGTGGCGCAGAAGTTATCGACCAATGCGTCGAACCCGTTGCCGCTGCCGGTGCGCCAGGCGGTACAAGTCCCGGAAAGCATGAAGTATTGAACGGTTGCTGCACCTTGAAAACCCGCTGCGGCGGGTTTTTTTGTGCGCACGGCAACACAAGTTCGTCATTCTTGTAAGTTCGCTATCATAAAGCGATCTAACCAGGAGTAACCATGACGATCGACCAAGATATCCAGCTGGCAGGCCAGCAAGCCCTTCCCTCCCACCCAGCCAACCCGCACGCGCACAGCGATGACGATAAAGTCGTCGGTGAAGAAGTGCTGCAGACGCCCGACTACAACGCGCCGCCCTCGGCAGGCGCCATCAAGTCGACCGGCGCCGCAGCCGATCCGGGCGTCGGCGGCGCCCTGGGGCAGCCGCCGTCAGCGGCGCGCGCTCAGTCTGACGCAGTCGATCAGAACGCTGAAGGCAGCAACGACGCCGAACTGGGTGAAAACCAGGGCGGCGGCGATGAGATCGCCGATGAAATGAAAGCCCGGCACTAAGCTGTGACGAACCCGCCACGCGCGGGTTTTTCATCGCCCCCGCTATATCCATTCAACTATGACGGAGTCATTCAATGATTGCAGTTAAAGGTTACGGCACCAAACATTCCTTCACCGGCCTGAAAGCTTATGCCTTCGAGCGCAAGGAAGCTGGCGCGCATGAGGTCGAAATCGCCGTCCTGTACTGCGGCGTTTGCCACTCGGACATCCACCAGGCCAAGAACGAATGGTCGAACACGGTCTACCCGTGCGTGCCGGGCCACGAAGCAGTCGGGCGCGTCACGAAAGTCGGCGCCCACGTCAGCAAACATGCGGTCGGCGACATCGTCGGTGTGGGTTGCCTGATCGACAGCTGCCGTCAATGCGAGCCATGCGGCCACGGCGAAGAAAATTATTGCGAAGGCCCGAACGGCGCGCTGGCAACCTACAACGGTCCGATGGTGCCATCGGCAGCCGGCACCGAGAATACCTATGGCCGCACGAACACCTACGGCGGCTACTCGGACGTGCTGGTGGTCGACGAACATTACGTGTTGAAGATTCCGGCCAGCCTGGCTCCCGAAGTGGCCGCGCCGATCCTGTGTGCTGGCGTGACCACCTATTCGCCGATGAAACACTGGGGCGTGAAGGCCGGTGACAAGGTTGGCATCCTGGGCTTCGGCGGCCTGGGCAACATGGCGGCGAAGATTGCCAAGGCCATGGGTGCGCAGGTGACGGTGTTCACGCGCACCGAAGAAAAGCTCGAACAAGCCACCCGGATTGGCGTGCAGGGCGTGCTGGAAACCGACAAGGATGCGCTCAAGGCCTTGAAAGGCACATTCGACTTCATCCTCTCGACGGTGCCGGAAAAGCATGACGTCAACCCCTTCGTCGCGCTGCTCAAACGCGACAAGACATTGGTCGTGGTCGGTGCGCTGGAGCTGCTCGAGCCGGTCAACAACCAGGAAGTGGCGTTCCACCGCAAGAGCGTGGCCGGCTCGCTGATCGGCAGTATTGCAGATACCCAGGAAGTGCTGGACTTCTGCGCCGCCCACCAGATCGGACCGGATATCCAGATCATCCCGATCCAGCAGATCAATGACGCGTACAAGAAGGTCATCGATGGCGACGTGCGCTTCCGCTATGTGATCGATATGGCGACCCTGAAAGAGGACACGGCGTTCAGCGAGTTCTGATCAGCCGTCCTGCCGGTTCCGGCGACACGACGGTGAAATTGATTGCGGAACAAGCCGATCCGGACTATCCTGATTGATAATGATTCGCATTCAGGATTTTACATGTCGATTTTGTTCCCGCCTGCCGCCGCACCCCAGACCACCATCCACCCCATTTTCGGCACCCGCCAGCCGGTGCTGTGCGAGAAGGACTGCTGCCCGTCCGGCCCGCGCGTCAGCACGGTGGCCGCGCCGGCCCGGCGCGCGCGCCTGGCCGAGCTCGATGCGAACATCCACTGTTCGATCGTCGGCACCTGCCTGTCCACCACCGAACTGCGCAAGCTGATCGGCCGTTACGTGCCGCAGCTATCTGGCAAGCACGCCACCGATGTCGAAATTCACCACACGGCCGTCAACCTGTCGACCGGCGGCGGCATCGTCGCCAAGGAGTTGAACAAGGCACTCGACGCGCGCCACGCGCTGACCATCAAAAAATTCCGCAGCGCGCCGCACGAGCAAGCGCTGAAAACCTTGTGGCAGGAAGCGCTGGCGCAGGGCGACGTCCCCGGCGCGTACTGGGCCTTGATGACGCACCCGGAAAGCACTTTCCTGCTGCGCTCGCAGGCGTTCGGCGAAGTGCACATGCTGTCGCACCTGGTCGGTGCCGCCAACCGTGCTGACATCCGTCGCGTCGCCGCGCTGGAAGAAGAGACCGTGCGTCTGAAACAAGCCAATGCCGCGCTGCAGGCACGCCTGAACACGGTCAACGCGCAGCATGCGGCTACGCTGGTCGAACAGGCCGCGCTGGCGCGCCAGCTGCAAAGCCGGCGCGACAGCGACGCCGCGCCCGCACAACTGGTGCTGGAGATGGCGCAGCTGCGCGCGGCGCTGCAGGAGCGCGAAGACAAGCTGTCGCTGCATGCGGCACGCCGGCAAGAGTCGGACCAGAAGCTGCTCGCGCAGCAGGCCCGCCACGATGCACTGCAAGCCGATTTTCACGCCACCCGCGACGAACTTGAAACCGCGCGCATGGAGCTGGCCGCACTCGAACAGGCGTTCGAAGACAATACCTGTGGCGCCGATACCGGCAAATCGGCGCTGCCGCCGCTGGACGGCAAATGCGTGCTGTACGTGGGCGGGCGTCCCGGCTGCGCGGAGCGCCTGTGCAAGATGGTGGCAACGGCCGGCGGCGAATTGCTGGTGCACGACGGTGGCATCGAAGACCGCCACGGTTTATTGGCCACCATGCTGCCGCGCGCGCAGATGGTGGTGTTCCCGATCGACTGCATCAGCCACAACGCCATGCACGTGGCCAGGCAGGCGTGCGCGCGGCGCGGGATTGCGTGCCACCCGATCAGAAGCGCCAGTGTGGCCAGTTTTGTCGCGCTGATGCAGCGCCTGGCGACCGACGCGCTGGTGCAAGCGCCGCCAAACGACTAGTCGAGCTTGAGCGCTTCGTCGGCTGTTTCACCGACGCCCGCATACCAGCGCCAGGTGTTGCGCCCGCAGCGTTTCGCCGCGTACAAAGCCACGTCCGCAGATTTGTACAGGTTGTTGGCCGAACTTGCATGGCCAGGACACAGGGCCACACCGATACTGGCGCTGACCTGCAAGGTATGCGATTTGAACGGCACCGGCAAGGCCAGGCTGTCGACGATGCGCTGGCAAGCGATTTCGATTCCATGGTGGCCGCTGACATTCGACAGCAACACCGCAAATTCGTCGCCGCCGAGCCGCGCCACACGGTCGGCGTCGCGCACCGCCGTGCACAGGCGCTGCGCCACTTCCACCAGCAGGGCGTCACCGGCATCGTGACCGATGGTGTCGTTGACTTCCTTGAAATGGTCCAGGTCGATAAGCAGCAGTGCAAACGGATTGCCAAGGCGGACGGCCAGCGCCACCCGGCTTTGCAGTTCATCGTTGAACAGGCGCCGGTTTGGCAGGCTGGTCAAGGGGTCGGCATACGCCAGTTGTTCCAGCTGTTGCTGGATCGCGCGCAGTTCAGCCGTCTGCTCGGCCACCAGGCCCTCCAGCTTGGCCCGATGGCGGCGCAAAAACGCCGTACGGCCTTGCACCAGGCCGAAGATCAGCCCCACGCCAGCCAGGCCCACCAGGATCTTCCACCAGATGGTCTGATACCACAGCGGTGTCACTTGCAGCGCCAGCACGCGCGGCGCCGACCAGGCGCCGTCGCCGTTCGAACCGCGCAGCATCAGCTTGTAGTCGCCGGGCGGCAGCTTGTCGTAATTGGCACGGCGGTAGCTGGCATCGGCCTTGATCCAGTCGGCGTCGTATCCCTGCAAGCGGTAGGCATAGCGGTTGCGTTCCGGCGCCGCGTAATCGAGCGCTGAAAATTCGACCCATACATTCCCCTGCCCGGCCTGCAGCACCGGCGCCGCCGCACCGGTGGCCTGGTTGAATGGCCCTGCCGGCAACGCTTTGTGGCCCACGCGAATCTCGCTGACCACCAGCGGTGCACTGTAATGGGAATCCTTGTACATGGCCGGCCGCACGACCGTCAAACCAGCCTGGCCACCGAACAGCAGCTCGCCCGTGCCGGTGACAGCGCCCGAGTTGGTCCAATGCTCAAGCACACGCACGCCCTGCGACTGTTGCAAGGTGCGCACTGCCAGCGTCACGGGGTCGATCAATACCAGGCCATCGTCGGTACTGGCCCACAGCAGCCCGGCGCCGTCTTCGAGCAGCTTGTTGACGCCGATATCAGGCAGCCCTTCCTTGAGTCCGAAGTGGCGAAACCGATGGCGCCCGGCCACGTCGCCTGATTCGAGCAGTCCAATGCCGCTACCATACACGGTCACCCACAAGCGGCCGCGGCGGTCGAACAACAGCGATGACACGTAGCCTGATGGCAGCAGACCCGGGTTGTCCGCGCCGCCTGTCATGGCCGTCGTCGCGCCGGTCACCGTGTCCAGGCGCACCAGCCCGGTCCGGGTGCCGACCCACAACGCGCTGCCAGCGCCACGCACAATGGCGGTGACCCTGGTGTCGCCCAGTGTGATGGTCTCGTGCCGCAGCACGCGCAGCACGCCATCCGGGCCGGACCCGCGCGAATCGAGCGCCCAGAGCCCGTCCGGGCCACCCATCCACAGGGTGGGGCCAATGAACGCCATCACCCACACCTGCGACGATGCATCGCGCCCCGGTATGGTGATGCGTTCGATGAACTGCCCATCCACGCTGCTGCGGAACAGGCCACGCCTGGTCCCGATCCAGACTTTGTCGTCGGGCCCGCGCACCAGTTCCAGAACCCGGCTGTCTGCGAGCGCGGCGGCGGCGGCGTCCCGGCCAGAGCGCGCCAAAGGTGTCACCGCGCCGGTTGCCGGATCGAGCACCGTGATGCCGCCACTGTTCGCACCCATCCACACGCGGCCGTCGGGCATGGCCGTGACGGTCTTGATGCTGGTGCCGCCGTTCTCCGTCAACAGCGACAGCACGGCGCGCTGGCGCGGGTCATGCAGGCTGAGCGCGCGCATGCCCGCCACCAGGACCACGCCACTGCGCTCACGCAACAGCGCCATGGCGTCGTCTTCGGGCAGGCTGGCCGGTGCATCGATGCGGTGACGCGCGCGCCGGGTGGCGCCGGTGCGCGCATCGACCATCAAAATGCCGCCGCCCTCGGTGCCCAGCCAGACCTGGCCCGGTTCTGCTTCGACGATGGCAGTGATACGCTGCTGCGCCAGGATCGGCGCCGCGCCGCTCTCGACGACCGGCACGCCTTGGTTGGCGCCGGGGGCGACCACAAAGGCGCCGTGCATCGCGGTCCCGATCCAGGTGCGCCCACCGCTGTCGCGATACAAACGCGTGGCGGCCGCGACGCCAGCACGCACGGGCAGTGCCAGCTGCACAAAATTCGCGCTGCCGGGCGCCCTGCGCCAGACGCCGAGGCGGGTGCCGATCCACAACGTGCCGTCGGCGTCGCTCTGCAGTGCACTGATGCCGCCGCTCCCGTTGGCGCCGGTCAGTAGCGCCGGAATCGGCACGGTGCTGATCTTGCCATCGGCATCGAGATGATCGAGTCCATTGCCGGTACCGATCCACAATCCGGCCTTGTTATCGTCGGCAAGCGCAGCCACCGTGCCTTTCACCTGCCCAGCCTGCGCGGCGCCGTAGGTGACAAATTTATCCTGGGTGGCATCGTAGCGCGCCAGGCCCCCGGCGCCCGTGCCGATCCAGAGGCGGCCAAGCGGATCGTTATGCAGGCATAGCACATACGAATCCGGCAGCGCGCCTGTGGTCGCGGCATCGGCAACGTAGCGTTTGAACGTATAACCGTCCCACCGCACCAGGCCCCTTTTGGTACCCATCCAGACAAATCCGTCTTTGTCCTGGGCCAGAGTGACGGTATTCGCAACGACGCGCTCGCTGTAGGATTTGAACACTGGCTCGCCCAGCGCCGACCACGGATCCGCGGCCGGCGGCGCCCCTGCAGCGGCATGCACCAGCCCAGGCAGCATGGCCCAGCACAGCCACATGCGCCACCTGCCGGCGCGCAAACCTCGCGCGGCAAAATACTCCGCCACGCGCAGCGCGCACTTGCTGCACCACGCCATATCACCAATAGATACCATACGTACCACCGATAAAGTAACCTTGCGGATTTACAATCGCGTTTCGCAAGGACACTATAAGGGCGAACGTGTTGCGGCTACAAGCCGGGATTGTCCGCCCGGTGGATAGTCGCACCACTGAATTTATCGCATCGTGGTCGCTGCCGCCTGACGCTGCCGCGCCAGATGCGCAACGGCGCTGGCCAGCCGATCGATCTCATCGAAGGTGTTGTAGAACGCGAGCGACGCACGCACCGTGGTTTCGACGCCGAACCTGCGCAGGATCGGCTGCGCACAATGGTGCCCCGTGCGCACGGCGATGCCCTCTTCATTGAGCGCGTGGCCAACGTCTTGCGTGGTGTAACCGTCCAGCGTGAACGACACCACGCTGGCCTTGTCGGCAGCAGTGCCGATCAGGCGCACGCCGTCGATGTCGCGCAGGCGCGCGGTGACGTAGTCCAGCAAAGCGTGTTCGTAGCGGCCGATGTTCTCGATGCCGATGCGGCTGACGTAGGCCAGTGCTGCGCCCAGGCCGACGGCGTCGGCGATATTGCCGGTGCCCGCTTCAAACTTGTTGGGGATGGCCTGGAACGCGGTTTTTTCGAACGTCACGTCGGCGATCATGTTGCCGCCAAACTGGATCGGCGGCATGGCGTCGAGCACAGCGCGTTTGCCCCACAACACGCCGATGCCGGTCGGGCCGAACACCTTGTGGCCGGAGAAAACGTAAAAGTCGGCATCGAGGTCCTGCACGTCCACGCGCAGGTGCGACACGGCCTGGGCGCCGTCGACCAGCACCTTCGCGCCCGCTGCATGGGCCAGCGCGACGATCCGCTTGACCGGGGTGACGGTGCCGAGCACGTTCGACACCTGCGTGACGGCGACGATTTTCGTGCGATGATTGAGCAGCTTGCGATAGGCGTCGAGTTCAAGCTGGCCACTGTCGTCGACGGGAATCACGCGCAGGATCGCGCCTTTGGCTGCCGCCAGCTGCTGCCAGGGGACGATGTTGGCGTGGTGCTCCAAGTGCGAGACGATGATTTCATCGCCCGCGCCCACGTGCTGGCCGCCCCAGCTGCGCGCGACCAGGTTAATCGCTTCGGTGGCGCCGCGCTGGAAGATGACCTCGGCAGCCTCGGGCGCATGGATGAACTGCCGCACCTGCTCGCGCGCGCCTTCGTAGGCGTCGGTCGCGCGCGCCGCCAGCGCATGCGCGGCGCGGTGGATGTTCGAGTTTTCAGAACTGTAGTAGCGCTGCAGGCGGTCGATCACCACCTGCGGCTTGTGAGTGGTCGATCCGTTGTCGAACCAGGCCAGCGCGTGGCCGTTGACACGTTCGGCCAGGATAGGGAAATCGCGGCGGACGGCGGCGACGTCGAATGCGGGTTGGTCGAGGTCTACACGGCCTGGCGCCAGGGTTTCCAACATCGTGATTCCTGTTCTATTGAGTAAATAAAAATCGTGTTCATGCGGCCCCCATGCCATTCGCCGACGCACCGGTACGCGACTCCGCCTGCGCGATGCGGCCACCGGCCGGCACATCCTGGGTCACCCAGACATTGCCGCCGATGACGGCGCCCTTGCCGATCGTGATGCGTCCGAGGATGGTGGCGCCGGCGTAAATGACCACGTCGTCCTGCACCACCGGATGGCGCGGCAGACCTTTTTGCAGCTGGCCTTCGGCGTCGACCGGGAAGCGCTTGGCGCCAAGCGTGACGGCCTGGTAGACCCGCACGCGTTCGCCGATGACGGCCGTCTCGCCAATCACGACCCCGGTCCCGTGGTCGATGAAAAAGCCCGCGCCGATGGTGGCGCCCGGGTGGATGTCGATGCCGGTGGCGGCGTGCGCCAGTTCGGCCACGATGCGCGCCAATAGCGGCAGGTCGAGCAAATACAGCTGGTGCGCCAGGCGGTAATGAATCATCGCCAGCACGCCCGGATAGCACAGCAGCACTTCGTCGACACTGCGCGCGGCCGGGTCGCCCTGGTAGGCAGCCAGCACGTCGCTGTCGAGCAGCGTGCGGATGGTGGGCAGCGCGCTGGCGAAGGTGCGCACGGCGGCCAGAGCGGCCTCGCTGGCGGCGCCGCCGTCGACCGGATCCGGCGCCGCCTTGTATTTCTGTTCGCGCCGCACCTGCTTGAGCAGCGCATGCAGCGCCGCATCGAGCGCGTGCGCCACGTGAAAATCTTCGCTTTCCAGGCGCAGGTCGAGGGGACCGAGGCGCATCGGGAACAGCACGCCTTTCAGGCTCTCGACGATGTTGGCGAGCGCGTCGCGCGACGGGAATTCGCGCCCGCCCGACTCGCCGCTGCGGCCCTGGGAAGTACGCCATACCTGGCGCGCCTGGTGGAGCGATTGGACGATACCTGCAATATCAAAAGTAGCCACAACGGTTCCTTGAGTGAATTGGTCACGGCACTGGCGCGGTGACGAAAAACGCGTCGCTGTTCCAGTACGACTATACGGTTGATCAGTTTCGATGCAAACGAATGAAACCATCTTACCGAAGATGGAAAACAGATATGCGCTGGCACGTAAAACGCAGAGCGAAAAAAAGCCCGCAGCAGTGGCGGGCTTGAATCCCACGTCCTTGGAAAGACCGGGTGAGGAGACAGTTCAATTATGGCGCGCTGCACCAAAAATGAAAAAGACTATTTGCGCATACCTTTATCGGTTTGCTGGATTGCTTACCTGGCTGCGACGGCGTGCGGCACTGCCGGCGCGCTCGGCGCGGAAGCGGCAACGGCCGGCGGAACATCAAGCACCAGCGTCTTTAAACCCAGCACCGCGCTGCTTTGCTGGCGGATCTGGTTGGCGAACGCCGGGTCGCCGTTCAGCTTGCGGCCATACGACGGCACCATTTCCTTCATCTTCGCCCGCCATGCCGAGGTTTTCAGCTGATCGCGGAAGGCCGAGGCCTGAAGCACTTTGAGCATGATCGGCGCGGCGGTCGAGGCGCCTGGCGATGCGCCCAGCAGCGCGGTGACGCTGCCATCGGCGGACGCCACCACTTCGGTACCGAATTGCAGGATGCCGCCCTTTTTCGGGTCATCCTTGACGATCTGCACGCGCTGGCCGGCGTTGACCAGGGTCCAGTCTTCCAGCTTCGCCTGCGGCAGGTACTCGCGCAGCGTGGCCAGGCGTTCTTCCGGCGTGTTCATCACTTGCTGGATCAGGTATTTGGTCAGCGGGATGTTATCCACGCCAGCGCCCAGCATCGGCTTGACGTTGCCGGTGCCGATCGAGGCCGGCATGTCGATCCACGAACCGTTTTTCAGGAACTTGGTCGAGAAGGTGGCGAACGGGCCGAACAGCAGGGCTTTCTTGCCGTCGATGATGCGGGTGTCCAGGTGCGGCACCGACATCGGCGGCGAACCGACCGACGCCTTGCCGTACACTTTGGCTGCATGCGCGTCGATCAGCGCCTGGTTGTTGGTCACCAGCCATTGGCCGCCGACCGGCACGCCGCCGTAGCCTTTGGCTTCCGGGATGCCGGTCTTTTCCAGCAGCGGCAGTGCGCCGCCGCCGGCGCCGATGAAGACGAACTTCGCCTGCACGGTGCGTTTCTGGCCATCGGCCAGGTCCTTGACCGTCACGTTCCACAGGCCCTTGTCACCACGTTTGATGTCTTCCACCTGCGTGCGCAAATTGAGCGTCATGCCATGGGTGCCGGTCAGGTGCGTGACCATGCTGCGGGTCAGTGCGCCGAAATTGACGTCGGTGCCCAGTTCCATGCGGGTGGCGGCCACCTTCTGCTTCGGATCGCGGCCGTTCATCACCAGCGGTATCCACTTGCGCAACTGTTCATTGTCTTCGGTGTAGACCATGCCCTTGAACAGGTTTTCCTTTTGCAGGGCGTCGTAACGCTTGTGCAGGTAGGCGATGTTCTCGGCGCCCCAGACAAAACTCATGTGCGGCACATTGTTGATGAACGTCTGCGGCGCGCCCAGATATTGCTTCTGAACCTGGTAGGCCCAGAACTGCTTCGAAATCTCGAACTGTTCGTTGATGTCGACCGCCTTGTGCGTATCGATGCCGCCATCCGGGGTTTCCGGCGTGTAGTTCAACTCGGCGAAACCGGAGTGGCCGGTGCCGGCATTGTTCATCGCATCCGAGCTTTCGGCCGACACTGAATCCATGCGTTCGAACATCGTGACGGTGAGGGCGGGATCGAGTTCCTTGAGCATGGTGCCGAGGGTGGCGCTCATGACGCCGGCGCCGATCAGCACGACGTCGACAGGCGGCGCGCTGGTAGGCGCCGGGTTCTTGGTGCAGGAAGCAAGGGCGAGGCACAACGGGACGAGGATAAGCGAGGTACGCATGCGAGTAGGGAGTGAGGAAAATTGCGCTGGTGCTGACGTGCAAAAATCGGGGTTGCAAAGCGTGGCCGCACTGACGTTGAAGGTCAGGCAGGTCAGTCACTTTCGATGGCATCCAGATCGCTTCCAGGCGGAATTGTCATGGACATGGACGGGCGAGTATAGCCCAAACATAGCCGATTTCAGCGCTAACCCGGCCCAAAAAGGCCCTTCTCCGTATTCAAGCGGAGGCGTCTGCGTAATATTACGCAGACGATTTTCGTGCCCTTAAATGGCGTCCAGAGCGCGGCGCAAATCGGCGCGCAGATCGTCGACGTCCTCGATCCCGACCGACAGGCGGATCAGGCCATCGCCAATGCCCAGGCGCGCGCGCTGTTCGGCCGGAATCGACGCGTGCGTCATCAGGGCCGGATGCTCGATCAGGCTCTCAACGCCGCCCAGGCTTTCGGCCAGCGCGAAGATGGCGCAGCGTTCCAGGAAGCGGCGCGCGCCGGCCAGGTCGGTGTCCAGGTCAATCGAAATGATGCCGCCGAAGCTGTCCATCTGGCGCTGCGCCAGCGCGTGCTGCGGGTGCGACGCCAGCCCGGGATAAAACACGGTGCGCACTTCGGGCTGCTGTTCGAGCCACTGCGCGAGAATGAGCGCGCTGGCGCTGTGGCGCTGCATGCGGATGGCCAGCGTCTTGATGCCGCGCAGCGCGAGGAAACTGTCGAACGGACCGGCGATGGCACCCACTGAATTTTGCAGAAACCCCAGTTGCGCGGCCCACGCCGCCTGGTGCGGCTGGTCGCCAACGATGGCGATGCCGCCGATGATGTCCGAGTGTCCGTTGAGGTACTTGGTCATCGAGTGGACCACGATGTCGAAGCCGTGTTCGAGGGGCCGCTGCACCAGCGGGCTGGCAAAGGTGTTGTCGGCCACGGCGATGATGCCGCGCGCGCGGCAGATGGCGGCAATCGCCTGTAAATCGGCCAGTTTGAGCATTGGGTTGGTGGGCGTTTCGACCCACACCATGCGCGTTTCCGGGCGCAGTGTGGCCAGCAGGTTTTCGGGATTGGTCAGGTCGGCGTAGCTGACATCGAGACCGGCGCTGCGGCGGCGTACGCGCTCGAACAGGCGGTAGGTGCCGCCGTACATATCGTCGCCGGCGACGATATGTGAACCGGCGTCGAGCAATTCCAGCACCGTGGCAATGGCGGCCAGGCCGGACGCAAAGGCGAACGCCTGCGCCCCGCCTTCAAGGTCGGCCACGCAGCGCTCCAGCGCGAAGCGGGTGGGATTGTGCGAGCGGCCATAATCAAAACCTTTGTGTACGCCCGGGCTTTGCTGGACGTAGGTCGAGGTTGCGTAAATCGGCGGCATGATGGCCCCGGTGGTGGGGTCTGGCGCCTGCCCGGCGTGGATTACGCGCGTGGCAAGTTTGGTAGCGGGTTTCGTCGAGTCGTTGGTCACGAGAGTGTCCTGCGCAAATGGTTGAGAAGGTCGAAGCGGGTGATCAGGCCGTGGAAGGTGGCGCCGTCGGCCACCACCGCCGTCAGGCCGCGGTCGAACGTGGCGCGCAGGGCCGCCAACCCTGCCTCGGGATGCAGAATTTCCAGGCGCGTGGTCATGGTGGCGCCGACCAGGGTGGTGAACTGGGCGGCGTCGGCCTGCACGGCCAGCAGCAAATCCGATTCATCGATGATGCCGACCAGGACACCGTCTTCGATCACCGGCAATTGGGCCAGATCGGCGGCGCGCATGCGGTTGAAGGCGACCAGCAGGCTATCGCCGGGTGCGACACTGACCACCTCCCCTTTGTCGTAGCGGCGCCCGATCAGGTCGCGCAGGTCATGCGTGGCTGTGCGTTGCAGCAGGCCCTGGTCGACCATCCAGCCGTCGTTGTAGACCTTGGACAGGTAGCGGGTGCCGGTGTCGCAGACGAAGGTCACGACGCGCTTGGGCGAGGTCTGCTCGCGGCAATAGCGCAGCGCCGCGGCCAGCAGGGTGCCGGTGGACGAACCACCGAGAATGCCTTCGGCGCGCAGCAGGGCGCGCGCACTGTCGAAGCTTTCCTGGTCGGTGATGGTGTAGGCGCAGCGTACGCCTGTCAGGTCGGCAATCGCGGGAATGAAATCTTCGCCGATGCCTTCCACTGCCCACGATCCGCTGGTGTCCGATACATGGCCGGTTTGAATATATTCGGCCAGAATCGAGCCCTTGGGGTCGGCCAGCACGAAGTCGACATGCGGCGCCACGGCGCGAAAATAACGGGTCAGGCCGGTGAGCGTGCCGGACGAGCCGACACCGACCACGATGGCGTCCACGGCATGCCCGGTTTGCGCCCAGATTTCCGGGCCGGTGCCGGTTTCGTGGGCCTGTGGGTTGGCGGGATTGTTGAACTGGTCGGCGAAAAACGCACCGGGCGTCTCCTGCGCCAGGCGCGCCGCGAGATCCTGGTAGTACTCGGGATGGCCCTTGCCCACGTCCGAGCGCGTGGTGCGCACCTCGGCGCCCAGCGCTTTCAAATGCAGGACTTTTTCGAGCGACATTTTGTCGGGCACCACCAGCAGCACGCGATAGCCTTTCAGGCGGCCGACCAGCGCCAGCCCGAGGCCAGTGTTGCCGGCGGTCGCTTCGACGATGGTGCCGCCCGGCTGCAGGCGCCCGTCGCGTTCGGCCGCTTCGATGATGGACACGCCGATGCGGTCCTTGATGGAGCCGCCAGGGTTTTGCGATTCGAGTTTCACGAACAGCTGGCAGAGGCCTGTATCGAACCGGGTCAGTTCGACCAGCGGCGTGTTGCCGATCAGTGAAAATAATGCGGGGGTGGGCATGTGCATGTCTCCTTCGGCGAATGACGCGGGCGGATCATATTCTTCAGCATAGGCGAAGTGAAGGAAGATTTCTGAACTTGCTTATGCCCTGCATGCACCATGCAGATCGGGTCAACTCATCGGACCATGCAGCACCATCAGTTCAGTCACCCAATCCATGAACACCCGCAGCCTGGCGCTGACATGCCGGTTGGGGGAATACGCAATCGTCAGCGGCATCGGCGCCATCTGCCAGTCGTCGAACAGGCGCACCAGCTCACCGCGCGCGACCTGCGCGCTGACCATGTAATCGAGCAGCCACAGTATGCCGAGGCCGGCGACGCCCGCTTCGAGGTAGGCATTGCCGTCGTCAACCGCCAGGACGTAGCGGCCCTGCACCTCGACCGTCTCGCCAGCGCGGTGCATGGAACACGCCAGCAACTTGCCGCTGCTCGCCCCGCGAAAGCCGACGATGCGGTGGTCGGGACCTGCCACGTCGCGCGGATGCGCGGGCCAGCCTGCGCGCGCGAGGTAGCCGGGGGCGGCGTAGACGCCCATTTGCATTTCTGCGATCCGGCGCGCCTTGAGCGACAAGTCCGTCATTTCGCCGCCACGGATGACGCAATCGACCTGTTCGCCGATCACGTCCACGGTGCGGTCGGAAACGCCCATGTCGATCTGGATATCAGGATAGCGCGCATGAAACGCCGGCAGCGCCGGGATCAGGACCAGGCGCGCCAGGGGACTGGGGACATCGACCCGCAAGCGCCCCGACGGCAGCGCCGACGCGCTCGACAAGCTGCTCTCGGCGTCGTCCATGTCGGCCAGCAGGCGCAGCACGCGCTCGTAATAGATGGCGCCGTCGGCGGTGAGGTTCACCTTGCGCGTGGTGCGGTTGAGCAGCCGCACGCGCAGGCGAGCTTCCAACTGATGCACCAGCTGGGTCACCGTGGTTTTACTCATGTGCAGGGTTTGCGCCGCCCTGGTAAAACTGCCGGCCTCCACCACGCGCGCGAACGCCTGCATTGCGTCGAAACGATCCATCCTGCCTCCCCAGTCAATTGTTTGCATTGTACAAACAATGATGGACAAGCCAGCCTGTTTATCTACGAATGGCACGCCAGTACAGTGGCTGCATCGTTCACACCACAGGAGCTCACCATGTCAAACCGTCAAGTCGTCTTCCCCGCCGGCCGCCAGGCGCTGTATGAAAAGAACCGCTATTCGCCCGCCATCGTCTCGAACGGATTTTTGTTTGTCTCCGGCCAGGTCGGCAGCCGCGCTGACGGCTCGCCCGAGCCGGAGCTGGCGGCCCAGGTCCGCCTCGCCTTCGCCAACCTGAACGCCATCCTGCTGGCCGCCGGCGCCTCGTTCTCCGACGTCGTCGATGTGACCGTCTTCATGATCGACCCGGCGCGCCAGTTTGAACAAATCTGGGGCGTCGCGCAGGAATACTGGGGCGGCGCGCCCTACCCCACGTTGACCGGGATCGGCGTGACGTGGCTGTATGGCTTCCAGTTCGAAATCAAGGTCATCGCGCGAATGCCGGACGCTGCAGGCTAAGTTCGTGCGCCCCAATCCGGGCCTGCATGGTGGATCGACGTCAGGATGGATTGGTGCAGATAGCGCGATAAACGCTGCTTACTTTTGCTTGCGGCGATACAACAATGCAGCGCCAGCCAGGCCAAACAGGGCCAGTGTGCCCGGTTCAGGAACATGGGTGGTCGGTACGACGGCATCGATGGACAGTGCAGCAGCTTGCGGATCGCCGTCTACGCCATACAGCGCACCGACAGCGGTCAGGCCGTTGGAGAAATAGGCCATCACCGTCGCGCCGATCAGGTCGTTGCCATAAATCGACGACTGGACTAGCGAGTCGACATCGATCTTCCACTGGAAGGATTCACCGACATTGAAATCGCTGAAATGAAGGTCGAGCACGGAGGCGCCGTCTGCCACCACGGCCGGGCCTGTAAAACCGGTCGTCAAATTCGTCCCATTTGCAGCAGAAAACGGGGTAGCCGACTGTGGATCGGGATTGCACGGTCCGCCATCGACTGTATCGAAACAATAAGGTCCGCCAGCCGTGATGGTCGACAAATCCAGCACAAAACGTTCGATCTTCGCGCCGTCAGTCGAGGTATTCGTGAACGAGAATGTCGTATTGAAGGTGTCGCCGCTGACCAGGAACGACAAGGAAGGCGTTGCCTGCGCCAGATTGGCGGCTGCGACAGTGGCTGAGAACAGGATGAAATACAGTATTTTTTTCATTTGGTACTTTCGTCATGAGCGAGCGCTACTTTGGGTGGACAGACAGGAATTGGATGTTCAAATCCGGTTGAATGCCGGAGCAATTTTGATGCCAGAAAATAAACATCGTTCGATAACAAAGAGTTACCATCCGCCGTCCTGCGTCGATGCAGCTTTTTTCACGCGCAGTGTAAGATTTGCCGACAGCATGTGGCCGGCATGAATCTGCGGACCGCAAAAAAGTGCCGGATGGGATAGATGTGCCGCACGACGAAAACAGCCAGTGCGGCTCGATTGACGGAAATCCCTGATTCCACGATAAAAAACATCACGCTTCACTAAGCGAAAGCTTCAAGCCCGGCAGGCTTTCAGGACAGCATCGCCGCAAACGCGCGCAGGTCGGCCGCATACAACGCCGGCTGCTCCCAGGCGGGGAAATGCCCGCCACGCGGCTGCACGGTGTAACGTTGCAGATTGTAAAACCGCCGGGCCCAGGATGCGGGTGCGGTGACCAGGTCTCGGGGCCACATGCACACCGCAGTGGGCACCACGACGCGGTCGCCTGCCACCAGCGGCGCGCGCAAGTGGCGCGACTCATGGTACAGGCGCATCGACGAGCCGATGGTTTGCGTCGACCAGTAGATATTGATGTTATCTAACAGCATATCGAGCGGAAACACGTCCCAGAGGTCAGGGCCGGCATCGCTCCAGTAGCGGAATTTCTCGAGGATCCAGCTGGCCAGACCTACCGGTGAATCATTGAGCGCATACGCCACCGTCTGCGGCCGGGTCGCCTGCAGGTGCAGGTAGGCGCCCTCGTCGGCGCTCCACGTCTGCACCTGCTTCTGGTAGGCGCGCTCTTGGTCCGTCAGCGGCGGCGCGCTATCGTCCAGCGGCGGATCGACCACCGCGGCAATGTGCAGGCCGCGTACCGCGTCCGGATACGCCAGCGCCATGCGCGTGGCGACACCGGCGCCGATGTCCGTGCCGGAAACGATATAGTTCGTATAGTTCAATCCCTCGGTCATCAGGCGATGGAACAGCGCCACGCTGCCAGCCTGGCCCGGTGCCGTGGGGCGGCTGGAGTAACCATAGCCGGGATGGGACGGCATGACCACGTCGAAGTCCGCCAGCAGCGGGGCCAGCCTGGTGTATTCGACAAAACTGGACGGCCAGCCATTCGTCAGCAGCAAGGCTGGCCGCGCCGCGCCGGCGCCTTTGAAATGCAGGAAATGCAGGTCAACGCCATCAACCGAGGCGCGATAGTGCGGCAACGCGTTGATGCGCGTGGCGGCGCGCGACCAGTCGTACTGCTCCAGCCAGTAATCGACCAGCGCGCGCAACGGTTGCGGCGCCGTGCCCTGTTGCCAGTCATCGGTAATCGCGTCGCTCCAGCGCACCTGGCGCAGGCGCAGCAAGAGGTCGGCTGCGAAGCCTTGGTTGAATGGTGCGTCCCATGTCGTGATGTTCACTTGCGTCCCTTATCGTGCCGCCGCCCACAAAAAATGCACCGCCTGGCATGCGCATCATGCCATCAAGTGGCCACCCGAGGCGCAGGTCCGGTTTCCGTGCGCATGCGCGGATGACGTGGTCCGACGCGACGGCGTCAGCGCTGTAACGACGGCAGCCGCAAGGCGGTGAGCTTCCAGTTGGCAAAGCCGCTGCGCTCAAACACGACCTCCACTTTTTTACCGCCGCCTTCCGCGCTGCCATCCTGCCGATAAGCGACCAGCTTGTCGCTTCCCACGCGCACCCAATCCCACTTCGGCTGCGGGTCCTGGACGTTCTGTGCACGGGATGCATCGGGCGCGCCATCCTGATGTCCGAACCGGCCACTCTGCATGGCGCGCATGACGGTTTCAGGCCGCACCATCGCATCGACCAGCTGGTCGGCCAATGCCGCGCCCATCATCGCGCCAAACGCCGCCAGCGGTTTGTCCGGCGCGATCTTCTCGCCCACCAACAAGGCGAGCTGCTGTTTCAGGCTGGCGCGCAATTTGGGATAGTCGACATGCGCATTGAAGCTTGGCGCGTCCTGTTCCCGGGCTGCGCTCTGCATGGCCCGCAATGCCAGAAACGGCGACCAGTACCAGTAAGCGGCCACGGCGGCGCTGGCCACGACGAGGGCGGCCAGCGCCGGTTTGCCTTTGCGACGGATCATGTTGTCTTTCCGAATGGAGTGGAAGCTTCACTCTACAGCCGCAGGCTTGGTTCAGGCTTAATATACCGAAAGTAATTTTCCCGCACATACCACGAAAGATGTCGATGAACACAGCACACATGATCGGCCTGGCCTTGCTGCTGGCCGCTACCACCGGCCACGCCCAGGACCGCAGCGCCGACCCGCTGCACGGCCTGACGCGCTGCTTCACCGGTACCGAATTTCGCGCCGTGAGCACCGACCGCCTGCCCGCCAGTGTGACATCGCGCGCGGTCGAGACGGCCAAGGGCCCGCTGCGGGTGTCGCTGGCCGACGGCTACCGGATGATGATCCACCGCCAGAGTATGGAGCCGCTGGTCAACCTGAAAATCGAACGCTCGGCCCCGGGCACATTCGACGCTGACCGTGCCGCGATCCTGCTGCAGATGGACCGGATGGTGGCCGCCAGCAACGGCATGCACACCGAGCGCAGCGAGCAGGACGGCATCGAAGTTGTCGGCTTGAACAACCCGGCCATCGGCACGCCCAACGTGATCAGTTTTTACGAATTGTTCGACCCGGCGACAGGCACGGTCGCTACCGCCTACATCCTGAACCAGGCGCCTGCAGTGCGCGAGTACGCCTCCCAGGCAGATTACGACGCCTTGCGGGGCCGCTTCATCAGCGCATTGAGCGGCTGCATGGCGCACGCATTGCCTTCGCCCGGGTCGCAGAACAGCGATCGAACGCGGTAAAATGCCGGGTTCCCGCTGCGCCATCGCCGCAGCCGCCCCGACAAAGACGCCATGACCACCGTACCTTCCGAAATCAACGCCGCCGCAGCCAAAAGCAGCCCGCCCGAAAAAGTCACGCCAATGATGCAGCAGTACCTGCGCATCAAGGCAGAGTATCCGACCATGCTGGTGTTCTACCGCATGGGCGACTTCTACGAGCTGTTTCACGACGATGCTGAAAAAGCCGCGCGCATCCTCGGCATCACGCTGACGGCGCGCGGCGCGCAGAACGGCAACCCGATCAAAATGTGCGGTATCCCGTTCCACTCGCTCGATCCCTACCTCGCAAAACTGGTGAAACTGGGCGAGTCGTGCGCGATTTGCGAACAGATCGGCGACCCGGCCACCAGCAAGGGACCGGTCGAACGCAAGGTACTGCGCGTCGTCACGCCCGGCACCCTGACCGATGCCGACCTGCTGCCGGAAAAGGCCGAGCGCCCGCTGCTGGCCGTGCACATGGTCAGTTCGCGCAAGGTGGTTACCACCGGCCTGGCCTGGCTGTCGCTGGCCTCGGGCGCCTTGAAACTGATGGAGTTTTCGGGCGATGCGCGCACCGTCGGCACGCGCTTGCAGCAGGAACTCGAACGCATCGCGCCGGCCGAGATTTTGCGCGCCAACGCGACCGACGACCTGTTCGACGACAGCGCCTCGGTGCACACGCAACGCGTACCCGACTGGCACTTCGACGTCGTCGGCGGTCACAAGGCGCTGCTCGACCAGCTGGCCGTGGCGACGCTGACCGGCTTCGGCGCCGACGGCCTGGGCGCCGCGTTCGGCGCGGCCGGCGCGCTGCTGCGCTACGCCCAGTCGACCCAGGGTCGCGGCCTGCAGCACGTGAACAGCCTGTCCCTCGAAGCGGAAAATGAATTCATCGGCCTCGACGCCGCCACCCGGCGCAACCTGGAGCTGACCGAAACCATCCGCGGCCAGGAGTCGCCGACCTTGTTCTCCTTGCTCGACGGCTGCCGCACCGCGATGGGTTCGCGCCTGCTGCGCCACTGGCTGCACCACGCGCGGCGTGACCAGGAAATCGCGCGCGCGCGCCACGCTTCGATCGCGGCACTGATCCAGTTTGACGCGGCCGGCGCGCTCTCGACGACGCTGGCGCAAGTGCCCGACATCGAACGCATCACCACGCGCATCGCGCTGCTGTCAGCGCGCCCGCGCGACCTGGCCGCCCTGCGCGACGGCCTGAAACAACTGCCTGCCATGCGTGAACAGGTGGCGCGCTGCTTCGTGGCGGGCGACACCGCGCTGCTGCGTGACATCCACGCCAACCTGGCCACACCAGACGCGTGCCTCGATTTGCTGACCCGCGCCGTGCTGCCCGAGCCGGCCGCGATGGTGCGCGACGGCGGCGTATTCGCGCCCGGCTTCGACGCCGAACTCGACGAGTTGCGCGGTCTGTCTGAAAACGCCGGCGCCTACCTGGTCGACCTGGAAACGCGCGAGCGCGCGCGCACCGGTATCGCCAACCTGCGCGTGGAATTTAACCGCGTGCACGGCTTCTACATCGAAGTCACGCACGGCCAGACCGATAAAGTGCCGGACGATTACCGGCGCCGCCAGACCCTGAAAAACGCCGAGCGCTACATCACGCCGGAGCTGAAGGCCTTTGAAGACAAGGCCCTGTCGGCGCAGGACAAGGCGCTGGTGCGCGAAAAACTGTTGTACGAGCAGCTGATCGGCGACCTGGCCCCGCACATCGCGGCACTGCAGGCCATCGCCCAGGCGCTGGCGCAGATCGACACGCTGGTAGCGCTGGCGCGCCACGCGCTGGCCAACAACTGGTGCGCGCCGCAGCTGGTGCCTGACCCGTGCCTGTCGATCGTCGAAGGGCGCCACCCGGTAGTGGAAAACCAGATCGAACGCTTCATCGCCAACGACTGCCTGCTCAATCACGAACGCCGCCTCCTGCTCATTACCGGCCCCAACATGGGCGGTAAATCGACCTTCATGCGCCAGGTCGCGCTGATCACGCTGCTGGCCTACATCGGCAGCTACGTGCCGGCCGCCAGCGCCACCATCGGCCCGATCGATCGCATCTTCACCCGCATCGGCGCCACCGACGACCTGGCCGGCGGGCGCTCGACCTTCATGGTGGAGATGACCGAATCGGCCGCGATCCTCAATGGTGCCACCGAGCATTCGCTGGTGCTGATGGACGAAGTGGGCCGTGGCACCTCGACCTTCGACGGCCTGGCGCTGGCGTGGGCCATCGCGCGCCACCTGATCGACGTCTCGCGCAGTTTCACCCTGTTCGCGACCCACTACTTTGAATTGACCCAGCTGCCCGAGAGCCACCCAACCGCGTCGAACGTGCACCTGTCGGCGGTCGAGCACAAGGACAGCATCGTGTTCCTGCATGCGGTGCAAAGCGGCCCGGCCTCGCAAAGCTATGGTTTGCAGGTGGCGCAACTGGCCGGCGTGCCGCAGCCGGTCATCAAGGCCGCGCGCAAGCACCTGGCGCGCCTCGAAGCGCAGGCACTCGACACCACGCCGCAGCGCGACCTGTTCGCCCTGCCCTGCGTCGAAGAAGACGACGCACCGCTGGAGACGGTGCAGGCATCGAGCGAACTGCTCGACGCACTGGCCGACATCGATCCGGATGCACTCACACCGCGTGAAGCGCTGGAGCACTTGTACCAGCTCAAGCGCCTGGCCACGTGATGCAGCGCCGCTTGGCCATATCCCTCGCGCTGGCACTCGCCAGCGCGCCCCCCGCCCATGCTGCAAAGGCTGATGACGGCCACCGCTTCGGCATCATCGGCCACAGTTTCAACCGCGGCGGCGAAAAGCAGCTGCGCCAGGCGCTGGCCGACAGCGCGGAAAAATCGCTCGCCTTTGTTGTCGTCACCGGCATCAAGGGCGAGAAGGAAGGCTGCAGCGACAGGCTGTATGAAGAGCGGCGCGACCTGATCGACGAAGCGAAGCGCCCGATGATCGTGGCGCCGGCCGGCAGCGACTGGACCGAGTGCAAGAACAGCGCCGGCAAGCGCAATCCGATCGAGCGCCTGAACCGCATGCGCGAACTGTTTTTCGGCGAGCCGCGTTCGCTCGGGCAGAACACGCTGCCGGTCACGCGCCTGTCGACCAGCCCGCGCTTTCGCAGCTACGCCGAGAACGGACACTGGGAAATCGGCAAGGTGCTGTACGCCACCATCAACCTGCCCGCCAATAACAACCATTTTTTGCCGGAGGCGGGCCGCAACAACGAGTTTGAAGACCGGCTGGTGGCCAACCGTTTCTGGCTCAATCGCCTGTTCTCGCTGGCGCGCACCGACAAGGTGGAGGCGATCGTGCTGTTCTCGGAAGGTGATGCGAAGGTGACCCTGGAGCCGACCGGGCTGCGCGCGCTGCTGCGCCGCGATCCGCAGGGGCGCGACGGCTTTGCCGAGACAAGGAAGCAGCTCGTCACGCTGGCACAGAAATTCAAGGGGAAGGTACTGCTGGTCGACAGCGCGGCGCATCCAAAGGCCACGCCCGTGATCGAGTGGCACGGCAACCTGGGTCACGTCAGCATTGACGGCGTGTCGGTCGAGGTGGCTGTGCATCCCGGCGCGAAACAGCTGTTCACGCTGCACGACCCCGCGAAGTAACAGCACACAATAAAACCGCGGCAAGCGCCGCGGTTTTGATGACTATTTAATGCAGTGGCTGGCTGCGGAAGTGGTCGCCCGCTTCGCTGTCGTCGCCTTCGTCGTCATGCTCGTCGCCATGCGGATGGTGGCCATGGGCGCCATGCACGTGGCCGTGCTGGATTTCTTCATCGGTGGCGGCGCGTACTTCAACGACCGACAGCTCGAAGCGCAGGGCCATGCCGGCCAGCGGGTGATTGCCGTCGAGGACAACCTTGTCGTCGGCGATATCGGTGACCGTGAAGATCAGCGCTTCGTCGTCCGGCGTGGCGCCATCGGGCATGCCTTCGAACTGCATGCCCACTTCCAGCGGCTCGGGCAAGCGGTTGCGCGGCTCGACCTTGACGAGGGCTGGATCGTAGTCGCCGAACGCATCGTCCGGTTCGATCTGGATGACATTCTCATAGCCGACTTCTTTGCCGTCGAGTTCTTCTTCGATTTTTGGCAGGGTATTCTCGTAGCCGCCGTGCAAGTACACCATTGGCTGGCTGCCGTCTTCGATCAGGTTGTTCTGAGCATCGGACAGTTTGTAGTTCACTGTGACGACCGTATCCTTGGCAATTTTCATCGTGCTTCCTTTCATAGTCAGGCCGAGATTATACCCCTGCGGCCTGTTTTCAGCCCGGCGCAGATGGTTATAATGGCGCATGAAAAAACTTCCGCTCCTCGGCAACATCAGCGCCGCAGAATTCCTGCGCGACTACTGGCACAAAAAGCCCCTTCTCATCCGCCAGGCCATCCCTGGCTTCACGCCCCTGCTGACCCTTGAGCAGTTGAGCGCCATGGCGCGCCAGAACCATGTCGAATCGCGCCTGGTCACGCAAGTGGACGGCGAATTCGACATGCAGCTCGGCCCGCTGGAACAGCTGCCGGGTCGCGACAACGGCCCCTGGACCATGCTGGTGCAAGGCGTGAACCTGGAAGACGCGCGCGCCGATGCGCTGCTGCGCCAGTTCCGCTTCGTCTCCGACACGCGCCTGGACGACCTGATGATCAGCTTTGCGACCGACGGCGGCGGTGTCGGTCCGCACTTCGATTCCTACGACGTGTTCCTGCTGCAGGCGCATGGCCAGCGCCGCTGGCGCATCAGCGCGCAGAAGGATCTGGCGATCATCGAAGGCTTGCCATTGAAGATCCTCAGCAACTTCGTCGCCGAAGACGAATTCGTGCTGGAGCCGGGCGACATGCTGTACCTGCCACCGCAGTATGCGCACGACGGCGTGGCGATCGGCGATTGCATGACCTATTCGATCGGCTTCCGCTCGCCGACGTACCAGGAACTGGGCGAAGCGTTCCTGCAATTCATGGCCGATTCGATCGACCTGCCCGGTCGTTACGCCGACGCTGACCTGACGCCCGCAAAAAACCCGGCCGAGATTCCGAAAGCCATGTTGGCCAGCCTGACCGCTGAGCTGAACAAAGTGCGCTTCACCGAAGAAGACATCACCATCTTCATGGGCGAACATCTGTCCGAGCCAAAACACAATGTGTTCTTTACAGGGCCGGCGAAACCGCTGACCATGGGACGCTTCCTGATGATGGCTTCCAAGCGCGGCGTCAAGCTGTCGCTCAAGAGCCTGATGCTGTACCGCGGCGAACACGTGTTCATCAATGGCGAGTCGTTTGCCGTCGGCAAGCAGGACAAGGCCGTGCTGGACGTGCTCGCCAACCAGCGCGCGCTCGATGGCGCCGCACTGGTCGATGCATCGGATGACGTCAACGATGCGCTCTACACGTGGTATCAGGATGGCTGGCTGGAACTGATCTGATCTGGAGGAAGCATGGACGACGCACAGGTAATCCCGTTCAGTTCGCGCAGCGACTTCGCCCTGCAGCTACACGCCTGCATAGCGCGCGCGCAGCGCTCGCTCGACCTGTTCGATCCTGATTTCGCCCTGTTCGGGCTGGGCACGTCAGAGGTGGACGGTATCCTGCGCGACTTTTTACGCCATGGCGGCCAACTGCGCCTGGCCATGCACCGCAGCACGCATCTCGAGCAGGCCTGTCCGCGCTTCATGCGCCTGCTGCGCGACCTGGGCCACCAGGTCGAATGCCGCCTCACCAGCCGCTCGCTGCAACCATTGACCGACTCGTTCTGCATCGCCGATGGGGTCGACGTGGTACGGCGCTTTCACAGCGACCATGCGCGCGGCGAAGCAGCCTTCGGGGTGCCTGGCGCCGCCGATATCTGCAAGGAACGGTTCGGCGCGATCTGGGACGAATCCAGGCCGACGCTGCATCCGACAACGACTGGATTATAATGGCGCGGAATTCCCGGTGGAGAATTGCCTCGGCCGAATGTCCTGGACGTCGATTTACACCTTGTTACAAAGTGAACGTTGTTCTTGTATAAAATACTTACAAGTTGACATCCTCTTCCTATTGCGAAACAGTAAATTTGGCTATAATATCGGGTTAGGAAGGTTCTTGTCTCTCAGGCATCTATGATTCATGGAAGCTCTACGAGAATGTCCTAACGAGCGATAATTACCGGTAATTATTCATCGCAACAATGCTGTTCTTACTCTTGAATTAATTAAGGAAAAACCATGAAAAAATCCCTGCTGATCATCTCCCTGATGGCTGTTGCTCTGACCGCATGCAGCAAAAAAGAAGAAACCACCGTGACCCCAGCTCCAGTAGTTGACGCTGCTCCAGCTGCTGCTGTTGCACCAGCTCCAGTAGTTGAAACGCCAGCAGCTGCTCCAGCTGCTGACGCTGCTGCTGCTGCTGCTTCGAGCGCTGCTTCGGCTGCCTCGTCGGCTGCTGACGCTGCTTCGTCGGCTGCTGCTGCTACCCCAGCTAAGTAATATCAATCGGCTTCTGCCGATCGATTGAAAGCCGGCCTCAGGGCCGGTTTTTTTACGTCTCGTGGTTCTGAATCTGGTGCGCGGAGATAATGTCATTCGTCGTTATCCGGAACCTCGTCATGCCGGTGAAAACCGGGATCCATGCTACTTCGAGAGCATGGTGCTATTGATTCAGCATGGATCCCGGTTGTCGTCGGGATGACGCATAAAAAAAACCGGCCTGAGCCGGTTTTTTTACGTGTCAGGTTATTACTTCAGCTCGTTCGCCAGCAAGCCCAGAATCTTCGTGGCAGTTGGCGACGCTTCCGCTTTACCGTCATTGCTTTGCACCGTCACGTCGCTGGTCGAGCCGCCCTGTGGCGCCTTGACCAGGATGCGGTAGCGCTGGGCTTCCTTGGCCTTGTCCGAATCGCCAAAGCTGAACAGCTTGCCGAAGAAGCCTTTCTTGTCGACGGCATCCGGATCGATGTAGCGCACAAAATAAATGCCCTGCACGCGGTCACGGTCTTCAACAGTAAAGCCAACCCGGTCCAGCGCCAGGCCGACACGGCGCCAGGCGCGATCGAAACCTTCGTCCACTTCGACCTTGTCACCCACCAGTTTGGCGTGCAGCGCGATTGGCGTGGCGCCGGCCACGGCGGCTTCGGCCGGCTTGGTGTCGGTGGCGCCGGTCAGCGTGGAGACCAGGCGCGACAGGAAGGCCGATTCCAGCGCAGGATCGTTCGGACGCGAGGTCCAGGTGGACGATTCCTTGGTTGCGCCGACCATCACTTCTTCGGCGCCGCGATGGCTGATCCAGACTTCGGTCGAGCCGTCCGGCAGGCGCTCGAGGCGCGTGCGGAATTTGTCGCGCTCGCCCGTCGAATAGGCCGAATCGAACACGCGGCCGATGGTGCGGCGAATGAAGTCTTGCGGGATCTTCGAGCGGTCTTCGTTCCACGCCGTTTCCATGATGCCGGTGGTGGGCGAATCTTGCGCAATTTCGAAGCCGCTGTCTTCCCAGAATTTCTTGATCTCGGGCCAGAGCTGCTCGGGCGTGCGCTTCACGACCAGCCACTTCTGATTACCCGAACGCTCCACGCGCACCGCATCGGTCGAGACCGGGCCGATGACTTCTGCTGCGCCAGGGCCGGCGACGGCAGCCTGGTTGCCGCCCTTGTTCATGCCGGATGCGGTGGCGATGCCGCGGCTGTCAGGCACGGCGTAACGACCGTCTTTTTCCAGTTGGGTCAAGTCCGGCGGCACGTCCAGTGGCGCGGTGCGTTTCGATGCCTTGTAATCGACTTTATTGGAACCGATGCCCAGCATGCTGCAGGCACCCAGGCTGAACGCCAGGGTGGTCAGTGCCAGGACGCGCGCGGTGGCGGAAGGAGAAACCAGGGTGGTTGTCTTGCGAATAGTCATGTGGTGTCTTATAGGTTTCAGCTTACGGCTGGGACAAAATACCGGCGTCGCGCAGGGCATCGCGGACGGTAGCGTGGAAAGGTGCGGACAGGGGCGCGAGCGGCAGGCGCAGGCCGGCAGGCATCATGCCCATCTCGGCCAGCGCCCATTTCACCGGCACCGGGTTCGGCTCGACAAACAGCTTGGCATGCAAATCGAGCAGGCTGTTGTTGATGGCAACGGCACGGGCAATGTCGCCCGCCATGGCCGCTTCGCACAATTCGTGCATGGCGCGCGGCGCCACGTTGGCGGTCACCGAGATATTCCCGGCGCCGCCGCAGAACATCAGCGCCATTGCGGTCGGATCGTCGCCCGAATACACGGCAAACGACTTTGGCACGTCCTTCAAGAGCGCAATGCCGCGGCCGATATTGCCGGTCGCGTCTTTCACGCCGACGATGTTCGGCACGGCCGACAAACGCACGATGGTCTCGTTCGACATGTCGGCCACGGTACGGCCCGGCACGTTGTAGAGGATGATCGGCAGGTCGACCGCTTCGGCGATGCTTGAAAAGTGGCGGAACATGCCCTCTTGCGTCGGACGGTTGTAGTACGGCACGACCTGCAGCGTCGCGTCGGCCCCGGCTTCCTTGGCGAAGCGGGTCAGGCGGATGGCTTCTGCGGTCGAATTGGCGCCCGCGCCGGCGATCACCGGAATACGGCCGGCACAATGCTCAACGGCCAGGCGAATCAGTTCGCAGTGTTCATCGACGCTGACGGTGGCCGATTCGCCGGTGGTACCGACGATCACAATGGCGTCGGTGCCTTCGGCGATATGCCAGTCGATCAGTTTTTTCAGGCCGTCCTTATCCAGACTGCCATCTTCGTGCATCGGGGTGACGATTGCTACTATGCTGCCCTTAATCATATTCTATCGATCGTGCCGTTAAGTAAAGCCTGATTGTAGCGGATAGGCCGGCCGGATGGGTCATTTGGGCCGGGATTAGCGTGACTTTTACAAGTCGAGCGGCATGCTGGAAAGGTCGAAACCAGGCGCAGCGGCGACGATGCGCTGCACGCGCGCCGTGCGCGTCTTGTGGATCACGCCGTCTTGATAGGCCAGCACGTGCAGGCCGTGCGTGCGCGCCATGTCCTGCAGTTCGCCGGGCGCGAGCAGGAAGGCGGGATTCGATGGCTTGCCGAATGCTGCATTGCCCAGTGCGAAGGTCTCGTAAATGAGCAGGCCGCCAGGCTGCACGGCGCTGGCCAGGTGACCGAACAAGGGCCGGTGCAGGTAGTTGGTGACGACGATTGCGGCAAAGCGCCCCGGCGCAAACGGCCATACGGCGCCCTCCTCTTCCAAATCGACGCAGTGGGTCGTGATGCCGGGACCGGCCGCTTCCAGCAGCGCCAGCGGATCGCGGTCGACTGCCAGCACGGGATGGCCCAGCGCCGCGCCCAGACGCGCGTGACGCCCACGCCCGCACGCGAGATCGAGTACCTCGCCGCCTGGCGCCAGCTTCAGCCAGCGCGCAACCCAGGGAGAAGGAACGGTAGACGAAGCGTCGCTCACGTGTAATCGAGGCCCATGGCTTCGCGCACATCGCGCATGGTTTCCTGGGCCAGTTTGCGGGCCACGTCGCAGCCGTCGGCGACGATGGCGCGCACCAGCGAGGGATCGTCCAGGTATTGCTGCGCGCGTTCATGCATCGGCTGCTGTTCGGCCAATACCTCGTCGATCACCGGCTGTTTGCACTCAATGCAGCCGATGCCGGCCGAGGTGCAGCCTTTTACGACCCAGTCCTTCACCGCTTCGCTGGTGTACACCTCGTGCAGCTGCCACACCGGGCACTTTCTCGGGTCGCCCGGGTCGGTACGGCGCACGCGCGCCGGATCGGTCGGCATGGTGCGGATTTTTTTGGTGACCGTCTCGGGGTCTTCGCGCAGGCCGATCGCGTTGGCGTAACTCTTGGACATCTTGCGACCATCGAGGCCGGGCAGGCGCGAGGACGTGCTCAGCTTGACTTGCGGCTCGACCAGGATCAGCTTGCGGCTGCCCTCCAGGTAGCCGAACAGGCGCTCGCGGTCGATGTTCGACAGGCTGCCGGCGTCGTTGAGCATGGCGCGCGCCTGCTCCAGCGCCTCGTCGTGACCATCTTGCTGGTAGCCGGTGCGCAGTTCCATGTACAGCTTGGCGCGCTTGCTGCCCAGCTTCTTGACGGCATCCAGCGCCTTTTCTTCGAAGCCCTTTTCCTTGCCGTACAGGTGATTGAAGCGGCGCGCTATTTCGCGCATCATTTCGATATGCGGCACCTGGTCTTCGCCCACCGGCACTTCGCTGGCGCGGTAGATCAGCACGTCGGCCGCCTGCAGCAGCGGGTAGCCGAGAAAGCCGTAGGTCGACAGGTCGCGGTTGGCCAGGTTCTCGATCTGGTCTTTATAGGTCGGCACGCGCTCGAGCCAGCCGAGTGGCGTGGCCATCGACAGCAGCAGGTGCAACTCCGCGTGTTCGGGCACGCGCGACTGGATGAAGATGGTCGCCTGGGACGGGTCGATGCCGGCGGCCAGCCAGTCGACAATCATGTCCCAGCTGCTTTTCACGATGATCGACGGGTCGTCGTAGTGCGTGGTCAGCGCGTGCCAGTCGGCCACAAAAAACAGGCACGGCTGCTCCGATTGCATGGTGATCCAGCTTTTCAGGGCGCCGTGATAGTGGCCAAGGTGCATGGCGCCGGTGGGGCGCATGCCTGAAACGACACGGTCGGGATACATAAGCTTAGCGAATCAGGAAAGTGAGCGGCGTGGCCAGCACATTCAGCGCGCCGTTGGCGAGCAACATCATTGGCCCGACCCAGAAGTTCAGCACCTGGAAGTACAGCAGTGCCAGCACGATGAAGAAGCCATACGGTTCGATCTGCGCGTATTTATAGGCCAGCTTGTTGGGCAACAGGCTGACCGCGATGCGGCCGCCGTCGAGTGGCGGAATCGGGATCAGGTTGAATGCGAACATGAGCACATTGGCCAGCACGCCGGCGTGCGCCACGCGGTGCGGGAAGGCCTCGTCGACCTCGAAAAACGTCAGCAGGATGGCGACGATCAACCACATCAGCGCCATGATGAAATTCGCGCCAGGGCCGGCCAGTGCCACCCAGGCCATGTCACGCTTGGGGTTTTTCAGACGATTGAAATCGATCGGTACCGGCTTGGCGTAGCCGAACACAAAGCCAGTGGTCAGGTACAGCGCGGTCGGAATGATGATCGTGCCGAACAGGTCGATGTGGACCAGCGGATTGAGCGTCATGCGGCCGGCCGCGTAGGCCGTGTTATCGCCAAAGTATTTCGCCACGTAGGCGTGGGCAGCTTCGTGCAGGGTTATCGCAAAAATAACCGGCAGTGCATAGACTGCAATCGTGCGTATCGTTTCATCCATGGGGGCAGATTTTAACAGGCATCACAAACCGAAGGCCGCCGGATCGCCCCTGCCCTCCCGCACCAGCACCGGTTCCGGACCGGTCAGGTCGATCACGGTGGTCGGCTCGAGCGTACCGGCACCACCGTCGATCACCAGCTCGATCAGTTTCTCCAGGCGCGTGCGCACTTCGTCCGGATCGGACAGGATCTCTTCGTCACCGGGCAGCTGCAAGGTGGTGCCGATCAGCGGCGCACCCAACTCGGCCAGCAGCGCCTGCGTGATGGTGTTTTCCGGCACCCGCAGGCCGATGGTTTTACGGGACGGGTGCGACAGGCGGCGCGGCAATTCGCGCGTCGCTTCCAGGATCACCGTGTACGGGCCTGGCGTGGTCGCTTTCAGCAGGCGGTACTGGGCGTTGTCGACGCGCGCGTACAGCGCGATCTCGGACAGGTCGCGGCACAGCAAGGTCAGGTGGTGCTTGTCATCGACACCACGGATGCGACGCAGGCGCTCCACGGCATTCTTGTCGTCCAACTGGCAGACCAGCGCGTAGGCCGAGTCGGTCGGGATGGCGACGATGCCGCCCGACTGAATAATCTGCACCGCTTGCTTGATCAGACGTATCTGGGGATTGTCGGGATGAATCTGGAAGAACTGGCTCATTGGCGATCCAGGGCCTGCAAGGCGGCAATGCGTTCCTGCATGGGCGGGTGCGTGGAAAACAGCGCACCCCAGCCACCGGGACCGGCCGAAATGCCGGATGCCGCCATACTGCCCGGCAAAGCGCCGGGAGCCAGACCACCCAGGCGCGCGAGGGCGCGTTGCATTGGTCCTGCATTGCCCAGCAATTTGGCCGAACCGGCGTCGGCGCGAAATTCCCGCTGGCGTGAAAACCAGGCCACGATGATCGAGGCGACCAGGCCGAACACGATTTCGCAGACGAACACGGTGACCATATAGCCGATGCCGGGGCCGCGATCGGATCCGTTGCGCAGGAGTACCTTGTCGACGAAGAAGCCAACCACGCGCGCCAGGAACACGACGAAGGTATTCACCACGCCCTGGATCAGGGTAAGCGTGACCATGTCGCCATTCGCAACGTGGGCAATTTCGTGGCCCAGCACCGCTTCGACTTCCTCACGGTTCATGCTTTCCAGCAGGCCGGTCGAGACGGCGACCAGCGCGGAATTTTTAAAGGCGCCGGTGGCAAATGCGTTCGGCTCGCCGTCGTACACGGCCACCTCGGGCATGTTGATACCGGCGCGCTCTGACAACTGGCGCACGGTGGCCAGCAGCCACTGCTCGGTGGAATTGCCGGGCTGGGTGATGACGGTTGCGCCGGTCGACCATTTGGCCATCGGCTTACTCATCAACAGCGAAATAAAGGAACCGGTGAAACCGACCACCACCGAGAACACCAGCAACTGGCCAATATTGATGCCGCCCGCACTCACGCCGCCGCGGCCGACGCCGAGCAGGTTCAATACGATGGACAACACCAGCACAACGGCAAGGTTGGTGGCAAGGAACAGCACGATGCGTTTCATGGGCGCCTGGTAAACATAGTTGGAAATACGGGTTAGATAAAGCTTTGCGCGGCAAATTCAAGTTAGCGCACGCTTAACCCGCGCTTTCAAAACCGTCACCCCGGCGCAGGCCGGGGCCTATAACACGCCAACGAAGTACTGATGTTTGCGATTTCTGGAGCGTGCTATGGGTCCCCGCCTTCGCGGGGATGACGTGCTGATGCAGTTGGTAGTTTAATACCAATCGTGCCAAACCGGCGTCACGCCAGCCGGCAAAGGCGGCAGCTTGTCGAACTCGACGCGCGCTTCGCCCGGCGCATGGAAGTCAGTGCCGCGCGAGGCCAGGAAGCCGTTGCGCTTCGCGACCTCGGCGTAGATGGCGTACTGGTCCGGCGTGTGGCTGCCGGTCACCACTTCGATGGCAGTGCCGCCGAGCTGCTTGAATTCGTCGAGCAACGCCGCTTCGGCCACCGGGCTGAAGTTGTAGCGACCCGGATGCGCCACCACCGCAATCCCGCCGGCGGCGCGAATCCAGCCCACTGCTTCGGTCAGGGAAGCCCAGCGGTGCGGCACATAGCCCGGCTTGCCTTCGGTGAGGAACTTGCGGAACACCTCGCTGGTATTTGCGCAGGCGCCTGACGCCACCAGGTAACGGGCAAAGTGGGTGCGCGACATCAGGTCGGGGTTGCCGACGTATGCCAGCGCGCCCTCGTAGGCGCCCGGGTAGCCGGCCGCTTCCAGCTGGGCCGCGATCTCGCGCCCGCGCGCATCGCGTCCGGCGCGCGTGGCCGCCAGCCCGGCCTTCAATGCCGCATTGGTTTCGTCGATCTGCAGGCCGACAATGTGGACGGTCTGGTTGGCCCAGGTGATGGAAATTTCCACGCCGGCGACAAAGCGCATGCCCAGGCCGGTTGCCGCAACGCGCGCAGCGGCAACGCCGCCGATCTCGTCGTGGTCGGTCAGGGCCCAGACGTCGACACCGGCCTGGTGCGCATACGCCGCCACCCCGGCGGGCGTCAGGACGCCGTCGGAAACGTTGGAATGGCAGTGCAGGTCGACTTTCAATATGGATCCAAGCGCTTCAGTGAGGGAAGCTTCATTGTACGGCAGGCTACTCCCAGACGCGAACGCATGTGCGCTTCACACAACGTTACGCAAGAAAGACTCAATCATCTCGGCCAGCAACTGCGGCTGGTCGTGATGCAGCATGTGCCCCGCGTCCGGCATCATGCGCGCGGTGACGTGTTGCAGCTGTCCCAGGCGCCGATCGACTTCGATGCGCGCCTGCTCTTTCGGCCCCATCCACTGCCACATATTGGTGTCGTCCGCCTCCACCCACAGCACCGGCGCGGTGATCTGGCGCCAGCAGGCCAGGATTTCCTCGGCCTGGTAGAGCAGCGGGCCGCTGCGCTTGTGCGCCGGATCGCCCAGGATTTCCCACTCGCCGGCGGCGTTCTGCGCCGACCAGTGCTGCGCCAGGAAAGCCGCGCGCTCGGGCGGCAGGCGCGGATTGGTCTTGCGCAGGCGCGCTGCCACCGCACCGAGGTCGGCATAGCCGCGCATCGTGGCCGGCTCCTTCAGTTCGTCTAGCCACTTGGCAAAACGGCGCGGCGCCTGTTCCGGTTTGCTGGCCGGCAGGCCGAACCCTTCCAGGTTGATCAGCGCGCGGATGCGTTCGGGCCGCACGCCCGCATACAGGCTGGCGATATTGCCGCCCATGCTGTGCCCGAGCAGATTGACCGCTTCGCCCGGCGCGTAGTGGTCGAGCAATACCTCGAGGTCGGCCAGGTAATCGGGGAACCAGTAGGTGTCGCCCTGGATACGTTCGGTCAGGCCGAAGCCGCGCCAGTCGGGTGCGATGACGTGCCAGTCGCCTTGCAGGCAATCGACGACGAACTGGAACGACGCCCCCACGTCCATCCAGCCATGCACCATGAACAGCTTGGGTGCGCCCGCGCGGCCCCAGTGGCGCACGTGGGTGCGCAGGCCGCGGACGGTCAGAAATTCGGTACGGGAAGGCGTCATGGCGGATCCTGGAGTAAAAAAGAACGACCGTGCAATTATACGCGAGACATTGATATTTGCCTGAGCAGCCCCATCTTTCCCCGAAGCGTAAAATAGCATCTTCCCCTCATTCCTTTCCAGCGAGATCTCCATGGCCATTTACCAGTTGGGCGAACACGCTCCAAGCATTGCCGCAACGGCGTACGTGGCCGATTCCGCCAACCTGATCGGCAAGGTCACTTTGGCGGAGAACGTATCGGTGTGGGATGGCGTGACGATTCGCGGCGACAACGAACGCATCACCATCGGCGCCAACAGCAACGTCCAGGAAGGCACCGTGATGCACACCGACCTCGGCTATCCGATGACGATCGGTGAAGGCGTCACGATTGGCCACCAGGCCATGCTGCACGGCTGCACGATTGGCGACGGGTCGCTGATCGGCATCCAGGCCGTGATCCTGAATGGCGCAAAGATCGGCAAAGGTTGCCTGGTCGGCGCCGGCGCGCTGGTCACGGAGAACAAGGAATTTCCCGATTACTCGCTGATCGTCGGCGCCCCGGCCAAGGTGGTGCGCACGCTTGGCGCAGAAGATATTCAGCGCTTGCAAGGCAACGCCGCCAGCTATGTTGCGCGTGGCCAGCTGTTCAAGACTCAACTCAAAAAAATAGGATAAACCGATGAGCAACGACACCCATGAAAGTATTACGCTGACCCCGGTCAGTACCGATACCCTGCAGAAATTTATTTTCGACAATGCCGCCGTGCGCGGCGAGCTGGTCGAAATTTCCGACACCTGGCGCGAAATCCAGAACCGCCACAATTACCCGCCAGCGGTACGCACGGTGCTGGGCGAAATGGTGGCCGCGGCCGCCCTGCTCTCGGCCAACCTGAAATTTAACGGCGCGATCATCATGCAGATTCATGGCGACGGGCCAGTGCGCCTGATGGTGGTCGAATGCGACGCCAACCTCAAAATGCGCGCCACCGCGAAGCTGGCGGAAGACGTCGTCATCGATGACAACGCCACGCTGATCGACCTGCTCAACCAGAATGGCAAAGGCCGCTTCGTCATCACGCTCGACCCGCAGGACAAGATGCCGGGCCAGCAACCCTACCAGGGCATCGTGCCGCTCGACGGCGAGAACATGGCGACCGTCATCGAAAACTACATGCTGCGTTCCGAGCAGATGGACACGCGCCTGTGGCTGGGCGCGAACGACGGTATTTCGCGCGGCCTGTTATTGCAGAAATTGCCGCGTCACAGCGGCAAGGATGACCAGGTCGAACAATCGAGCGAAGAAGACGACCTGGAAACCTGGAACCGCGCCGTCATGCTGGCGTCGACCCTGAAACAGGAAGAGTTGCTGAGCACCGACATCAACACGCTGATGCAGCGCCTGTTCTGGGAAGAGACGATCCGCGTATTCGACCCGGCCCACCCGGCCTTCCACTGCAGCTGCACACGCGAAAAGGTCGGGAATATGCTGAAAATGCTGGGCGAGGCGGAAGTGGAAGATGCGCTGACTGACCTCGGACACCTCGGCATCAACTGCGATTTCTGCGGCAAGCATTACGACTTCGACAAGGTCGACTGCGCGCAGCTGTTTGCGGTGGAGGCGCCGGTGGCGACCTTGCTGCCGGCCAGTGACAGCAAGCACTAACTGAGGCTAGCCCCTAGCGGGCAGCGCCCGGGTCGATGCAGCAGCGGGCGCAGCGGTTGTGGGGCCGCGCCACCTTTTTATCCGGGCGACATGCCGGTATCCGGCAATGGCGTTCCGATCACCTTGAAACGGCGAACAAAGCCAAACGGGCGCGACACGCCAGTCGGATCCGAAACAAAGGGCAGCACAAAGCGTGGCCGGTCCATCAGCTGCAGCGTCCATGTAATGCCACCAATAAAGCGAAAGCGCACCTCGTCCGGGGGGCATAGCACAAGGTCGGAAAATACACCGGTCGAGTACGTGGCGCCCAATCGGGCAGAGTCGACCACCGCAAGTTTTTGGTCGAACAAAACCATCTGCAAAAACTCTTCGTATGGAACACCATCCGTAAAAAACGCCAGTATCATGCCGTTCCATTCGAGCGCCGCCTCCAGCACTGCACAGTCGATCATTTTTCCGCTGGGCTTGCCTTTGATGATCAGCTCACCTGAAGCTGTGGTGTCATTTGACGGCTGACGCAACAGGCGCAGGGAAAAATCGGATGGTGAGAGAAGCATCATGCTGCAACGCGATCAGAGAAATCCAGCACTGTACGCGGCCAGCGCGCCGCCCACGAATGCTCCGACCGTTACACAGACAGGTGCACCTGGCCCGCAGGCAAGACCCGCAAGTGCCCCGCCGGCGATTCCTCCAGCGACACTACTGCCGGTCACAAGCGCTTCCTTTTTTGCAGCAGCAACTTTATCGGTGGAAGTCGCAATGGTGTACGTCGAAATCCCGAGCGACAGGATCAGCAGACTTCGCCCGGAAAATGCCATCCGGGCCAGTGCAGCGCTCACTTTTACATTTGATCGTCCGGCCGCAGCAACAACCGCGGCATAGATTTTGTTTTTCTGGGTAAGGGTCAGTCTCGAAAAAATGACTGACTTGCCGTACATTTTCCCGGCCTGCTTCGCGATGAGTTCATTTAATGAAAATCCCGTCGGCTTCAATTTTTGAGCGAAGGAACGACCGACTGGTGTGCTGCGCAATCTGATCGCTTCCATGACGAGATTGCGTGTCTCTTGCGCTTGCTGTGCTGCCTGCGCCCAGGTAATTTTTCCACTGACGGCATCGCGGCGCAGGCCATCAGCCATGGTTGCAATCTCGCGCGTGTAAGCCTGGCGTGCGGCGGAATCAATTGTCAGATGCGCACCAAGGTTGGCGGCTTGCGCCTCCAGCGCCTTGATGGCGTTTTCAAAATCGATCTGGCTATCTGTTTTTGGCATCTGGGTCATCGCTATCCCTTGTAAAAAGTGACGGAAATGACCCAAACTAGCGAAGTTCGAAAATGTGCGATTACGCGATCTCAACGATGCGACGAACGAATCGGCTTAAGGCTTTGGTTTTTTGTCGCTCTTGACTGGCGGCGGCACCGGCAACGGCGTCATCGACACCTTGGGCTGCTCATCCTTGCGCAGGACCTGCACGAAGATTTCGTTCTGCTTGATCTTCCCGAGTTCGTAGCGCGCCCGTTCTTCGACCGCGCCCGTGCCCTCTTTCAAATCGCGCACTTCCGAGCCGAGCTTGTCGTTGCGCGCCTTCATGTCCAGTGTCTTGCGGCGGCTGGCGTCGGGCTGGGTTTCCAGGTCGGAGACGCACATCAGCCATTTTTCCCTATCCACAGCGGATATTGAATCATCAGCAGCAAAGCTGCGAGGCGAGGGTAATGAGGCGCATGCTGCGCCCACGGGGTTTTTATCGCGCGCGTTTTTACCGAAACCTGCTACAAAACCCGTACCAGTGTCTGACTTTGCGGTTTATGAACGCCAGCATGCATCGGCGCTCGACCAGTGCGGTATGTATGCTCCTGGAAGATAGGCTTGACTGGCTCGTTTCTCCTAGTAAATGTCTCATCACGGCAACAAGGCTTACGACCTTTCCAGAAAGAATTACTGAATTTGCCGAATGGACGCTACCATTGTTGAATCGCGACCAACCAGGTTCAACGACCATGTCCAGCACATACAAAATCGGCGCACGCCTCGCCTTCGCCTTCGGCGCACTTGTTCTCCTGACCCTGGCGTTGACGGCCTTTGCCATTTATCGCATGGGCGAAGTAACAGCAGTAGTGGATGCGGAACGCCTCATCCGCACGACGCAGCTCGCGCCCCTTTACGAACTACGCGAAGCGCTCGACCAGACCGGCATCGCTGCGCGCAATGCGTACATCTACGAAACAAAAGAAGATGCTGAGCGCGAACTGAATATGCTGGACCAGCAATCGGCCATCGTCTTGAACCGGCTCGACAAGTTGACGCCCGTGCTGAGTGGGACGCAGGACTTCGATCTCGCCAACCGGGATTTGCAGACGATGGCCGGAGCCCTGAAGAAGCCGCGCACCTTCCGCGACGCCAACCAGATGAAAGAATTCGGCAAGTTCCTGGTCGAAGAATGCAGTCCGCTGCGCCGCCGTATCGTCGCCGAACTCGACACCGTCATCAACCGCATCGATGGTCAGCTGGCGGCCGCCAGCAAGCACGTCGACGTCGTCACCGCCACCTCCCGCACCCTGATGTATGTGATCGCCGCCCTAGCCGTGCTGCTCGGCACCATCCTCGGCTACCACGTCACCCGTGGCATCGTCGAACCGCTCGAAAAAGCATCGGGATTCGCCGAAGCGGTTGCCACCGGCGACCTGACGGCCGACTTGCCGACAGCGTCGAAAGACGAAATCGGCGCGCTCATCGTCTCACTGGGCAATATGCGTGAAGGCCTGGTCGGCATCGTCGGTGGCGTCCGCTCCGGCGCCTCGGAAATTTCGCACACCAGCCAGGAAATCGCCAGCGGCAACCAGGACCTGTCGGCCCGCACCGAATCGCAGGCCAGCTCGCTGGAGCAAACCGTCGCGACAATGGTCCAGTTGACCGACGCCGTGGGTCGCAACGCCCTCGACGCCAAGGAAGCCAATCACCGGGCCGCCGAAGCATCGGAGATCGCCGGCCGCGGCGGCGCCATCGTCGGCCGTGTCACCCACACCATGGGTGAAATCAACGAGGCGTCGAACCGCATCGTCGACGTCATCGGGGTAATCGACAGCATCGCCTTCCAGACCAATATCCTGGCGCTGAACGCCGCCGTGGAAGCGGCCCGTGCCGGCGAACAGGGCCGCGGTTTTGCCGTTGTCGCGTCCGAAGTGCGCAATCTGGCGCAGCGCTGCACCACCGCGGCGCGTGAAGTGAAGGCGCTGATCCAGACGTCGGTCGGCAAGATCAACGACGGCAGTGCGCTGGTCGAACAGTCGGGCAAAACGATGGAAGAACTGGTGCTGAGCGTCTCTGGCGTCAGCGCGCTGATCGAACGCATTTCACTGGCCAGCGAGACGCAAGCTGTCAGCGTCAACGAAATCAACCAGGCCGTAAAACAGATCGACGATTTGACGCAGCAAAATGCCGCGCTGGTCGAGCAGGCAGCGGCGGCGGCGGAGTCGATGCATCAGCGGGCGCAGCAGTTGTCGGGGCAGGTGGAAGTGTTCAGGGTTGCTGCCTGATCTATTGAGCAGGACACGAAAAAAATGGCCCGGGATGCTCTGGGCCATTTTTTGTTGTCTCACAGGTGTGCGGCGCTGCCGCCCGTCCTGCCTGAGAGGCAAAAGGAAATTCGCACGATAAACGGTCTTACTGCTTCGGTTTTTTGTCGTTCTTGACCGGCGGCGGCGCCGGCAACGGCGTCATCGACACCTTCGGCTGCTCATCCTTGCGCAGCACCTGCACGAAGATTTCGTTCTGCTTGATCATCCCGAGTTCGTAGCGCGCCCGTTCTTCGACCGCGCCCGTGCCCTCTTTCAAATCGCGCACTTCCGAGCCGAGCTTGTCGTTGCGCGCCTTCATGTCCAATGTCTTGCGGCGGCTGGCGTCGAGCTGGGTTTCCAGGTCGGACACGCGCAGCCAGCCATTCTTCCCTATCCACAGCGGATATTGAATCATCAGCAGCAAAGCTGCGAGGGCGAGGGTAATGAGGCGCATGCTGGCGTTTCAAAGAAACGGCGTGCAACCAGAACGGCTGCACGCCGGTGTTGCTGATTACTTCAGATTGTAAAACGCGTCGCGGCCAGGATAGCTGGCGATGTCGCCCAGGTCTTCCTCGATGCGCAGCAACTGGTTGTACTTGGCCATGCGGTCCGAACGCGACATCGAGCCGGTCTTGATCTGCAACGCGTTCATGCCCACCGCGATGTCGGCGATGGTCGAGTCCTCGGTCTCGCCCGAACGGTGCGAGATGACGGCCGTGTAGCCGGCGCGCTTGGCCATTTCGATGGCGGCGAAGGTCTCGGTCAGGGTGCCGATCTGGTTGATCTTGATGAGGATCGAGTTGGCGATGCCCTTCTGGATGCCCTCTTTCAAAATCTTGGTGTTGGTGACGTACAGGTCGTCGCCCACCAGTTGCACTTTTTTGCCCAGCGCGCCGGTCAGCGTGGCCCAGCCGTCCCAGTCGCCTTCGGCCATTGCATCTTCGATCGAGATGATCGGGTACTTGTCGCACCAGGTGGCCAGCAGGTTGGTGAACTGTTCCGCGGTCAGGCTCATGCCCTCGGCGCCCAGTTCGTACTTGCCGTCTTTGTAAAATTCGCTGGCGGCGCAGTCGAGCCCGATGGCGATCTGGGTGCCGGCTTCATAGCCCGCTTCTTCGATCGCTTGCATGATCAGCTTGATGGCTTCTTCATGGTTGGCCACGTTCGGTGCGAAACCGCCTTCGTCGCCGACCGAGGTGGCCAGGCCTTTCGAGTGCAGGATCTTTTTCAGCGTGTGGAACACTTCGGCGCCGTAACGCACGGCTTCCTTGAAGCTCGGTGCGCCGACCGGGATGATCATGAATTCCTGGATATCCAGGTTGTTGTCGGCGTGGGCGCCGCCATTGATCACGTTCATCATCGGGACTGGCATCTGCATCGCGCCGGAGCCGCCGAAATAACGGTACAGCGGCAGGCCGGCTTCTTCAGCGGCGGCCTTGGCGACGGCCATCGACACGGCCAGGATGGCGTTGGCGCCCAGGCGCGATTTGTTTTCGGTGCCATCGAGGTCGATCAGGGTGCGGTCGAGGAAAGCTTGCTCGTTCGCGTCCAGGCCCATGATGGCTTCGGAGATTTCGGTGTTGATGTTTTCGCAGGCTTGCAGCACGCCCTTGCCGAAATAACGCTTTGGATCGCCGTCGCGCAGCTCCATGGCTTCGCGCGAACCGGTCGACGCGCCCGACGGCACAGCCGCACGGCCCATCACGCCCGATTCGAGCAGCACGTCGCATTCGACGGTTGGATTGCCGCGCGAGTCAAGAATTTCGCGGCCGATAATGTCTACGATAGCACTCATGTTTTTAGTCTCCGAATCAATAAAAAAATCGTTGCAGTGATGCTGCACATCGCAAACGCGCCGCGGCCCTTGCAACAAGGGACGCGGCGCGCAAACGGTTTAGTTCGTTTTGTTCAAGCGGGGCTCACACTGAGGTTCATACCGAATAAGGCTCGATGACGGCATCCGGATCGAAAGCAGGGTTGGTGCTGGCCGACTGGTGCGCCAGTGCTGCCTGGATAAACGCGATAAACAGCGGATGACCGGCCCGCGGCGTCGACTTGAATTCAGGATGGTACTGCACACCCATGTACCAAGGGTGCACGCTACGCGGCAGTTCCATGATTTCGCAGAGGTTTTCGTTTGGCGTACGGGCGGCGACCACCAGGCCGGCGTCTTCGACGCGCTGCAGGTAATGGTTGTTCGCTTCATAGCGGTGACGATGGCGCTCGGTGACCACGCTGCCGTAAATTTCGGCGGCCAGCGTGCCCGGATTGACGGCGCAGGTTTGCGCGCCCAGGCGCATGGTGCCGCCCAGGTCGGAATTGGCGTCGCGCAGTTCCACTTTACCGTCGTGGTTCTGCCACTCGTTGATGAGGGCCACGACCGGCTGGTCGGTGTCCGGATCGAACTCGGTGGAATTGGCGTTCGGCAGGCCGGCCATGTGGCGGGCGTACTCGATCAGTGCTACCTGCATGCCCAGGCAGATACCCAGGTACGGGATCTTCTGTTCACGGGCATAGCGCGCCGCCATGATTTTGCCTTCCACGCCGCGCTTGCCGAAGCCGCCCGGCACCAGGATGGCGTCGTATTTTGCCAGGTTGGCGCAACCGGTCGCTTCGATCTCTTCCGAGTCGATGTACTCGATGTTGACGCGGCTTTCGGTGTGAATGCCAGCGTGGCGCAGCGCTTCGGTGAGCGATTTATACGATTCGATCAGCTCGACGTATTTGCCGACCATGCCGATGGTCACTTCGTGTTTCGGGTGTTCCAGCGTGTGGATGAGTTTGGTCCACATCGACAGGTCGGCCGGCGGTGCTTCGATGCCGAGCGCTTCGCAGATGATGGTGTCGAGGCCCTGATCGTGCAGCACCTGCGGCACTTTATAGATGGTGTCGACGTCCCACACCGAGATGACGGCGTTCATTTCGACGTTCGAAAACAGCGAAATTTTGGCGCGCTCGTCGTCCGGAATCGGGCGGTCGGCGCGGCACAGCAAGGCGTTCGGCGAAATGCCGATCTCGCGCAGTTTTTGCGCGCTGTGCTGGGTCGGCTTGGTTTTCAGTTCGCCGGCCGAGGCGATGAACGGCACCAGCGTCAGGTGCACGAACGCGGCCGACTTGCGGCCCATGCGCAACGACAGCTGGCGCGCCGCTTCCAGGAACGGCAGCGATTCGATATCGCCGACGGTGCCGCCGATTTCGACCAGCGCCACGTCGTAGCCTTCGGCGCCGCGGTGGATGTAATCCTGGATTTCATTGGTAATGTGCGGAATCACCTGCACGGTCTTGCCGAGATACTCGCCGCGGCGTTCCTTGCGGATCACGGATTCGTAGATCTGGCCGGTGGTGAAATTGTTCACCTTTTTCATGCGGGTGCTGATGAAGCGCTCGTAGTGGCCAAGGTCGAGGTCGGTCTCTGCGCCATCATCGGTGACGAACACTTCACCGTGCTGCATCGGACTCATGGTGCCCGGATCGACGTTGATGTACGGATCCAGTTTCAGCATGGTGACTTTAAGACCGCGCGATTCGAGAATCGCAGCGAGAGAAGCGGCCGCGATCCCTTTACCCAGGGAAGACACGACGCCGCCGGTGACGAAGACAAATTTGGTCATTTGCAGATGGTGCCGAATGGCACATGCGGGAAATTGAGATTATACCCTAAACATGCCCCATTTTCGAGGCTGGCGAGATTTTCCCCTCCCCATCACTTTGCAAGCTTTTCCTGCACGAATACCGTCTGATGTGCCTAAATTACAACATTTACAAATTTACCAGTCAACACGGCCACCACACGCTAGAATTACTAAATAGCAACATCAACAGCGCGCCGCTCCCGCCCGGAGTGTACCGTTCTTTCGACAGACTGCATCGAATGCTTGAGACCTATAACGTGTCCCTGGACGCTCCGCCGGCGCAAGCGCGCCCCCTGGCACTGACTTTCACGGGAAATGGCGCCGAATATTTCCGCATCTGGATCGTCAACCTGCTGCTGACCATCATCACCTTCGGCATCTATTCCGCCTGGGCCAAGGTGCGGCGCCTGCAATACTTCGACCGGAATACCACCCTGGACGGCGCCGCCTTCGATTTCCACGGCAAGCCAATGGCCATCCTGAAGGGCCGCATCCTGGCCCTGCTGCTGGTCACTGGCTACCAGTATGCCTTCGGCTTTTCGATCAGCGCCGGCCTGGTCGTGGTAGGCGCGCTGCTGCTGGTCCTGCCAATGCTTCTGCGCGGCGCCCTGCGCTTCCGGCTGCACAACACCAGCTGGCGCGGCCTGCGCTTCGGGTTCACCGGTACCACGCAGGAAGCGTATGCCACCTTCATTCCGCCGATGCTGGTATTCATGTTGCCCGGCGTTGCCGGCGCCATGGCGGCCGGGGGACCGGCGCACGCGCCGTCGCCATGGCTCGCCCTGTTCGGCTTGCTGTACCTGGCCTGGCCGGTGATGCATGCTGCCGTCAAGCGGTATCAGCACGCGCATATCCGGTTCGGTGGGGTCGATTCAATTTACACACTCAAAACGCGCCGCTTCTGGCCGCCTTATCTGATCGCCTTCGGGATCATGATCGCGCTCGGCATCGTGGCGGCTGTGGCCCTGCCCGTGCTCGCCAAGCTGGGGTCGCGAGGCGCGATTGCACCTTTCGTCCTGATCGGGCTGGCAGTGCTTGCCTATGCTGCGCTGTTGTCGCTGTTCCCCTACATGCAGGCACGCATCGGCAACCTGGTCTGGTCGCACACCAGCTTCCCAGGTGTGGCCATCGCGTCCGACATGACATTCGGCGGCCTGTTCAAGCTGCATGCAGTCAATACCATCCTGACGATATTGACGATCGGCCTGTTCCGCCCGTTTGCCGCAGTGCGCACCCAGCGTTACATCCTGGCCCACCTGCACATCACGTCCAGCGTCGATATCGATGCCCTGGAAAGCGCCGGCAAAGGCGCCGATGTGAATGCGGCAGGCGATGGCGCGGCCGATTTCCTCGGTATCGATTTCGCTTTGTAGATGACCATTCCCGCCCACTACGGCGATGGACGCAGCGCGCGCCGCCACGCGGTAACGCTCACCCGCAGCGACGACTGCCTGGCGGTGCTTGGCACACAGATCAATGCCACCTACCCACTGGCGCAGCTGCGCCTGACCGAGCCGTTTGCGCACGCCGCGGGCATGGTTTATTTCGACGATGGCGCCCACTGCGAAGTCGACGCGACCGACTACCCGGCGCTGGCCGCGCTGGTCGGCCAGCGCGCGTCGCTGGTGGTGCGCTGGCAAGGCCATTGGCGCGTCGCGCTGGGCGCGTTTGTTGCGCTGGTGGCGCTGATTGGCGCCAGCGCCATGTGGGGATTACCAGCGGCCGCCGGCGCCCTGACGGCGCTGTTGCCGGACAGTGCCGATGTGCGCATCGGTAAACTCACCCGCGACGCCTTCACCCGGCAAGGCTTGTTCAAGCCGTCGGCCATCACGCCGGCCCAACAGGACCAGATCCGGCAGGTGTGGCAAGCCGTGCAGCCCGCGCAGCCGCGCATGCCGATGACACTGCTGCTGCGCACCATGCCGGCCCCGTTCGGCCCGAACGCATTGGCCCTGCCCGACGGCAGCGTAGTGCTCAACGACGCCATGGTGGCGCTGATCCTCGGCGATGAAGATGCTTTCGGCCCCGTCCAGGCGGCTGCTCTGGCCGGCGTACTGGCCCATGAAATCGGCCACATCGAGGGCCGCCACAGCATGCGCTCGGTGGTACGAGGTTCGCTGACCACCGCGTTTGCGGCGTTTCTGTTTGGCGATTTCAGTGCAGTGGCGGCAGGCGCCCCAGCTGTGCTGCTGGGCGCGCGCCATTCACGCGCGATGGAAACCGAGGCCGATGCCTACGCCATGGCCGTGCTGCAGACGCATCACCTGCCGCTGGCGCCGCTGGCCGACCTGTTCCTGGTTATGGACCACGGCAAAAACAGCGCGCAGCGCGAGGCTGGCTGGTTCGACAGCGCCACCGGCTACTTGTCCAGTCATCCGGATTCGGGCGCGCGCGCGGCACGCTTGCGCGCGGCGGACGCACGCTGATGCACTCGACCTATGTGCGCGTCCGAACAGACCCGGTGGCGGATCAGGTCCATGCTTGGGTTTTTCCCCATTCAAGGAGTTCACCATGTCCTACCAAGATCGCGACACCTTCGGCATGTATGCCAAAAAAGACCACAAGGGTCCAGGTCCTGAATTGATGGGCGCCGACACGCTCATCGGCGACCACGTGCACAACCTGCAAAACGAACACCTCGGCGAAATCAAGGAATTCATGCTCGACATGCGCACCGGCCAGGTCGCGTATGCCGTCATGTCCAGCGGCGGTGTGCTCACCATCGGCCAGAAGCTGTTTGCGGTGCCGTTCAAGGCCCTCAAACTCGACACCGCCAACCACCGCTTCACGCTCGACATGCCGCAAGAGCGCGTGGAAAACGCGCCAGGTTTCGACACCGACAACTGGCCGAACATGGCTGATCAACAATGGTCGGACCAGATTCATGGTTATTACGGCACCAGCAATAACTAATCCCGCACGATGCCGCCTTGCCAACGGCAAGGCGGACTGCCCTGATCAGCCGCGTTTGTTGCCGCGGTGCGACTTTTTAAATTTAAAATAACCAGATAATACAATCGTTGCCACACGGAATGTATGATGAATCCCTTCGCGGTTCAACATCTTGTTTCTGGAGTAGCACGCATGGGTTTTTTCTCCAACCTCACCATCGGCAAACGACTTGCCACAGGCTTTGCCCTGGTACTGGCCTTGACCGTGTTCATCGCCGGCACCGGTGTCTGGCAACTCCAACTCATTTCGCGCGATACCAAAATTGTCATGAGCCAGTCGCTGGCCAAAGAACGCCTGATCGTCGAGTGGTATACGCGCATCTATGGCGCCGTGCGCCGCACTGCAGCCATCGCCAAGAGCAGCGATCCTTCGCTCGGCGCGTTTTTCAAGGATGACACAGCGCTGACCACGCGCGAATCGGGCGAACTGCTCGAGAAGATAGAGCCGCTCATCGTTGTTGGACCAGAGAAACAACTGTTCGACAAAATCCTGGTGCAACGCAAGGAGTTTTTTCGACTGCGCGATGCAGCCGTCAAGGCCAAAGCCGGCGGCGATGCGGAGGAAGCAGCCCGTGTCCTCGACAAGGAATTTCTGCCCACGTCCCACGCCTACCAGGAATCGATACACGAACTGGTTGGCATGCAGCATGCCAGCATCGATGCCGCCGCCGCCGCGATCGAAGCGGCGTCGAATGGCAGTATTCGCCTTATCAGCTTGCTGACGCTCGCCACGGTCCTGCTGGGCGGGGTCTTTTGCCTGCGCCTTACCGCCGGTATCGTGCGGCCGATCCGCACCGCCGTGCGCGTGGCAGAAACGGTGGCCGCCGGCGACCTGTCGCAAAAAATTGACGCATCGGGCCAGGACGAAACCGGCGCCCTGCTGCGCTCCCTGAGCCTGATGAACGACAGCCTGACGGCGATCGTCACCGAAGTGCGCGGCGGGACCGATACCATCGCCACCGCGTCGCGCGAAATCAGCGCCGGCAATATGGACCTGTCCGGCCGTACCGAGCAGCAGGCCAGCGCGCTGGAAGAAACCGCCGCGTCGATGGAAGAACTGACCACCACCGTGCACAACAATGCCGAGAATGCGCGCCAGGCCAACACGCTGTCGATTACCGCCTCCGAAGTGGCGGTACAAGGCGGCGCGGTGGTCAGCCAGGTGATCGACACGATGGGCGCCATCAATGAAGCGTCGCGCAAGATTGTCGACATCATCGCGGTCATCGACGGCATCGCCTTCCAGACCAATATCCTGGCCCTGAATGCGGCCGTGGAAGCTGCCCGTGCCGGAGAACAGGGACGCGGTTTCGCGGTCGTCGCCTCCGAAGTGCGCACCCTGGCGCAGCGCTCGGCTGCCGCGGCGAAGGAAATCAAGGAATTGATCGGCGCCTCGGTCGAGCAGGTTGAAACCGGCACCAGGCTGGTCGACCGCGCCGGCGCGACGATGGAAGAAGTGGTCACCAGCATTCGCCGCGTGACCGACATCATGGGCGAAATCACCACCGCCAGCCAGGAGCAGTCGGGCGGCATCGCGCAGGTCAACCAGGCCATCGGCCAGATGGATGAAGCAACCCAGCGCAACGCGGCGCTGGTGGAAGAATCGGCCGCCGCAGCGGCGTCGATGCAGGAGCAGGCGGCGAAACTGGCAGAAGTGGTCAGTGTGTTCAAGCTCGATGACAGGCTCGCCGCACCGGTGGCGCGGCCGGCAGCGGTCGTGAAAAAACCGCTGGCGCGGCTGACCAGGCCGGCCGCGCGCGTGGAGCCAGCGCAGGCGTCGGCGTCGGCAGCGCCGGTACGGCCCAAGCCAGTGGCGGCAGCGCCAGCACGTGCCAAGCCTGTGGCGGCGCCGGCGCCAGTCCGGGCCAAGCCTGCGGCTGCTCCGGCCGTCAAGCGCGAGCCGCGTGCGACCGCGGCGGCAGCCGACGAGTGGGAAGAGTTCTAATCGAATCGCTGTCTTTTTAGCAACTATGCTATTCTTCCCCTTAAATTTACTTAGGGGAAATGCATGAAAATCTTGATGTGGATCATTATCGCTATCTTTATCATCGGCTTGCTGACGGTCACAGGTGTCCTCAAGCTGATTTTCTGATGTCACGCAGCGGCGCACCCCGGTGCGCTGCTGCAGTCAGCAAAAATCGCGGCTATGCGTATCCAGCCGCCCCAGCAGCGCCGACATGTCCACCAGCCGCTTGGCCACCAGGTGGCGCACCTCGCCCTGGCGCTGCCAGATGCCGTACACGCCCAGCAAGGGCGCACCCAGCACCTCCTTCCTCTGCTGCTCCACCAGCGACTTCCACACGATCACGTTCACATTCCCGGTCTCGTCTTCGAGCGTCAGGAACAGCACCCCCTTGGCCGTGCCGGGCCGCTGGCGCACGGTGACCAGCCCGCACGCGCGCGCGAGTTGGCCATCCTGGTAGTCGTACAAGGTCGAGGCCGGCATGAAGCGCCGGTCGAGCAATTGCTTGCGCAGCAGCGCGAGCGGGTGGCGGCCCAGCGTGAGGCCCTGCGCGCGGTAGTCGCCGACGATGTCGTCGCCTTCGGATGGCGCCGCCAGGGCTGGCATGTCTTCATCCACCGTGGTGGGGCGCAGCAAATCCTTGTCGGGCACGGCGCCAACTGCCTGCCACAACGCTTCGCGGCGGTTGCCGGCCAGGGACACCAGCGCATTCGCGCCGGCCAGCACCTGCAGGTCGGCGCGGTCGAGGTGGGCGCGGCGGGCCAGGTCGGCCACGCTGTCGAACGGGCGAATGGCGCGCGCATCCTCGATGCGGGCCACGGCTTCGCGGCTCATCCCTCGCTGCAGCGACAGCCCCAGGCGCACCGCCGGCTGGGGCTGTCCGGCCGGATCGCCGGGCCGTTCTTCCAGCGTGGAATCCCAGGTGCTGATCGTGATGTCGACCGGGCGCACCTCGATGCCATGGCGCTGCGCATCCTGCACCAGCTGCGACGGGCTGTAGAACCCCATCGGTTGACTATTTAATAGTGCGCATAAAAATGCGCCCGGCTCGTGCCGTTTGAGCCAGGAACTGGCGTAGGCGAGCAGCGCAAAACTGGCCGCGTGCGATTCCGGAAAGCCGTATTCGCCGAAGCCCTGGATCTGGCTGAAAATCGCTTCGGCGAATTCCAGCGTGTAGCCGCGTTCGATCATGCCGCTGACGATACGGTTGTAATAGTGTTCGAGGCCGCCTTTTCTCTTCCAGGCGGCCATGGCACGGCGCAGCTGATCGGCCTCGCCCGGCGTGAAACCGGCGCCGAGAATGGCCACCTGCATCACCTGCTCCTGGAAAATCGGCACGCCCAGCGTGCGTCCCAGCGCCTGCTTCATTTCATCGCTGGGATACAGCACCGGCTCGAGGCCCTGGCGGCGCCGCAAATACGGATGCACCATGCCGCCCTGGATCGGTCCCGGGCGCACCACCGCCACTTCGATGACGAGATCGTAGAATTTGCGTGGCAACATGCGCGGCAGCATGCTCATCTGCGCGCGCGATTCGATCTGGAACACGCCCACCGTGTCGGCCGCGCAAATCATGTCGTAGGTGGCCTTGTCGTCGGGCGGAATATCCTGCATTTCGAACAAATCGCCGCGCCGTTGGCTGACCAGCTCCAGGCCGCGCCGCAGCATCGACAGCATGCCCAGCGCCAGCACGTCGACTTTCATCAGGCCCAGTTCTTCCAGGTCGTTCTTGTCCCACTGGATGACGCTGCGCTCGGCCATGCTGGCGTTTTCGATCGGCACCAGGCGCGACAATTTGCCCTGCGCGATAACGAAGCCGCCCGGGTGCTGCGACAGGTGGCGCGGGAAGTTGAGCAATTGCTGCGCCAGGGTCGCCCATTGCTGCGCCTGGGGCGAGGCCGGATCGAGCCCCGCTTCGGCCAGGCGATTTAATAAATCGGCCTTGCCGTCGAACCAGTGATGGGTCTTCGCCACTTTCTCGACGATGCCAAGATCGATGCCCAGCGCCCGTCCGCTGTCGCGCAGCGCGCTTTTCGGGCGGTAGCTGATCACCACGGCCGCGAGGGCCGCGCGCGTGCGCCCGTACCTGGTGTAGATGTACTGGATCACTTCTTCGCGGCGCTGGTGTTCAAAATCGACGTCGATGTCGGGCGGCTCGTTGCGCTCGCGCGAAATAAACCGTTCGAACAGCAGTTCCGACTGGGCCGGGTCGACCTCGGTGATGCCGAGGCAGTAGCAGACCGCCGAGTTGGCTGCCGAGCCGCGTCCCTGGCACAGGATGTGCTGCGAGCGGGCGAAGCGGACGATGTCGTACACCGTCAAAAAATAGTGTTCGTAGCCCATCTCGGCAATGAGTGCCAGCTCGTGCTCGACCTGGCCCTGCACCTTGGCCGGAATCCCGTCCTTGAAGCGGCGGTGCGCACCGATATACGTTTCGCTGCGCAGGAACGATGAGGCCGTGTGCCCGGGCGGCACGACTTCGTTGGGGTATTCGTAACGCAATTGATCGAGCGAAAAGGTGCACAGGCTGGCGATGCGCAGCGTTTCGGCCAGCGCTTGCGGCGCATACAGATTGGCCAGGCGCATCCGCGAGCGCAAATGCTGCTCGGCATTTTGCGCCAGGCCATAGCCGCATTCGCCCACGGGCTTACCCAGCCGCACGGCGCTCAAGGTGTCCTGCAGGGGTTTACGCGAGCGCACGTGCATGGTGACGTGGCCGAGTGCCACGATGGGCAAGCCGTGCTGCCAGCCAACCTCGTCGATGGTGGCGCGGTGGCCGTCGTCGTGCGCCCGGTGCAGCAGGTTCAGGCCCAGCCAGCTGCGGCCGGGAAAGGTGCTGGCCATCCAGGCGGCCTGGGCATGCAGGCGGTCGAGGTCGGCCGCGTCGTGGCCGGGATAGGCTGGCAGCAAAATCGCCAGGCAATCGGGCATGCCCTGCAGATGTTCAAAGCCGGGTGCCGCCGTGTCGAAATCGGCCGGCGTGAGCAGATAGGTGCCCTTGGTGGTGCGGGTACGCCCCAGGGTGATCAGCTCGGCCAGGTTGCCATAACCATTGCGGTTTTGCGCCAGCAGGATCAGCGACAGCGAGTGGGTGCCGTCGCGCCGGGTCAGGTGGAAATGGGCGCCGATCAGCAGCGGCAGCGCCGCCTTTTTCGCTTCGGCATGCGCGCGCACCACGCCGGCCAGCGAACATTCATCGGTCAGCGCCAGCGCCGCATAACCAAGCTGGACGGCGCGCGCCACCAGTTCCTCGGCGTGCGACGCGCCCTGCAGGAAGGTGAAGTTGGACAGGCAGAACAGCTCGGCGTAGTCGGGCAGGTTCTGCTGGGTTGGCGAAGAGGACGACATGGCGGCGCATACATGCTGGGATGAATCCGGGCAATGAAAGTACTGTATAAAAACACAGTGTACACGATCGCCCCGTCAAAAAGCGAACTGGTGTGTGCGTCTTTCCTTGCGCCGGACCGGCCGGGGCGCCGCCCTTTTAACGCGTGATGCTGGAGTAGGAGCAAGACTTGGCGGTGCCCAGCACCGGGTCGCCGAAGACGGCGTTGGTGCATGGGGTGGAAGCGGTGGCCACGCGCGCAACGTACACACCCACGGCGCCGTAACGCACCGTGCGCGTGCCGCTGAACGCGCAGCTTGCGCCTTCGGCAGCGCAGGGCGTCCACGTCTCGACGGCGGGCGGGGTCGGCGTCGCTGCAGTGGCCGCGTACTGGCAGGTCTTCGCGACGTTCTGGATCGGGTCGCCGAACACGGCGTTGGTGCAAGCGATCGATCCGCTGGCCGTGCGCGTCGCATACACATTATTGGCGCCATAACGCACCTGGGCAGTACCGCTGAAGCTGCAGGTGCCGCCTTCGACGGCGCAGCTGGTCCAGCCGCCGCCGGCCGCGGGCGCGGCGCTGGCTTCATAGGCACCGATATCGAAGGCGCCGGACGCGGTCCGCGTTTCACCGGCGGCGACATGCTTGTACTGCGCCACCGGGGCCAGTGACAGGCCGCTCGCCGCCAGGCCGGGCGCCGACCCTGCATCGATCACCAGGACATTCGCGCTCGGGTGCAGGTCGTAGCCGGCGCGGTCGACAAAACCGGGAGCGATGGAACGGAAATTGGTGCGCTCGAGCGCCCCGGCTTGATTGCTCAGGGTGCCGGTGCCGGCAAAAATATTGTTTTGTATCAGGACGGGCCTGGTCACACCGGTACCGACCATGACGAAGGTGCCGCTGTTGGGATCGTCGTTGAGGAAGGTATTGTTGACCACATACAAATCCTGGGCCGGATTGCTGGCGCCCTCTTCCCCGTAGGCCAGCATGTTCGGGTTGGAATTGCCCGCCGGTTGCTCGATGACATTGCCGATCACGTAGCCGGTGCCGGCGTTCGGCAAATCGATCTCATAGCTCGGCTTGCCGCGGGCGGTGCTGCCGGTTTGCCCGTCGGGGGTGCTCGAAAAGCGGTTGTAGGCAACCGTGTTGACCCGGGCGCGCGACTTGAGGTTGTGGCCGACGTTGGCATCGTGCGAGTAATTTGCACGGAACGTCAGGCTCGCCACGTTGCCGATGTACACATTGTGGGTGTAACCGGTGCCGTACCCGTTGTGGCCGAACTCGTTGTTTTCAATGAGGATATTGCTGGCGGTATTGGCGCCGCTCAGGATGCCGTTTTCATTGTCATGGATAAAACTGCCGCGCAGCGTGAAGTGGGTGCCTTCCAGGCGCAGGGCGGCGCCGTTCTGGTCAGGCACCCGGGCGCCCAGCATTTCGACGTTTTCGATGGTGACGTTATTGCCTGTGACAACCCAGGTTCCCTTGCCTTGCGCGTTGGCGCCGGCGGCATCGATGCGCGGGCGGCCATTCACGCCGCGGATCGTCAGGTTGCTGGTGTTGATGGCGCAGACGTTGCCGGAATACGTGACGCCACCGGTGATCTCGATCACATCGTTGGGGGCCGATTGTGCGATCGCGGCGCACGGCGCGGCATAAGTTTTGCCGGGGCCGACGGCGAGCGTGGCCGGGAAAGCGGGGGCGGCGAACAGCATGGCCAGTATGGCAGCGGCACCTGTGTGCCGGGAGTGGATAGTCGTCATGGGGATCCGGTAGATGAGGGGTCAAAAAGTCTTGTCAAGAAAATTACTTAGTGGAAACCTATGTTCCGAATCTAAGGCGTTTCTTGCTTCCCGGGTGTAAGCAGATGTAACAAAATAGTGAATGTGAGCAGGCACTCGCGCCAGGACGCCCATGGGCACTGATTTTCTTGTGATCAATCATTCGAAAAAGAATTTTTGCAGAATGCCATAACGACATCGTGATCACACCAAAACTGATGCTTTTTTGCATAGAAAAAAAAGCAATATTATTTAAACGTTGCGTTCTCACAACGTCCAATTTGGTGCACGGGCCACAGATGCGTACTATCGTTTCTTTGCCATTCGGAGTCCATCGCGTGAACCAAGCAACTCCTCTCTTGCGTCAGGCCATCCTGCTCGCCTTGTACGGCGCCACCGCGCTGCCTGCCGTTACCATGGCCCAGGCCGGTACCAGCGCATCCGCCGACGTACCGAGCGTGACGGTGGTTGGTTCGCGCCGCACCGGCAACACCTCCGCCACCGAGACCCCGGTCCCGGTCGACATCATCCCGATGGGCCGCGCGGCCGAGCAAGGCGGCCAGTTCGACCTGGCCCAGACGCTGACCTACATCTCGCCGTCGTTCAATTCCACGCGCCAGACCGGCGCCGACGGGGCCGACCTGGTCGACTCGGCCGCCCTGCGCGGCCTCGGTTCGGACCAGACGCTGGTACTGGTCAACGGCAAGCGCCGTCACACCACCGCGCTGGTCAACCTGTTCGGTGCACGCAACCGCGGCAACACCGGCACCGACATGAACGCGATCCCGCTGCTGGCTATCAAAAACGTGCAGGTACTGCGTGACGGCGCCGCCGCCCAGTACGGCTCGGACGCCATCGCCGGCGTGATCAACATCGAATTGAAAAAAAGCCTGGGCTGCGAAGCGGTGCTCGGCGCCGGCCAGTACACGCAACACGATGGCAACAACTACCTGGCCTCGGCGTACTGCGGCGTGGCGGTGGGCGACGGCGTGGTCGGCATCACCGGCGAATACCTCGACCGGGGCCGCTCGAACCGCGCCGAAGAAGGCAATCCGCGTATCATCGGCGACACCAAGGCCAAGAACCAGACCCTGTACCTGAATGGCGAATGGAATGTCGGGCCCGGCAAGCTCTATGGGACGGCAGGCGTGCAGCAGCGCGATGCGTCGTCTGCCGCGTTTGCGCGCGGCGGCCTCGGTTCCGACGATATCCCGTCGCGCAATGCGGCCGCCATGTACCCGAACGGTTTTGTCCCCTTCATCAACGGCGACATCGAAGACCGCTACGCCACCGTCGGCTACCGCACCCTGATCGCCGGCTGGAACACCGACCTGTCGCAGACCTACGGCTACAACCGCATGGATTACACCATCGCGAACACGCTCAACGCTTCCATCGCGAATGCAGATTTGCTGAACGGCGGGCGCGGCGTCAGCGCCAACAGCTTCAATGCCGGCGGTTTCGCCTTCCGCCAGCTGACCACCAACGCCGACTTCAGCCGCTTTTATGACGGCATCCTCAATGGCATGAACGCCGCCTTCGGCTTCGAGTACCGCAACGAGAATTACCAGATCTTTTCCGGCGTGCCCGGTTCCTACATCGACGCCGACGGCGTAGGCGTGGGCGGCAACGCCGGCAGCCAGGGCTTCCCCGGCTTCCAGCCCGGCGACGCCACCGACCGCAGCCGCCACAGCACCGCGGCCTACATCGACCTCGAGACCGACGTCACCGAGCGCCTGAAGGTGCAGACGGCCGTGCGCTACGAGCGCTACTCCGATTTCGGCTCCACCACCACCGGCAAGATCGCCGCGGCCTACCGCCTCAATCCAGCCTTCCTGGTGCGCGGCTCGGCCAGCACGGGCTTTCGCGCGCCGTCGCTGCAGCAGGTGTATTTTTCCTCGACCTTCACGGATTTCGTCAGCGGCGTGCCACTCGATGTGGTGCTGGCGCCAAATGGCGGCAAGGTCGCCGCGGCTGCCGGCATCCCGCCTTTGAAGGAAGAGAAGTCGAAAAGTTTGACGTTCGGCGGCACCTGGAACCCGGTCCCGTCGACCTCCGTGACGGCCGACCTGTACCGCATCAATATCGACGACCGCATCGTGCTGTCGGGCCGTTTTGATGCCGACAACTACCCGGCGCTGGGCGCCACCCTGCAGGCGCTGGGCGTGGGCCAGGCCCAGTTTTTCGTCAACTCGATCGACACCCGCACGCAGGGCCTGGATCTGACTGCATCGAATCGCGCCAATCTCGGCGCCGGCAAGCTGACGACCTTTCTGGCGCTGAACTTCAGCAAGACCGAGGTCACCGGTGTGCATGCACCGAGCGCACTGGCCGGCTTCGAAGACGTGCTGCTGTCCGAGCGCGAGCGCCTGTTCATCGAGCAGGGCGGCCCGCGCCGCAAGGCCACGCTGGGTTTCGATTACACCCAGGGGCAGCTGGAGACGGATTTCAAGATCATCCACTTCGGCCCGCAAACGCTGGGCACGTTCTCCGGTTCACCGGTACCGAATGCGCACTACGAAGCGAAAACCTCGGCTGACCTGAGTTTTACGTGGGCGTTTTCGGAGAAGACCAAACTGACAGTCGGCGGGACGAATATCTTCAACGTCAAGCCAACGGTGCAGGATGCGAACGAGACGGACAATGGCTTTAAATATGACAGCGTGCAGTTTGGCCTGAACGGCGCGGCGTATTTTGCGCGGGTTTGGCATCGGTTCTGACCGCAGCGTTGCAAGCGTGGTATGGGCCCCGGCCTGCGCCGGGGTGACGGTTTTTAATGTGTTGGCCTTAAAACGTCACCCTCGCGCAGGCGAGGGCCCATACCATTTAGACCGAAGTGGGGAATGTGACGCGCACGAGCAGCCCGCCTAATCTCTCCGACGCATCGAGCGCCAGCTTCGCCCCATGCCGCTCCGCGATCGCCCGAATGATCGCCAGCCCCAGCCCGCTGCCGGCCGCTTCGCTGCCGGCAATCCGATAGAAGCGGTCGAACACGCGCTCGCGCTCCTCGGCCGCAATCCCCGGCCCGCTGTCTTCCACCGTCAGCACCGCCGCACCGTTGGCGACATGCACCGCAACGTCGACGGTGCCGCCGGCCGGCGTATACTTGACCGCGTTATCGACCAGGTTGCGCATCAAAATCGACAGCGCACTGCCCTGCCCCAGCACGCGCGCTTCATCGGCATGCTGCACGCCCAGATCGACTCCCTTGGCCTGCGCCACGCCCACCATCTCACCGACGGTGCGGCGCGCGAGATCGGCCAGGTCGACCGGCGCCGGCGCCGCGCCTTCGGAGGCCCCGGCTTCCTGGCGCGCCAGCACCAGCAATTGTTCCACCAGGCGCGTGGCGCGCTCGATGCCGGCCGTGATGCGGCCCATGGCGACCTTGCGCGCATCAATGCCGTCAGCCCGCTCCAGGCTCAGGACCTGGAGTTTCAGCGCCGCCAGCGGCGTGCGCAATTCATGCGCGGCGTCGGCAACAAAATTCTGCTGCGCGTCGAACGCCGTGCGCACGCGCCCGAACAGCAAATTGAGTTCCTGCACCAACGGGCGCACCTCGTCCGGCAGGCGCGCTTCCGACACCGGCGACAGGTCGTCGGCCTGGCGCGAGGCCACCTGCTTCCTCACGCGCGCGACCGGCTTCAGCGAATCGCTGACCACCCACCACACCACCAGCATCAGGATCGGCATCATCACCGCAATCGGCGCGAGCGTGCGCAGGGCCAGGCTGCCGGCCATATTGCGCCGCACCGCCATGTCCTGCGCCACCTGCAGGGTTTGATTATTGGCCTGGATTGAGAACACGCGGTAGGTGGTGCCGTTCGCCTTCACGTTGGAAAAGCCCAGCACCGCGCGCTGCGGCAGCAGGGCCCGCGAAACGCTGCGGAACATGCGCACGCCATCGGGCGACCAGACTTGCACCACCAGGTCGTCGTTACCGGGATCGATGGGCGTACTGGTATCGACCGGGGCATTGGCGGCCGTGAGGGGCGTGGTCGAACGCAGCGACAGCGCCATCTGCTGCATGTAATAGTCGAAGATCTGGTCGGCGTCGTGCAGCGCGGTGCGGTAGGCGATGGTCGACTGCGCCACGGCGGCAATCGTGATGGCCGCCAGCAGGAACCACAGCAGGCGGCCGCGCAGCGAGTGCGTGACCCTGACTCTCACTTCGGCACCATGTAGCCCACGCCGCGCACGTTTTGAATCAGGTCGCTGCCGAGCTTTTTGCGCAGGCCGTGGATATAGACTTCCACCGCATTGCTGCTCACTTCATCGCGCCAGCTATACAATTTTTCTTCCAGCTGGGGACGCGACAGCACGGCGCCAGGCCGCGCCACCAGCGCCTCCAGCACCGCCCATTCGCGCGCCGACAGCGACACCGACGCGCCATCGACCAGCACTTCGCGCGTGGCCGGGTTGATCGAGATGTTCTTGTATTCGAAGATCGGCTCGGCGCGCCCGGCCGCACGGCGCAGCAAGGCGCGCAGGCGCGCCAGCAGTTCGTCGAGGTCGTAGGGTTTCAGGACGTAATCGTCGGCGCCCGCGTCCAGCCCGGCGATGCGCTGCGCCACCGAGTCGCGCGCGGTGGCAATCAGGACCGGGGTGCGGTCCTTGCGCGCGCGCATGGCGCGCAGCACGTCGAGGCCATCTTTACGGGGCAGGCCCAGGTCGAGCAGCACCAGGTCGTAGTGCTGCGATTGCAGCAGCGCCGTGTCGGCCATTTCGCCGTCCTTGACCCAGTCCACCGCGTAGTGCTCGGCCCTGAGCAGGTCGAGCACCACTTCGCCGATCATCGTGTCGTCTTCCACCAGCAGCAGGCGCATTGTGTTCCTTTGTTTAACCGATCCGCACCGGGATAAAGATTCTGTCACCTCCGCGCTGGATCAGCAAGGCCACCGATTTGCCGGCCTTGCCCACCATCTCGCGGACCTGCTCGACCGTGGTCACGGCGCGGCCATTCACCGACAGCAGCACATCGCCCGGCTGCACCCCGGCCGTTGCCGCCGCACCGCCGGCATCCTCGATCACCAGACCGGATGCAATGCCGGACTGGCGCCGTTCCATCGCGTCGAGCGGACGCAGGGCCAGGCCCAGCTTGGCGCTGTTGTTGACGTCGGCCACGCTGGCTTTTTCGCTCGGCGCCGCCTTGTCGCTGGCGTTGCCCAGGACAGCATTGAAGCGCACGATCTTGCCTTCACGCCAGACGTCGAGCGCGACCTTGTCGCCCGGTTTGGCGGTCGAGAGCATTGCCGGCAGATCGTTGGACGAGACGATCGTCTGGCCATTTGCCTTGCGTACCACGTCGCCTGGCTTCAGGCCGGCCTTGTCGGCGGCGCCATTCTTCTCCACGTTCAGCACCAGCGCACCTTCCGGCGATTCAAGTTTGAACGAGTCAGCAAAACCCTGGTTTACTTCCTGCACCATCACGCCCAGCTTGGCATGCTGCACCTTGCCGGTGGCGACGATCTGGTCCTTGATGCGGGCGGCGACGTCGATCGGGATCGCGAACGACAAGCCCTGGTAACCGCCGGTCTGGCTGTAGATTTGCGAGTTGATGCCCACCACTTCGCCACGCGTGTTGAACAGCGGCCCACCCGAGTTACCAGGGTTGACGGCCACGTCGGTCTGGATGAACGGCACGCCGTCATCACCGAGCGAGCGGCCCTTGGCGCTGACCACGCCTGCGGTGACAGTGCTGTCGAGGCCATACGGCGAACCGATGGCCAGCACCCATTCACCCACGGCGAGCGCCTTGGAATTGCCGACCGCGACCACGGGCAGGTTTTTGGCCTCGATCTTGAGAACGGCCACGTCGGTCTTCGGATCGGATCCGAGTACCTTGGCTTTGAATTCGCGGCGGTCCTGCAACTTCACAGTGACCTCGTTCGCGTCGCGCACCACGTGGGCGTTGGTAAGGATGACGCCGTCCGGGCTCATGATGAATCCGGAACCAGCGCCAAAAACGGGTGTCCCTTGCTGGCCGCGGGGATTCTGCGGGCCTTGAAAGCGACGGAAAAATTCAAAAAATGGATCGTCTTCGTCCAGCTCCTGGCCGTTCGGCGCACGCACATTGGCGCCGGCACGGCTGGTGCCGACCACGCGGATATTCACGACGGCCGGGCCATTGTGGGCGACGATCTGGGTAAAGTCGGGCAGCGCCATGGGTTGCTGCGTACCCGGGGCGACGGTGGTCGCCGGCGGCGTGGTGGTCGGGGCGACAGGCGCTGCCCGCACCACGGTTTCGGCCGATACGGCATTGTTATGATTGACCGCGATCGCACCAACAGCGCCGCCGATGACGCCTGCCGCGCACAGGGCAACCGTCAAGCCTTTTGCCGTGATACCGTGAACTACGTTAGCCATTGTTGTACTCCTGATGGAAAGGGGGATTCGATGAAGGTATCTTGCGCTGTGCTTCTTAAAACCTGCTTAATGGTTGCGCCAGGTGGTGGCGCAACAACAGTTTTTCAGCCACCGCGCAGATACAAAAAAGGCGCCCCAACCACGGGCGCCCTTCTCACTTCAGTTTACCGGCTCAGGCAGCCTGGCGCTGCTCCAGCGCCTGCACATTCTCGCCACCGTCGATGACGATGCGGCGTGGCTTGAGTGCTTCCGGCACTTCACGCACCAGGTCGATGGTCAGCATGCCGTTGTCGAACGAGGCCGTGGTGACCTTGACGTGGTTGGCCAGCTGAAAGCGCTGTTCAAAGTCGCGTGCGGCAATTCCGCGGTGCAGGAAGGTGCGCTGGGTTTCGTCCTTCTGCTTGCGGCCGGTGACCTGCAGCGAATCGCGCTCGGCGACGATCTCCACTTCAGAACGGTCGAAACCGGCGATCGCCATCACGATGCGATACTTGTCTTCGCTGACAAGTTCAATGTTGTACGGTGGGTAGCTCGGCTGCGCATCGGCGCGTTGCTCGAGCAGACTGGCCAGGCGGTCGAAACCGATGGCGGAACGATACAGGGGGGTGAGGTCATAAGTCGTACGCATGATAAATATCCTTGAGTGAGTTAAGCGATAGATTGACGGACCTCCGTGGAGCATCCGTTGAATCCAATCTAATGCCGGCGCCAGCGAATTCAAGGCTGACAAAACACGGTTTTGAGGCTAAAAAAACGAACTTTCTTTGCACTACAAACCGACACATTCGCCCCCATGGCTGCGTGCTAAACTCGTTCGATTACTCTTGCCCACACCACAGAATTCGACGATGACTGCTTCCATGTTTGTACGCCGTAGCGCCCTTGCCCTCGCCTTTGCCGCACTTTTTTCCAGCACCTCCCAGGCCGCCGTGCCCGCGGTTGGCGCTGCGCCCTACCCCGGCACCATCGTCCTGAACGTCGACGCCACCGACCTGCGCCAGCAGATTTTCCGCGTGCGCATGAGCATCCCCGTGCAAGCCGGTCCGCTCACGCTGCTGTACCCGCAATGGCTGCCGGGCAACCACGGTCCCAGCGGTCCGCTGACCCAGCTGGCCGGCCTGAAACTGTCGGCCGGCGGCAAGCCGGTGGTGTGGACGCGCGACCCGGTCGACGTGTTCGCGTTTCACATGGCTATCCCGGCCGGCGCGACCACGCTGGAGGCCGAATACCAGTACCTGTCGCCGCTCGACACTGCCCAGGGCCGCATCACCATGACGGACGACATCCTCGGCGTGCAGTGGGCCTCGATGACCTTGTACCCGGCCGGCTACAACAGCCGCCGCATTACCGTGCAGCCGAACCTGGTGCTGCCCGCCGGCTGGCAATTCGGCACCGCGCTGGAAACTGATAAACAGGATGGCGCCAACATCCGCTTCAAGCCGCTCGACCTGGACACACTGATCGACTCGCCCCTGTTCGCCGGCCGCTACTTCAAGCGCATCGACCTCAATCCCGGCGCGAAAGTGCCGGTGATGCTCAACATCGTCGCCGACAGCGCCGACCAGCTGGAAGCGACGCCCGAGCAAATCGGCCTGCACCGCGCCATGGTCCAGCAAGCGCTCAAACTGTACGGTTCGCAGCACTACCAGCATTACGACTTCCTGTTCGCCATCTCGGACGAATTCGGCGGCATCGGCCGCGAGCACCACCAGTCCAGCGAAAACGGCGTGAAGCCGGGTTACTTCATCGACTGGAAAAAGAACGAAGCGGGCCGCGGCCTGCTGCCGCACGAATACACGCACTCGTGGAACGGCAAGTTCCGGCGCCCGGCCGGCCAGGACGTACCGAACCTGAACACGCCGCTGCAAAACAGCCTGCTGTGGGTCTACGAAGGCCAGACCCAATACTGGGGCGACGTGCTGGCCGCCCGTTCCGGCCTGATTTCCCCGAGCGCAACGCGCGACCTGCTCGCGGCCACCGCGGCGCGCTTCGACAATGTGCGCGGCCGCTCATGGCGCGCCGTGCAGGACACGGTCAACGACCCGATCATCAACGGCCGCCGCCCGCTAGGCTGGGGCAACTGGCAGCGCAGCGAAGATTATTACAGCGAAGGCAGCCTGATCTGGCTGGACGTCGACACCCGCATCCGCGAGCTGTCCAACGAGCGCCGTTCGCTGGACGATTTTGCCAAAGCCTTCTACAGCGTCAACGATGGCAGTTTTACCCCGGCCCACTACACGTTCGAGGACGTCGTCGCCGCCCTCAATCAAGTGCAGCCATACGACTGGGCCAGTTTTCTGCGCACCCGCGTGGAAGACATCGCGCCCAACGCCCCGCTCGACGGCCTGGCGCGCGCCGGCTGGAAACTGGTCTACACCGACACCCCGAGCGACGCCTCGAAAAGTGCCGATGAGCGCAACAAGACCACCGACTTCAGCTACTCGCTCGGCTTTGCCGTCAAGGCCGATGGCGCCATCACCAGCGTGACCTGGGACGGCGTCGGCTTCCAGGCCGGCCTGGCCGCCAACACCAGCATCGTGGCGGTCAACAACCGCGCCTGGAAACCGGAGCTGTTAAAAGCCGCCGTCAAGGAAGCGAAAACAGGCACGGCGCCGGTCACGCTGCTGGTTAAAAAAGGCAATGTGTTCCGCACGGTTGCGCTGGACTACCATGGCGGCCTGCGATACCCGCACCTGGAACGCATCCCGGGCACGCGCGACCGCCTCGAGCCCATCCTGCAAGCGAAGAAATAAGTTAAGCTAGCGCCATGACTACCGATACCGATATCCAGCTGAGTGGACCGTTCAAGGCCAGCGACAGCACCGGCCGTTCCCACGACGTCAAAGGCATCCGCATTTTCGACGAGGGTTACGGGATTATTGATGTGTACGTGGATTTTGCAGCACCGGTCGATGGCGGCCTGTACAAGGACACTGTCCTGGCCAAAGCCGTCATCGACCAGTTGCGCAAGCTGGGCTACAAGGGGCCCGATTTCGGCCCGAGCGATCCCGGACTGCAAGAGCGTAAATTGATCGTGCTGGAGGCACCGGAGGAGTTTGCGCCGTTTGCCAAAAGCAAAGGATGGAAGAATCTCGCCGAAGAGTTCGACGACGAGTAATTTTCAGCAATGCAGCCAAAGCCCGGTTCTCCGGGCTTTTTTTTGATGGGCCACCAATGCGCAACTACTTCCTGTTCGGCTTGTTCGCCATGTCGTTCTCCGCCCACGCGGCGGAACACTGGCTGCTCACCGTCAATCGCTGGGGCAATCCATCGTCGATGACGATGTCCCTCGACGAGCATGCCGGCCAGCTCTCCGGCACGCTCGACGGCGACCGCCTGACCGGCACGCGCAGCGGCACCGACATCGCCTTCGCCGTCGTCGACCAGCAAGGCAATCAGTACGCCTACCAGGGGCGCGTCGATGGCGCGGCGATGCAAGGCAGTGCGGACTTCCCGGACACCAACAACAGCGCCGCCCGCGCGCGCCATGCGTTCAGTGCGCGCCGCCTGCCCGAGCGCATGTCAGGCCAGGCGCAACTGCACGAATTCGTTCCCACCGATTATGCAAACGAATTTAGCGCTACCCGCGCGCCCGTGCTGACGATCTGGCCCGGCGACAGCGTCCACACCAGCACCGTCGATTCCGGCGGCGTCGATGACAAGGGCGTCACGCGCGCCCTGTACGGCAATCCTCAGACCGGACCGTTTTACGTGATGGGCGCGCAAGCGGGCGACACGCTGGTCATCCAGTTGCGCCGCCTGCGCCTGAACCGCAACTACGCCGACAGCCTCGACGCCCTGGTCGGGCGCGCGCAATCGACCGGCGTTGCGGCCAACGCGACGGCGCTGGGCAAACCGGTGCGCTGGAAACTCGATCTGGCGCAGGGCCTGGCCTGGCCCGAACAGGCCGGCCCGAATCTGCGCCAGCTGCGCATCCCGGTGCGCCCGATGCTCGGCGGCCTGGCGCTGGCGCCCCAGGACGGCCCGCCCATGTCGACCGGCGACACCGGCCGCACGGGCGGCAATATGGATTTCAACGAAGTCATTGAAGGCAACACGGTGTACCTGCCGGTGCAGCAGCCCGGCGCCCTGCTGTACCTGGGCGACGCCCATGCCCTCCAGGGTGACGGCGAAACCTCGCAATATGCGCTCGAAACGTCGATGGATGTCACGTTTTCGGTCGAACTGGTGAAGGGAAAAGCCATCGGCATGCCGCGCGTGGCGTCACCCACCCAGATCATGACGCTGGGCCAGGCCGGCTCGCTCGACGATGCCCTGCGCAGCGCCACGGCGGGCATGGTGCAGTGGCTGCAGCAAGACTATGGCCTGACGCTGTCGGAAGCTGCGATCGTGCTGGGCAGCGCAGTGCGCTATTCGGTAGCGAACCTGGCAGGGCGCAGCGTCGGCGTGGCCGCAAAGCTGGACAAGCGCCTGCTCGCGCGCTAGCGCGTAGTGCCTCGCACCAGCGACAAATAGGCCCCCATTGGGGGCCAGAAATACGGATAAAAAATTGCCAAATTTCAGTACTTGGCATAGTCTTGTTTCTTTTAGTAAAAGAACAATGAAACCACTTGTCTTGTTTCTATGCGCCGCCAGCCTGTCCTTGTCCAGCATGGCGGCCGCGCCGCCGTTCCAGGTCACCAGCCTGGCACGGGACTTCGTCGACGTCTGGGACGCCACGCAAGGCCTGCCGTCCGCTGAGCGTGTAAGCCGCTTCAAGCAAACGGTGGCGCTCGGTTTTCCAGCGTTTTATGGCATTGCGCGTTACCAGGGCAAGCGCACGCAGGCCGGGCAGGATGCGCGCATTGCGCAGGCGCTGGAAGAGTTCGGCCCGCAACGCGCCGCGTATCTGGCGACAGTGACGCAATTCGACGCCGACCTGCCGCGTTACAGCGCCAGCTTTCAGGCGGCCTTCCCGGATTTTGTGCCGATCCCCACTTATTTCCTGCATTCGCTGGGAGAAATGGATGGCGGCACGCGCGAGTTCGCGGGCGTCCCCGTCGTGGTGTTTGGCGCCGACATGATGACGCGCCTGCATACCGGCCACGATCAAGGTGCACTGTTTCATCATGAGCTGTTCCATACCTACCACCGGCTGGCGTCCGTCGAATGTCCGCAAGCGGGGATGTGGCAGCCCTTGTGGCGGGAAGGCCTGGCGGTGCATGTGTCGCAGGTGCTCAATCCGCGTGCCACCGAGCAGGAGATGCTGCTCGACTTTCCCGCCGGGTCGCTGGCGCTGACCAAGACCCAGTTGCCGGCGGCGTGGGCGCAGCTGGCGCGCGTGCTGGACGACGGCGACGAAGCCCTCTACGGTCCGCTCTTTTCAACTAGCAAGGATGATTCAGATCTGCCGCCGCGGCGCGGTTACTACCTGGGTTACCTGGTCGCGCGTGAACTCGGCAAGACGCGCGACATCCATGCGCTGGCCGCGCTTGATTGCGGCGCGGCGCACCGGCTGGTGGTCGAGACCGTGCAGGCATTGCGCCGTGCCAGCGTGAGCGTGGCAGCGACGCCGTGATGCCGTGACGGTCAATCTGCTGGTGCTGTTTGCGGCACTGTTGCACGCAAGCTGGAATGCGCTGCTGCATGGCACGCGCGACCGTTTCCTGGCCATGACCTGGATGAGCATGGCAATCGCCGCCATCGCCACGCTGTGCATCGTGCTGGGCGCGCCCGCTCCCACTGCGGCGGCGTGGCCCTGCATCATCGCGTCGGGCCTGATCCATATCGTCTACAACTGCTGCCTGGTGTGGTCGTACCGGATCGGCGATTTTTCGCGTGCGTATCCGATTGCGCGCGGCACGTCGCCACTGCTGGTCACGCTCGGCGCCCTGCTTACCGTACAGGAAACGATTACGCCGCTACGCGTGGCCGGCGTCGTCATGGTGTCCAGCGGCATCATCGTGCTCGCGGTCCAGCGCGGCAAGGTCTCGCGCAAGAGCGCGCTCGCGGCGTTGACGACGGGCGCCGTGATTGCGCTCTACACCGTGGTCGATGGACTGGGCGTGCGCTGGTCGGACGGCCGCCCGCTGGCGTACACGCCGTGGATGTTTGCCGCTTACTGGCTGATGGTGCCGGTGTTTCTGGTCACGCGCGGCCGCGGCGCCATGCACATGCTGACGCAAGCGTCGTGGTCGTCGGCCAGGACGGCATGCGTCGGCGGCCTGATCTCGGTGCTCGCGTATGGCATCGTGATCTGGGCGATGCAGGCCGCGCCAATGGGCGCCGTCTCGGCGCTGCGCGAAACCAGCGTCGTCTTTGCCGTGCTGATCGCGCGCGTGGGCCTGCGCGAATCGGTCAGCAGCAAGACCTGGCTGGCATGCCTGGTGATTGCGGTTGGCGCCATCTGCCTGGCGCTGCAGGAAGCTTGACGGCTGCAGGCAGGCAACTCCCGCCTGCTTGGCGCAGCGCCTGAAATTGCGCCACTGCGGAGCGGCTCAAGCATTCATCGGTTTCGTGGCGTTTGACGGGATCGTTGGCGTTGACTGTCACGCGCAGCAGGCGGGCGATGTGGTCCATGGCCAGCATGTGGTCCTGTTGCATCGCGTCCTGAAAATTTCGACCTGCCGCTGGCGCTGACGACGCCGGCCTTCCGGTGCCACGACGATTCGAAGCCGGCCAGCACCCACATCGCCGCCTGCATGGCCGCGCGGCGCGGGGCCGGACCGGTCCAGGGGCCGAGCACGCCGGCCATGCTGGCGTAGACACCGTTGGCGGGATTGGTCGCAAAGATCGCGTCGGGCGCCGGCTTGCCCCATGCGACCAGTTCTTCTTCAAGGAATCGACCCGGTGGAATGCCGCGGTTTTTGACCTGTTTCTTCGTTGCGAAAAAGATCCCGTTGTGCTGGTTGAGATCAGCATTGCTCGATCACAGGTACGGTCCGGCTTTGAACTAAATAGTATAAAACATACTCGCCAGCGAACGGGGGATTTTCTACTGCTGTCGTACTGCTTTTTCGGCAAAGGACGTAATGCAATTTAGCAACTATAATCAGTGACAGCTTGTGTCAGCCTCCGGGCTGAAAAATCATTCACATCGTACAAGGAAGGGGTTCACCGTGGCAGCAAACACTGACGAAATCAAGCGGCGCGAGAGCGCTGCACGCACCGCCATCGAACGCGCGTTCGGGACGCCAGCCGGCGAAGATAGTATCGATTGTTTCATCGAACACCATCTGGAAGAACTCGATGGCGCATATTGGCGCGCACATGCCGGTGTCGACCAGCCGGACGGCGCCCGCGTGCTGGCCATGCTGCAATTGAAGTCGCACTGGAGCAGCGATACCGAGGACGGCATGGATGTTTTCGATTTCACGCTGCCGGGTGACGTGACCGCCTATGTTGTCAGCGTGCGTTTCGATGCCAAGGGCGACGTATCGGACGTGTCGATGGAGAGTTAGCCGAACGTTGGCCGCCGTTGTGTCTGACGATTTTTTCGAACTAGTTGCGGTTTCGTGCGAGGCCACGCGCTACAAGACACGCTAACTGCAAACGAGATCACGCTCACGTCGACAGACGGCTCTCGTCATGACTGATGTGGCAATGAGGTACGCACAGTAAGGCTTGAAGCCGGCGGCACCGTGGCGTTTACCATGTTGGCCGGTGTGACCAGTTCGGGCATGAAGATGCTGCCAACGGCCTGTCGCGACGCCGACCCGCGTACCGCAGCTTAGTATTGGCATTTCTTCCCAACCAGCAATCGATATGACAGAATCGAGCGATATACGGTTTCTCCTCACGATCCAGGACAGCGGCAGTCTTGCTGCGGCATCGCGCAAGCTGGGCGTGTCACCGTCCGCTGTGACGCAACGCTTGCAGCATCTGGAAAAAAATCTGGCGATCCGCCTGCTTGACCGCACCGCGCGCAAGCTGCGCTTTACCGAAGAGGGGCTGTTGTTGTGCCAGCGTGGCCGCGGACTGCTGCAACAATTCGACACGCTGTTCGAGGATCTGCACGAACGCAGCAGCGGCCTGGTCGGCACCTTGAAAATCAATGCGCCGCTCGGCTTCGGGCGCCGGTATGTGGCGCCGGCCGTGACTGCTTTCCAGCAGCAGCATCCCCATATCACGGTCGCATTGACACTATCGGACACGCCGATGATCGAAACAGTGGATCGCTTCGACATCGTCGTGCATATCGGTGAGTTGCAAACATCCAACCTGGTCGGGTTTTCGATTGCCCCCAATGCCCGCTTCGTCTGCGCGGCGCCATCGCTCATCAAGCGCTTCGGCATGCCGGCGAGCCCAGCCGACCTCGCACATCTACCCTGTATTGTGCTGGCGGAAAATAACGAAGACGTCTCGCTCTGGACTTTCAGCAAAGGAAAAACGCGCCGCAGCATGCGCGTTGCCTCCAGCCTGAGTTGCAACGATGGCGACGTGATTCGGCAATGGGCGTGCGAGGGACAGGGCGTGATTCTGCGTTCCGAATGGGATGTTGCCGACGACCTGCGCTCGGGTCGACTGATCAGGCTCCTGCCAACGTGGAAAACGCCGGACGCCGACGTCATCGCGCTGACCCACAACCGTACCGGCCTGCCGGCACGGACCCGCCATTTCATGGAATTTTTGCAAGGCAGGTTCAAGCCGACACCACCATGGCGCACGTAATCCGCCCGCGTCCGCCATTCCGATGATTCAGTTTTATTGAATCTAAGAGTGAATTTGGCTTAACCACTGCGGGGCGCTGTACCCCCTATAATCGATTCACTTGATGACTTCGATATTGAAAGGGCCCCTGCCTTGGAACATGCCACCATGACACTTGACCAACTCGACACGCCTGCCGCGGTTATCGATGTGGCGAAGATGACGCGCAATATCGCCAGCATGCAGGCACGCATGCGCGCACTTGGCGTACACTTTCGCCCCCACGTCAAAACCACCAAATGCATTGACGTCGTGCGTGCCCAGATCGCGGCCGGCGCAGTCGGCATTACAGTATCGACGTTAAAAGAAGCGGAAGAATTTTTCGCTGCAGGCGTCGTGGATATTCTCTACGCGGTCGGCATCGACCCCACCAAATTGCCGCGGGCAGCGAAGCTGAAACGGGCGGGCTGCAAGCTCAAGCTGGTGGTGGACAATCCGTACGCCGCCACCGCCGTCGCAGAATTTTCTAGAGCCGAGCAGGTGGCGTTCGAGATCTGGATCGAGGTGGACACAGACGGCCACCGGTCCGGCATCAAACCGGACGAAGACACGCTGCTTGAAGTCGCCAATATCCTTCGGCAAGCCGGCATCGAGGTAGGCGGTGTCATGACACACGCCGGCTCCAGCTACGAACTCGATACGCCGGACGCGCTGGTGGCGCTGGCCGAGCAGGAGCGGGCCGGATGTGTGCGCGCGGCACAGCGGCTGCGCGCTGTCGGGATAGCTTGCCCGGGTGTCAGCGTCGGTTCGACGCCCACAGCCCTGGCGGCACGCAAGCTCGATGGCGTGACCGAAGTGCGGGCCGGCGTCTATGTGCTATTCGACCTGGTCATGCATAACGTAGGGGTGTGCACGTTCGACGAGATTGCCTTGAGCGTCGTTACCACCGTCATCGGACATCAGGCCGACAGAGGATGGGTGATCGTCGACGCAGGCTGGATGGCAATGAGCCGCGACCGTGGCACGTCGAAACAGGCGCATGATTTTGGCTACGGGCAGGTGTGTACCGTGGACGGCGTTCCGCTTCCCGGCTATATCGTGAGCGGCGCAAACCAGGAACATGGGATCGTCTCGCGGGCAGATCTGCCGGCAGCGGCGCCAGCGCCGACGCACGACATGCTGACGCTGTTCCCGATCGGAACGAAGCTCAGGATCCTGCCGAATCATGCCTGTGCAACGGGCGCGCAATTCCCGGCATACCATGCGCTGTCAGAGCATGGGGACCTTTCTGTCTGGAGACGCTTTCATGGATGGTGAATGCAAGGCAAGCGCCCTCGCGCCTCCGGGCGGCCACTACAGCCATGTCGTCGTCGCAAACGGTTTTGTGTTCGTTTCGGGCCAGTTGCCAATTACCGCTACCGGAGAGAAACTGGTCCAAGCCGATTTCGACGAGCAGGCCAGGCAGGTGCTGTCCAATGTCCAGCACGCGCTGGCGGCCGCGGGCGTCGGTATTGCGCAACTGGTGCAGATTCGCGTCTACCTCGACGATATCGAAAACTGGCCCCGGTTCAATGAAATCTACGGTGCCTGGGCCGGAGAGACGCGACCGGCGCGCGCAATCATTCCAACCGGGCCCTTGCATTTCGGATTGAAAATCGAAATCGAAGCAACGGCTGTGAACCATGCTGGTAAACAGTGAAGTAGAGCCATCCGTCAAGACAGTTTATTCAAGCGCCTTGACCCGGATCGACGCCAGCAATCCTTTCCGGCCCTGAACTGTTCGTCGCCTTCAGCGGAATGAACGGCGCGCAGTCGATCCCGACCTGCATGTGCATGATGTTGACGCTCATTTCCGCGGTCACAATCTGGGTTTGATTATCTCGAGCTGTCTGGGCCGCGCAGCGATCGCTTGCCCAGCAGGGCCCTGCTATTTTCCGGGCAATAGATCTGTGCAACGCCCAGGCTGCCGATGGCGGCCCGCGCGGCGGCGCTGAGGCCCTGTACTGCGAATCGGCCACGCAGCTTGACCTCGCAGTTTTCCTGGGCAGGGTCGGTTGATTGCAAGGTCCAGCCAGGTTCCGGGCCATCGTGCAAAAACAGCACGGCGTCAGCCGCCGCCAGTTCGCCTACCTCGCCGATAGTATGCATTTGCAGGTAAGCGGCACTGCAAACGAGCACGCGCGCGAGATCGCCCAGGTGGCGTACCACCAGCCGCTCATCGCGCACCGCACCGAGCCGGAATGCGAGGTCGATCGCGCGATCATGCAGGTCGTCGAAGGCATATTCCAGCGACATGGAAATTTTCAGTTCCGGGTAGCGCGCCAGCACCTGCGGAATAAAGTGTTCAGACAGCAGCGCGCCGAATTCCGGCGAGGCGGCCAGTCGGACAGTGCCCCGGACCTGGGTCTTTTGGTCCTGCATGTCCTCGACCAATTGGCCAAGATCGGCAAGGATGGATTCTGCGCGGGCGAACAATGACTTGCCTTCCTGGGTCAGCATCATCCGGCGCCCGTTGCGCTCAAACAAGCGAACCTGCAAGCGTCTTTCCAGCGCTGCAAGCTGCTTGCTGACGGCCGACTTCGCGATTCCGGTCTTTGCGGAAATACAGGAAAAAGGAGACCACGGCGAGTTGATCGCGCTGGATCTGGACAATCCAGCTTCGATCACTGCTGCGGTGAAAGGTATCGAGGCACGTCATGGATCATTGGACGTCCTGGTAAACAACGCCGCCATCATGCTCGATGGTGGCTGGGTGAGCAACACCACCATCACGATTGACGCCGCCACCCTGAAGCGTACGTTTGAAACCAACTTTTTCGGGACGGTCGCCCTGACCCAGGCGCTCTGGCCGCTGCTGGTCAAATCCGGGCATGCCAACGTGGTCAATGTAAGCAGCCGGATGGGCTCAAACACCTACCACGCCGATCCGAGTGGTCCGTTGGTCGGCGTTAAACCGTTTGCTTATGATGCTAGCAAAGCGGCACTGAATGCGCTGACCACCCACCTCGCGGAGCTGGGTCAGCCGTTGGGTATCCAGGTCAACAGTGCCTATCCTGGATGGGTTCGCACTGAGCTCGGCACCGAATATGCCGAACTGTCTGTGGAAGAAGGCGTAAACACCATCGTTGATTTGGCAATGTTGCCGCCGAATAGTCGAAGCGGCAAGTTTGAACATGCCGGTTCAGAAGTACCCTGGTAATAAGGGCATCGGGAGCGGTGCAACACCGCTCTTGCGGCGACCGCGCAGGGTGTTTTGCAGCCGGTTCGACCAACTGACGGCTTTTCGGGATGCCCGTACAACCGGAAAAACACGGCCTTGCCGTTCGCTATGCAAAGCAAAGGCGTCGTGGATAGCAAGGCCGATCATTTCGGTCGTCATGACGGCGGCGACGGCATCGCGGTCGAGCAAAAGCAGTTGGGCCTCGCTGGGCATTGGAAGTCTGCGGTAAAAGTGACCAGGAAGCTCAGCGGTGGCGGATATCGGCCAACTGTGGCTGAGCGATTCGCAGGAAATCGTCAGTGGAGAGGACGATCGATGCATCCAGCCGCCCCGCGTTAAAAGCAATTTCGCGATAGCGCGTGAAGAGCTCGGGGTCCGCTACCAGTTCCAGGCCCGGATGGAACGAGAACGGTGGAATGGCCCCTGGTACGCAACCGGTCAACGCATCGATCTCCCTCGGGCTCATCAAACTGGCCCGCTTCGCTCGGCAATAGAGGGCGAGTGCGCCCAAGTCAAGCTGGCGATCGGCAGCCAATACGGCCAGTACATACTTGGCTGGCGCATCGGGAACCTTGAGCTTGCAGGCCATTGCCTTGGCACCCTGGCCGACTTCGGTACCACGGATACGCGCAACCTCTTCCGATTTGCCGGCAGCGGGATGTTCGATGACCCGGTAGCGGGCCCCTCCGGCGGTGAGCAGTTCGACCAGTTTGCCAAACACTGGTGCAGGGCCGACGCTGGGCCGATTCGATGATTCAGTCATAAACATGCGGTATGGAGAATTGGTGGTTCGGTCGGTCGCAGCAGTGCATCGAGCTCGGATTCGAGTTGCAGATGTGAATCGACGACGCGGTAGGCACCGCGGAACCGATAGCCTTCCAGAAGGTCGCTGCGCAATACGATGCAGCGCAACCCAGCGGCGCTTGCCGCGGCCAGCCCGCGCGGCGTATCCTCTACAGCAATGCACTCGTCGGCATGTAAGCCGAGCTTGTGCAGCGCATGCAGGTAAGCGTCGGGATGCGGTTTTGGTCGCAGGCCATCGGTCCGGGCGAAGATGTGCCCAATATGATTCAGGGCCTCGCCCGCGCGGTGGGCCAGTGCCACGTGCTCCGCGAACGACGCGGTGACGATGCTCATCGCTACACGCTGCGCCAGGCGGGAAAGCATCGCCTCCACGCCCGCAAAACACAGCTGCCCGGCGTCCGACAACAGGTGTGCGTAACAGTTGTCGCGTGCCGTCCGCACTTCAGCGATCTGCACTTCACCGTAGCCGCGTCCACGCAGGACATGCCATGCGCCACGGTTGTCCTCAAGGTACCAGGCAACATACTGTTCTCGCGTCAATGCCACGCCGTGGGGCGCCAGGACACGACAGTTGGCTTCGAAAAACAGGCGCTCGGTATCGCACAGCACCCCATCGTTATCCCACAGGATCGCCTTGATCATGGCAGACCGGCGCCTGCGCGAACGGGACATCCGGCACGCGCTCGCGGTCCTTGAATGGGCCGCATCAAGCTGCCAGGAAGCCACTCAGGCGGGCCAGGTCAATATTGCCGCCGCTGATGAGGATGCCGACTCGCTTGCCACGCAACTTGTCCTTCATGCGCCGCGCCGCTGCGAAACCGAGACATCCTGTCGGTTCGACCACGATCTTCATGCGTTCCGCGAAGAAGCGCATGCATTGCACGAGTTCGTCGTCCGACACGGTCAGGATGTCGTCAACGTCGCGCCGGATGATGGGAAACGTGTATTGGCCGAGATGCTGGGTTTGGGCGCCATCGGCGATGGTCTGGGGGGTGTCGATGTGGACGATGGCACCCGAACGGAACGATTGCTGCCCATCGTTGCCGGCCTCAGGTTCAACGCCGTACAGCTTGCACTGCGGTGACAGGGCCCGGGTCGCGAGGGCGGATCCGGCGAGCAGCCCGCCACCGCCAAGGCAAACGAAGAAGGCATCGAGCGGCCCAGTCTCGTCGAACAGTTCCTTGGCGGCGGTGCCTTGGCCGGCGATGACGTCCGGATGGTCGTAAGGCGGAATCAGCGTCAGTCCGTGCTTGTCGGCCAGTTCGCGGCCGATCTGTTCACGGTCTTCCTTGTAGCGATCGTAGATGACGACATTGCCGCCATAACCCTTCGTTGCCGCCACCTTCGCTGCCGGTGCGTCGTGCGGCATCACGATCGTGGCCGGCATGCCGAGCAGCTTGGCCGCCAGCGCGATGGCTTGGGCATGATTGCCGGACGAGAAAGCGACCACCCCGGCGCGACGCTGTTCTTGCGTGAACTTCGACAGCGCGTTATAAGCGCCACGGAACTTGAATGCTCCCATCCTTTGCATGTTTTCGCATTTGAAGAACAGCTCGGCACCGAATTCGTCGTTGACGGTGCGCGAGGTCAGCACGGGAGTGCGGTTGGCGGTGCCGGCAATGCGGGCAGCTGCCTGGAGCACGTCGTCGTACGCAGGCAATTGGAGCATATTCATCTCATCTTCTCCGGTTACTTCATGTCGTTGTAGGCCGTGGCACGCGAGATGCCAAGGCATGAAGCGGCGATTTCCATGGCCCGCCGCATCTCCAGGAAACCACCGGCCTTCAGTTCCCGCATCAGTGCGCGACGCTCGTCGGCTTTTAGCAGTTGCGGCGAGGATGCCAGGCGTGCGGCATATTGCTCGATGCGCTTGCGCAGCATCTCTGCATTGGCGGGGTCAAGCGTTTCAGGTACTGGCGAGGCATCGGTGGAGGTGAACTGTTCCAGCGTGCTCTGCATCGAGCGGAACAGCGTAAGGTCCACGTTCAGGCAAAGGGCCGCGACGTAGTGCCCTTCTGCATCCTTGATGCCGATCGAGGTGCTCTTGGCCGGGCGGCCATCCGCGAACTGATTGGCGTAGTTGGCCACGATCTGGGGAAAGGCGTTGTCCTCGATGCGCGCCAGGCCCAGTTCAGTAGCCGGGTCGCTGGCCGAGCGCCCTGACAGATTGTTGTGAATGGCGAGCACGGCATGCTCGGGGTTGCGCAGGTCGTGCACGACCACTTCGCAAAACGGTGCAAACGTTTGGGCCAGGCCATCGGCGATCTGCTTGACCTGCGCTATCAGCGCAGCTTGGAGGCCGTCGCCGGATATAGCGGTATCGTGCTTCATGGCTGGCCCTGCAGGTAGTTGTACGTGAACCGTACATCGTGCTCGGTCGAGTAGCGTAGCATATGAGTAAGACTATTTATCTAGTATTAGACATTATGCCAAAGGAAGGTGCGTAGCGCAAGCTTCTGCCAGGGGAGACGGCAAGGTGTTGCCGTTGGGTCCGGGCCTAACAGTTGGGCTGCTGGAGGACGCAGGCCAGGATTGTCCCCATGGCACCGACCTGCAGGTCCTGCGCCCGCCGATCCAGCGGCGCAGGCTAGCAGCGTTGAAATGGGTTGCGCCAATGCAACAGCGCGTGGCTCACTTGATATTGCGCAATACGGAAAAAGACTGGAAGATGGGTCACGTACTTACATCGCTGCGGCATTTGTCCACCCCGCATCCCAAGCCTGCCGTCGGGCTGCCGGCGGTGCGGTAAATGTCGGGCCTTGCCACATCACTTCTCGAGAATCACATGCCGCCGGTCGTTCCCAAGTCCGCTGTTTCCGTCAACGCGCTGTGCTGTGCACCTCTTGGTGCCAACACGAATGTCGCAGATGACCCCGGCCGAGAGCACCTGCCAGAGCAATCTTGCACGCAGCAAGCCCGCGCCGATTTGCCGTCCGCCAGCGGCGCAGTGGAGCACAAGCCGCAGCGCCGCCTGCTTCTGGTCGACGACGAACCGAACATCCTGCATGCGCTCAAGCGCCTGTTGCGCCGCGATCAGTATGAAATCTTTACCGCCAACGACGGCGCCGCTGGACTTGCTATCCTGGCGCAACATCCGGTCGATGTGATCCTGTCGGACCAGCGCATGCCCGGGATGCTTGGCGCCGACTTTTTGCGCAAAGCAAAGTTGCAATATCCGGGCACGATACGCATCATGCTCTCGGGCTACACCGAACTCCAATCTGTCACCGACGCCGTCAACGAAAGTGCGATCTACAAGTTTTTGACCAAGCCATGGGACGATGAGCAACTGCGCGGCCACATCGCCGAGGCGTTCCGGGTGAAGGAAATTGCCGATGACAACCTGAGGTTGCATCGGGAGGTGCAAACGGCCAACCTGGAACTTGCCGCGACAAATCGGCGTATGGAAGCATTGCTACTGGAAAATCAACGTCAGATCAGCCGCGACGAGATCAGCCTGAATGTCGCCCGGGAGATTCTGCAGCAGTTGCCGCTGCCAGTCATCGGGCTGGATGATGCGGGCATGATCGCTTTCATCAACAGCGCCGCGCACCACCTGTTCCGCCACAGCGGCGCGTTGCTCGGCGAGTCGGCATGCAGTGTGCTGCCCGATTTGTTTGTGCGCGCCCCTGATGCCGGCATTGACGCTGGCCAAGGCGCCTATACGCCCAGCATGTGCCATACAGCCGACATCGACGGCCAGTCCTACGCGGTCGTGATGTATCCAATGGGTGCGAGTTCCACATCCCGCGGCAGCCTGATCACCTTGAGTAAAGTAGCGCAATGATGCATGACGCCATTCCGAGGGAAATTGAACTGACCGAAGCCACTGCCGGCATGACGCTGGCCGCCGCCGTACTGGACGACCATGGTGCCGTCCTGCTGCCCAAGGATGCCCAGCTGTCCGACAGTGTGCTGACCTCGCTGCGGCGCCGGGGCCTGCGCAGCTGCGTGATCTGGGCGCCTTTGGCCGACGATGACCCGGGCGGAGAAGCCGCGGCCGCGCGCGCGCTGGGCCGCCTGGACGGTTTGTTTCGCCACACCGCACAGGATGAAGCGAACACGCACTTGCTCGATCTGTTGCGTGCATACAGGAATGGGACCTTGATATGATCTGCGCGGATGATGTCATCAAAAGCGTGCTGACGCTTCCATCCTTGCCGGCCGTGGTCAACGATCTGCTGGCCACAATGGAGCAGGACGATTTCGATATGCAGGTGCTGGCCGCCAAGATCACCCTCGACCAGGCGCTCACGGCAAAGACCTTGCGCCTGGCAAACTCGTCTTTCTATGGTCTGCAGTCGAAGGTCACCACCATCGGTCAAGCCGTTTCCGTACTAGGCTTTCACAGCATTCGCACCTTGGTGACGGCATGCTCGGTGATTGCCAGTTTCAGTGCGCATGGCAGCGGCACCTTCGATTTCAAAGCGTTCTGGCGCCATTCGATTGCCAGTGCCGTGTGTGCACGCGTGATCGCGCCGCACCTGCAGGTCAATCCCGACTCGGCATTTACCGCGGGTCTGTTACACGACCTTGGCACACTTGTCCTGGCGACCCGCTTTGCGGATGACTATCAGCGCGTGCTGGCGTGGCAGTACGAGCATGACTGCACGGTATCGGTCGCTGAACGCGCCGTATTCGGGACCGACCACGCCGCAATCGGCGCGGCCCTGACCGCCCACTGGAAGTTCCCGGAGCAGATCCAGGCGGCCGTGGCCGGCCACCACCTTGCGGGCCCCGCAGACTGCGTCGCCCCGGCCGACCTGACCACGGCGGTGGTGGTCGCCAACGCACTGGCGCATGCGCTCGACCTGGCCGATGTCGAAGGCGACCAGGTGCCGCCGTTGTCGATGTCGGTATGGCGCGCATTGGCATTGGACAACAGCGCCTGGGAGGGCGTCTTCCGCAATTCCGAACAACTTTTTGATGCGACGTGCCAGGCGTTGATAACATGACTTCCTCCACTACGGGTACCCCACCGGCAAGTGCCGAGATCGCGCTATCCGAATTCTTCGATGGCCATCCGGTGCCAACCTTTGCCATCGATACCGCGCATGTTGTCACGCACTGGAACCGTGCCTGTGAGCACCTGCTGGGACACAGCAAGGAGGCGATGATCGGGACCGACAACCACTGGCAGGCATTTTACGGCCACCGGCGGCCCTTGCTGGCCGACTTGATCGTGGCCGGACTGGATAATGAGCTCGACATGCACTACCAAAAAAAATGGTGGGCCTCGACGCTGATCCCGGGCGCCTGTGAAGCTGAGGATTTTTTCCCCTTGATCGGCGCAAGCGGATTGTGGTTGCATTTCACGGCAGCCCCCCTACGCGATGCACTCGGCAATATCGTCGGTGCGATTGAAACGATACGCGACGTCTCCAAGCGCAAGGAGGCAGAAACGGCCTTGCGCCTGGTGAATGACAACCTGGAAGTGGTGGTGGAAAGGCGCACAGCACAGCTTGCCGATATCAACGAAAAGCTTCAGGCGGATATCGTCCGGCGCCATCTCGCCGAGGCTGACCTGCAGCGCAGCAACCTGGAGCTTGCCGCGTTGAATGAACAGCTCTCGCGCGCCCAGCAGCAACTGGTGCAGTCTGACAAGCTGGCCTCAATCGGCCAGTTGGCGGCCGGCGTTGCGCACGAGATCAACAATCCGATCGGCTACATTTTCAGTAACTTCACGACATTGCAGGGTTACCTGGACCAACTGTTCGCCATGTTCGATGCCTATGAAGGCGCAGAGGCGCAGATTGGGGCGACGGACGTGGCTGCCGCGTTGCGCGACTTGCGCAAACGTATCGACCTGGACTTCCTGCGCGAGGATATTCCGTCGCTGATGGCCGAATCGCGGGAAGGCATCGTGCGTGTGCGGCATATCGTACAGGACCTGAAAGATTTTTCCCGCGTTGATACCGACCAGAAGTGGGTCTGGGCAAACCTGCACCAAGGGATCGACTCGACCCTCAATATCGTTGGCAATGAAATCAAATACCGCGCTACCGTCGTCAAAGAATATGGCAACATTCCCGACATCGAGTGCCTGCCCCTGCAAATTAACCAGGTCGTCATGAATCTTGTGGTCAATGCGGCCCACGCCGTGGGCGAGCGGCACGGGCGGATATCGGTCCGTACCGGTTGCGACGGCGACGACGGCGTGTGGATCGAGATTGCCGACAACGGCAGCGGCATTCCGGCTGACATCCTTTCACGCATCTTCGACCCGTTTTTCACGACCAAACCGGTCGGCAAAGGTACCGGATTAGGCCTGTCGCTGTCGTATGGCATTGTACAAAGACACGGGGGCCGCATCGAGGTGAACACCACACCCGGCGAGGGCACCTGTTTTCGCGTGCACCTGCCGGTCCATCAGCCAAGGATAGTCACATGAACGAGCTTGCTACGCCCAGCAGTGGCGCAGCCGACGAGGCAGCCGCCTGCGCCAAGGCGGCGCCGCCCACACTGCTGTGCGTCGATGACGAGCCGAACATACTGGCGGCGCTGCGGCGCCTGTTTCGTGCGAGCGGATACCGCGTGCTTACAGCAGAGAGCGGTGCCCTGGGCCTGGAAATCCTGAAAAAGGAAGCGGTCGATGTGGTCATTTCCGACATGCGGATGCCCGAGATGGACGGCGCCCGTTTCCTGGGACTGGTCCGGGCACAATGGCCTGCCACCCTGCGCATGCTGTTGACAGGCTATTCGGATATCCAATCGATCCAGGATGCCATCAACAGTGGCGAAATCTACCGCTACATCACGAAACCATGGGAAGACCAGGACCTGCTGCTGCTGGTCCGGCATGCCATTGAGCGCAGCGCGCTGGAAGCCGAAAAAAAACGGCTGGAGGCGTTGACACTACGTCAAAACGACGAGCTGAGAATGCTCAACCAAAGCCTCGAAGCCAAGGTGCAAGCGCGGACCCAGCTCCTGAAGGTGGAGCACGAAGCGACCGTCGCCGCCAACAACAAGCTGAAACATAACTTTGTCACCACCATTAAAATCTTCTCCAGCATGATCGAACTGCGCGCGCACAACCCGCCCGGCCATGCACGGCTGGTGGCCGACATGGCGCGCCGCATCGCGGTCAACATGGCGCTCGATGCAAAGGAGACCCAGGACATTTTCATTGCCGCCCTGTTGCACGATATCGGGAAGGTCGGGTTCAGCGACCTGCTCCTCACGACGCCATTGACGCTGTTGCACGGTGAATCCTTGGGACAATTTCGCAAACACCCCCAGCAGGCGGAAACGCTGCTCATGCCACTCGAGGAATTGCAGGGTAGCGCCGCGATCATCCGCCACCACCTGGAGCGGTTCGACGGCAACGGCTTCCCCGACGGCATTGCAGGACTGGAAATCCCCCTTGGCGCGCGCATTCTGGCGGTCGCGGCCGATTATTACAACCTGCAGCACGGCGCGATGGTGCAGCGGCATTTGCGTGCTGACGAAGCCAGGTCGCTCATTACCGGCGCCAGTGGCAAACGTTATGACCCGACCGTGGTGGCGGCGTTCCGCCAGATCGTCGACAGTGGCAAAACTGATCCCGGCGGCGTGCAGGTGATGGCCGGCGAGCTGCGCGCGGGAATGAAGCTGACGCGGGACCTGGTCAGCAGCGATGGCTTGATGCTGCTGGCCGTCGATCGTGTGCTTGACGCCAGAATGATCGAGCAGATTCGCAGTTTCGAAACCAAAAGCGCGCACCAGCTGACCATCTGGGTGCGCAGCCTGAAAGAGGAACCATGATGAACATCATCATCGTCGATGACGACGTTAACATCCTGTCGGCCTTGCGGCGCGCGCTGCAGCAGATGACTGAAACGACGTTGCAGATAGAGAGCTTTACCGATCCGTTCCAGGCCTTGCGGCGCATCTTCGAATTCGAATTCGACCTCATCATCTGTGACTACATGATGCCCCAGATGAGCGGCGGTGAACTGCTGCAGTCGCTCAGGGAAGTGGCGCCCGATACGGTCCGCATCATGCTCAGCGGATCCTCGTCATTCGACACGGTCGTCAGCGCCATCAACGATGCGCATGCGTTCCGCTTCATGCGCAAGCCGTGGGATGCCGACGAACTGGCAGCCAACGTCCGGCTGGGCCTGGAAATGCGCACGACCCTGCTCGCTGCCAGGGCCGCGCGCGCGGCGGCGCCGAAGAGCACGCCCACCCCGCAAGAACTCGAGGCGGCCCGGCTGGACGCGGAGGAGCCCGGGATGCTGACGGTGCGGCGCGACGCCAACGGCTGGATTATTCTATAGCGCGACGCCCGGCTAGGCCGATGGGGAGGTAGCCGCGTTCAAAGGGCGCACCGGCAGATGGACGGTAAAGCGGGTGCCTTCGCCAATGACAGAGGCGACCTCGATGCGGCCGCCGTGGCGATTGACGATGCCATACGACAGCGACAGGCCGAGGCCGGTCCCGCTGCCGACCGGTTTGGTCGTGAAAAACGGTTCGAAGATCCGTTTCATGTGTTCGGGCGCGATGCCGCTGCCGTTGTCGCCAACTTCGATCCACACCCAGTCAGCCCCCGCCTCGGGGCCGATGCCCTTGCCGGTCCCGGTACGCACGGTGATGATGCCTTGCGTGCTCACTGCATGGGCGGCATTGACCAGCAAATTCATGAAAACCTGGTTCAGCTGCGAGGCCAGGCAGGTTACCGGCGGCAATTGCCCGTACTGGCGCTCGACCCGCGCCTTGTATTTGATTTCATTGCTGACGATGTTGAGGGTGCTGTCGAGGCCATGATGGAGATCGGCCACGTCCCAATTCGTTGCCCCCGTATGCGAAAAATCCTTGAGTGCCTGGACGATATCCTTGACACGCTTGAGTCCCTCAAGCGACTCGCGCACAAGGTCGGTCATATCTTCCTTGAGAAAAGCCATGTCTGCCTGTTCGCGCACCGCGGCCATCCGAGTGGCCACCGCCGGATGCCCGCTACCGGCCGCTTCATACTGGTCGATCACGCCCAGCAACGTTGCGACATAGCCCTTCAAGGCCCCCATGTTCGAGTTGACGAAACCGACCGGATTGTTGATCTCGTGCGCGATCCCGGCGGCAAGCTGGCCGATCGATGCCATTTTCTCGGATTGCAACAACTGTTCATGGGCGTTGCGCAGTTGGTCGATCAAATGGCGTTGTTCGATGCCGTGTGCCTTAAGCGTCTCTTCCATCCGCTTGCGGCCGGTGATATCGGTTAGCGAACCGATGACTTCGAGCGGAACGCCGTGGGCGTCGCGGACCAGGCGCAATGAATCGTGCATCCACAGGTAACTGCCGTCGCTGACGCGAAACCTGTACTCATAGGCCCGTTGTCCTCCGGTAAAAATTTGTGCCAGGCTGGCGAAAATATGGGGCGCATCGTCAGGGTGAATATGGTCAAACCAAAAATTCGGATCAGCCACCATCTGCTCGGGACGGTAACCGAGCAAATTGAAAGCATTGTTGCTGACGAACGTCATCTTGAAATCGCCGCTCGGCACGGTGCAGTAAATGATGGCCGGCGTGTTGTCGATCAGGTATTGCAGCCTGATCAGGGGCGTCGCCGAGGGCGTCAGCTCAGTGCCGCTTGCGGGTGAATCGGCAGAAAAACATTCAAAATCATCGAATTGCATGGCATTAGCTCCTGCCGCACGGCGGCGGACCGGGATGGGGAAGTAGCAACTGCGGATAACTGTAGCAATTAAAAAACGGGCATTCGTGAAGCGTGGGGATGTACCAGATTTTGCGTAAACGGGTTTGCTCGAGTCTGCGCGCCCTCACGGTCTGCGAACTGCACGGCGAAGCGGTGCAGCACTGCTTTCCGGTAACGTATAGACATATGTCCATTTCTTACTGATGTTCTTAAGCGCAAGATAAACCTTTTGCTAACGGCTTCATCAGTCGGGAACTGCGTACCTTCGTGACGTTTCGCAGTTTCATATTAATCGATTCAATCGCGTTCGTGGTGTAGATCACCCTGGAGATTTCCGGCGGTTAGTCGATGAATGAAATGATGTTCGACAGTTGCGGCGCCAGGACTAGACTATTGATTTATATTGTTTAGCGCATTTTCCTCGCAATCCGAGGCGTCAATTTAGTCTTGTCGGCAGTTGCCGCGCTATAAATGGGCTTGATTGAACCGCGCAAAAACGTTACTCCCGGCAGCAATGGTGCTTGAGAAGCGCAGCCATACAAGCTACAGCCATCATCACAGGCGGCCTGGGCAACGCGCAGCTGGTTTTGCGAGCGTCCCTTCCCCGCGACTTCCAGGGTAACTTGTACGGCAACTTCACCAGTACTTCGGCGAACGGTTCAGGCAAACAGCCCATGCAGAAACCACCTCGGATCAAGCCCCGCAGCCGAACCCACGATGCGTTCGCGATACACCCAGTACAGCGTGTGGTCGCCCCCCTGCGCCACAAAATAATCGCGCGTCTGCATCTGACTCCACCAGCCCGCTTCGATGCGTTCGGGCGCCGACGCCATGCGCAAGGGCGAGCCGTAGAACGGGCGGTGGTCGCGCATCAATAGCGCGATGGGCTTGGCCAGCAGCCAGGTGGGGCGCGGGAAACTGTGCAGATCGGCAGGCATCTGGGCGGCCCGCACGGATGGCCGGATGGTTTGCTGCACCGGCACCCAGATATTGGCCAGCTCGGGCCGGTAATCGGCCTGCGGCAAGGCTTGCAATACATTGTCGGGGCCCAGGCGCGCCACCAGCAATTCGAACATGCGCACCCGGTCTTCTTCGCTGCCGCCCGGCTCGGGAAACAGCGATTCGCTGGGTGGCGCCATCGGCTGCACCTGCAGCGCTTCGAGCGCCAGCCCGATCACCGGGGCCTCCAGCACCAGCTTGGCCAGGCGCTCTTTCAACAGGCGCACCAGGTGTTCGTCGCGCCAGGTGGCTTCGGCCAGCGCGATATCGACCAGCGTGGGGTCGCGCGCCACCTTGCCCCGTTCGTGTTCCAGGTAAAACGTGATGCGTTCAACCGCCAGCTGGCGCGCGCACAGCCAGCCGGTCAGTTGCAGCAGCAGGCGCTGGGCGGCGTACAGCAAGGCGTCGGCGTGTTCGACGCGGTCGAACAGTTCCAGTTTGGCGTGGAAGGTCGTGGGTGCGGCGATCCATTCGAACAGCTCGGGCGTCATGCCGTAGGCGGCGTCAAGCATGTCGAGCAGCGGACGGCCGCAGCGGCGCTGCAGGCCGGGACGCGGCAGGCGGCGCATGGCGCCCAGATTGAAGCAGCCAATGCCTTCGAACCATGCGCCGAACGGGCGCGCCGGCGGGACCAGGCTGGCTGGCAGGCGGTCGAGGCGGCGCACCAGCGAGGCCATCTTGACGACGCGGCCATGGCGCCCATTGCGGCGCGCCAGCATCCACGCGCCGCGCGCCGTGGGAGCGCAGCTGAGCGCACCGGTCACACCCAGCGTGCACAGGTCGGCGCGGATGTGCCGGCACAGCGCGCCAATGCCGCCGAACAGGCGCAGGCTGGCGCCGATGTCGAGCAGCAGCGTCGACTCCTCGGCCTGCGCCACCAGCGGCGTGTACTGCAGCAGCGCCATCGCCACCGCGTGCCGGGCTTCGGCTTCGCGTGCCAGGTCGCGCTCGACCAGGCGCGCGTCGGGCATGAGCATCAGCACGCCGCCGCGGCGCATGCCCACCTGCACCCCTGCCGCGTGGGCCAGGGGAGAAACGGCCAGCACGCGCTCCTGTTCGAGCACGACGGTGCCGACGTCACTGGACCAGTTCGGGCAAAACACCTCGAGCGGTAAGTGGGACAGGTAGAGGGCGATCCAGAGACGCATGACGTTGCTGCAATAAAGAAGAAGTGAGTGGAAGTGAAAGGGGTAAAAACAGCGGCGCATCGCGCTGTGGACCGCGCCGTTTGACGAAACCAATGTCGAGCCCGCCCGCGGCTGGCCGCAAGCTCAGGCGCAAGGGCGACGGCGACGCATCCTGCGCGGCGGCCAGTGGCCGGAACATGAAAAACAGTGTTTCCCCACATTGCGCCGCCAGGTGCAGGCGGCGCAGGCTTTCGCTGCGCGCATGGTTTTGCCACAGCAGCAAGGCGCCGCAACTGCCGCTGCGCAGCACCTGCTCGGCGGCCCATAAGGTATCGGCGCTGCGTGTGCTGCGGATCCAGACCAGTTGCGACGGCGGCAAACCCAGCGCCGCCAGCGCCAGCGCCTGCGGTGCATGGGGCGGCTGCAGCAGCACGATGCGGCGCGACGCCGCCGCCGCCAGCGCCGGGCGCAGCAGGCGCAGCTCGCCGATGCCCGCTTGCTGCACGAGCAGGTCGATCAGGGTGCCGGTGGGCCAGCCGCCGCCCGGCAACTGGCTGGACAAGGTGGGATAGCCGGTATCGACGCAGCGCGCGCTGGAATGGGCCAGTTGCGACGCGCGCCACAGCGATGGGTGCAGGCTTTCCGGCGTCGGGTGAAGGTGTGGCGTGATCATGATAAGCTGACAAAGTACTGTATGGATGAACAGTACTAGCGCCTTCGGGCTTTGGCAAGACCTATCTTTTATGTGCGCAGGGTTGACTTTGCGGCGGGGATTGGATCGCCGGGCATGGCTGCTTGATTATTAACCGTGCAACAATATTTCGTGGAAACATGAAATAATTGGCCTTTACGTTTCAAGGCGACCCGATGCATCCCAGCACTATTGAACTGACTGGCGCCATTCTGTTTGGCCTGGCACTGGTGCACACTTTCGCTGCCAAGGGCTTCGAAAAACTGGCGCATCGCCAGCCGCGCCATGCCGGCGTGTTTCACTTGCTCGGCGAAGTCGAAGTCGTGTTCGGCTTCTGGGCTTTCGTGCTGGTCATCGCGATGGCACTGCTGGCCGATGGCGGCACCGCCATCCGCTACGCCGAATCGCGCCAGTTCACCGAGCCGCTGTTCGTGTTCGTGGTGATGGTCGTGGCCGCCTCGCGCCCGGTGCTCGACGCCGTGCGCGCCCTGTTGCAAGGGCTGGCCCGGCTGGCGCCGGTGCGCACCGAAGTGGCGCTGGCCTGGCTCGGTCTGGCGCTGGTGCCGCTGGCCGGTTCGCTGGTCACGGAACCGGCCGCGATGACGATCGCGGCCCTGATGCTGGCGCCCCAGGTGTTTCGCGCGGGGGTGCCAGAGTGGCTGAAGTACGGCGCGCTCGGCGTGCTATTCGTGAATGTATCGATCGGCGGCACCCTTACCTCCTACGCCGCCCCGCCGGTGCTGATGGTGGCCACCACCTGGGGCTGGGACAGCGCGTACATGGCCAGCACCTTCGGCTGGCGCGCCGCCATCGCCGTACTGATTAACGCCAGCGTCGTCACCTGGCTGCTGCGGCCGCACTTGCGCGCGGGCGCTGGCGGCGACCTGCCGCGCCCGGCGTGGATCGTCTCGCTAGCGCACCTGCTGTTTCTCGCCGCCGTGGTTCTGCTGGCACATCACCCGGTGCTGTTTCTCGGGCTGTTCCTGTTGTTCCTGGGTTACACGCAGGCCTACCCGAAGCACCAGGATCCGCTGCTGCTGAAGGAGGCGTTATTGGTGGGATTCTTCCTGGCGGGACTGGTGGTGCTCGGTGGCATGCAGCAATGGTGGCTGCAGCCGCTGGTCTCGAGCATGGGCGCGACCACGCTGTTCTTCGGCGCGCTGGGCCTGACGGCGCTGACGGACAATGCCGCCCTGACCTACCTGGGTTCCCTGATCGTCGGCCTGTCGGATCAGGCCAAGTACATGCTGATGGCAGGCGCCGTGGCCGGCGGTGGCTTGACGGTGATCGCCAATGCGCCGAATCCGGCTGGCGCCGCCCTGCTGCGCCGTGGTTTCAAGGATGAATCAATCGGCGCGCTGGGCTTGTTGATGGGTGCTGCTGCACCGACGGTCGTTGCCGCGGTGATGTTTCTTCTCTAAATTAACGCAGCAGTGCTGCGGCCCGCTTGCGCAAGCTGGTCAGCAAGGCGCTGGCGCGGGTGGCGGTGCGAATGGGCTTGTTCAATGGTCCTGCGTTGATACAACGTGCCGTCACGGTCATGATCATGGCTCCACAAAGTTAAATAACATTCAATCAGCAGCGCCAGTCTTGCATGCGCCAATGACAGCATCGTGACATACGCATGAGCAGCAAACATCGCGTTTTCCGCCCGATTGAGCCACATCAAACTTGTAGGGGACCTGCCGCCTAAGCTGTGGTCTGGTCCAAACACCACCACAAGGGAGACACCTCATGAGCTACGCAGACCGTGACAAATATGGCATCTACCAACCCCGCAGCGGCGCCTCGTCCAGCCCCGGACCAGGACCGTCGCTGATGGGCGCCGACACCCTCATCGGCGACAGCGTCGTCAACGGCAATGAAGAAGACCTGGGCGACATCAAGGAAATCATGCTCGACATGCACACCGGCCAGGTGGCGTATGCCGTGCTGTCGTTCGGCGGTTTCCTGGGCATCGGCGAAAAGCTGTTCGCCGTCCCCTGGGGTGCGCTCCACCTCGACACCGTCAACGAGCGTTTTGTCCTGAATGTCGACAAGGCGCGTCTGAAAAACGCCCCCGGCTTCGACCCCGGCACCTGGCCCGACATGAGCGACGTGAACTGGGCCAAACAGATCCATACCTTCTATGGCACCGATCCGCAGCAATCGAATATTCCCAGCATGGGACCGTCGGTGGCGATGGGGGGCGTGGTCAGTGGCGGCAGCCCAGGTAGTGCCAGCCGCAGCGGCGCTGGCAATCTGCAATCGGGCGCGGGAACGGGGTCCGGCACGGGGGGCGACTTGGGCAACATAGCGGGTGGCGCCGGCAACCTGTCGGGCGGCACGACCATGCCGGGGACGCGCGGGAAAAAGAATCCCGGCGACAGCGATATCTAGCGCCTGCCTTAACGCCGCTAGCGCCTGCCCTAACGCCGTCATACCGGCGAACGCCGGTATCCATACTGAACAACCAGCGTTACGAACGTAAATGGCTGCAGATCGTTGCCAATGCACGCTCAGTATGGACCCCGGTTTTCACCGGGGTGACGGTTTTGAGCTTACTGGACGGGAATCACTGCGGCGTGATGCGGCCGCCATTACCGCTGCATCGATTCCCAGACTTTCTGCAAGCGTTTCGCCGAAATCGGCATCGGCGTGCGCAGCTCCTGGGCAAACAGCGACACGCGCAGTTCTTCCAGCATCCAGCGGAACTCCGTCATGCGCGGGTCGGTGTTCTTGCCGTCCTGTTGCTTGCTGATCCTTTGGAATTGACTGGCGGCGCTTTGCCACTCGGCCATCAACTTGGCATCGCGCGTCGCGTCGCCGCGCAGCTTTTCCAGGCGCACATTGACGGCTTTCAGGTAGCGCGGGAAGTGCGCCAGCTGGCTGTAGTCGTTGTCGATCAGGAAGCGTTTGTGTACCAGGTCCTGCAACTGGCCCTGCATGTCGGCGGCAACCGCTGACGGAACGTTCTGCAGCTTTTTCGGCAGGCCGTGGAATTCGGTCAGCACCAGCGACACCATGCGCGCGATTTCGTTGACCAACAAGCCCAGGCGTGCCTTGCCCTCGTCTTTGCGCTTGTTGAAGGCGGCGGCATCGGTGGGCAGCGGGTCTTGCAGGCAGGCGATGTCGATGGCTTTCTGGACGATCTGGTCGCGCAATTCTTCCTGCGAACCGAGCGCCATGAACTGCATCCCCATCTGCTGCATGCCGGGGATGTTTTTCTCGGCAAATTTCAGCTGGTCCTTGAATTGCAGGGAGAAGAGGCGACGCAGGCCGATGCGGTGGGTGCGCGCCGCCACGTTCGGGTCGTCGAACACTTCCAGGTCGCAGTAGCTGCCCTTGTCGACCAGCGCCGGGAAGCCAATCAAGGTCAATTTTCCTTGCGCGATTTCCAGCAGTTCCGGCAACTCGCCGAAGCTCCAGCTGGTCAAACCGGTGTGCTTGCCGGCCACGGGTGGTGCGGCAGGGGCAGCAGCAGCACCCTTGCCTTTGGGCCCGGTTGGCATGGCACGCGGCCCCGGCGCGGCCACCGCGATCGGGCCACTCGGCACCGCGGCAGCGGGCGCCTTCACTTCGGCCAGTTTCTGGAAACTTTGTCGCGCCTGACCACCGAACTCGGCTTGTAGCGTCGACAGGTTGCGGCCCATCTCCAGCTGGCGGCCATGCTCGTCGATCACCTTGAAATTCATGAAGTGGTGCGCCGGCAGCGTTTCCACCTTGAAGTCGGTCGACAGCACATTCAGGCCGGTTTCCTTGCGGATGTGGCCAATGATCACGTCGATCAGATCGCCGCGCCCGAATGACCCGGCCTCGTTGATGCGCTCGCAAAAGCGCGCGGCGAAATCGGGCAGCGGCACGCAGTGGCGGCGCAGCTTCTGCGGCAAGGACTTCAGCAGCAGGTGCACTTTCTCTTTCAACATGCCCGGCACCAGCCAGTCGGCGCGCTCGCGCGGCAACTGGTTCAAGGCGAACAGCGGCACCGAGGCCGTCACGCCATCGCGCACGCTGCCCGGCTCGAAGTGGTAGCTGAGCGCCATCTCGATGCCGGTCACGCTCATCATTTTTGGGAACAAATCGGTCGTCACGCCGGCCGCTTCGTGGCGCATGAGCTCTTCGCGGTTCAGGAACAGCAGCTTCGGATCGGCGTGCGTGACGTCCTTGTGCCATTTCTCGAACCCGGCGCCGTTGACCACGTCCGCCGGAATCAGCTTGTCATAGAACGCGATGATTAATTGATCGTCGACGAGCACGTCGAGGCGGCGCGACTTGTGTTCGAGGTTTTCGATTTCCTTGATCAGCTTGTGGTTGTGCGCAAAAAACGGCGCGCGCGTGTCGTAATCGCCCCCGACCAGCGCTTCGCGAATAAAAATCTCGCGCGCTTCAACGGGGTTGAACTGGCCATAGTTGATCCTGCGTTGGCTGTAGACGACGATGCCGTACAGCGTGGCGCGCTCGGACGCGGTCACCTGCGCCGCGCGCTTCTCCCAGCGCGGCTCGCCCCACGATTTTTTCAGCAGATGGGAACCGACCCGTTCCACCCACTCGGGCTGGATCTGCGCGATACAGCGCGCGTACAGGCGCGTGGTTTCCACCAGCTCGGCCGCCATCACCCACTTGCCCGGCTTCTTCAACAGCGACGAACCGGGCCAGATATGGAAGCGGATGCCGCGCGCGCCCAGGTAGCCGGCACTCGCATCGTCTTCGGCCTTATAGCCGATATTGCCGAGCAGGCCGGTGAGCAGCGCCGTGTGCAGGTTTTCATACGTGGCCGGCAGCTCGTTCATGCGCCAGCCCTGCTCTTTCACAATCGTCAGCAATTGCGAATGCACGTCGCGCCACTCGCGCAGGCGCACCTGCGAAAGGAAAGAAGCGCGGCAGGTTTCCATCAACTGGCGATTGGTTTTCTTGTGCTCGATGGCTTGCTCGAACCAGCGCCAGATCTTGATGTAGCTGAGGAACTCGGACTTTTCGTCGGCGAATTTTTTATGTGCCTCATCGGCCTGCTGTTGGTATTCCATCGGACGGTCGCGCGGATCCTGCACCGACAAAGCCGACGCAATGATCAGCATCTCGGTCAGACAGGCATTCTCGAGCGCGGCCAGGATCATGCGCCCGACGCGCGGGTCGAGCGGCAGTTTCGACAGCTTTACGCCGAGCGGCGTGACCTGGTTGTATTCATCGACCGCGCCCACTTCCTGCAGCAGCTGGTAACCGTCGGCAATCGCGCGCGGCAGCGGCGGCTCGATGAAGGGAAAGGTTTCGACGTCGGTCAGGTGCAGCGTCTTCATGCGCAGGATGACGGCGGCCAGCGACGAGCGCAAAATTTCCGGTTCGGTAAATTTGGGGCGCTGCAGGAAATCGTTTTCCTCGTACAAACGGATGCAGACGCCATCGGCCACGCGGCCGCAACGTCCGGCGCGCTGGTTGGCGGCCGATTGCGCGATCGGTTCGACCTGCAGCTGCTCGACCTTGTTGCGGAAGCTGTAGCGTTTTACGCGCGCCAGGCCCGCGTCCACCACGTAGCGGATGCCCGGCACCGTCAGCGAGGTCTCGGCCACGTTGGTGGCCAGCACGATACGACGCGCGTTGGAAATTTTAAAGACTTTTTCCTGCTCTTCGACCGACAGGCGGGCGAACAGCGGCAAAATTTCCACGTGCTGCGGATGGTGCTTGCGCAGCGCTTCGGCGCAATCGCGAATTTCGCGCTCGCCGGGCAAGAACACCAGCACGTCGCCGGAGCCGAGGCGCGCCACTTCATCGACGCCGTCGATCACGGCATCCATCAAATCGCGCTTGTCGCGCGCCGCTTGCGCCTTGGGCACCGGCTTGCCGTTGTCCTGCGCGGGCGCAGAGACCGGGTCGCGGTCGACCGGCCGGTAACGGATTTCGACCTTGTACAGGCGGCCGGACACTTCGATCACGGGCGCCGGTTTCTCGGGCGTGCCAAAGTGGCGTGCAAAACGCTCGGCGTCGATCGTCGCCGACGTGATGATCACTTTCAGATCGGGCCGGCGCGGCAGCAGCTGTTTCAGATAGCCGAGCAGGAAATCGATGTTCAGGCTGCGCTCGTGCGCTTCATCGATGATGATCGTGTCGTAGTTTTTCAGCAGCGGGTCGGTCTGGGTTTCGGCCAGCAGGATACCGTCGGTCATCAGCTTGACCGACGCGCCGGGCTGCAGCGTGTCGTTGAAGCGCACCTTGAAACCAACGTGCACGCCCAGCGGCGAACCGAGTTCCTGGGCGATGCGCTTGGCAGTCGACGAGGCCGCGATCCGGCGCGGCTGCGTGTGGCCGATCAGGCCACGGCTGCCGCGGCCCAGTTCCAGGCAGATTTTCGGCAATTGCGTGGTTTTACCGGAACCGGTCTCACCGCAGACGATGATGACCTGGTTTTCCATGATCGCCTTGGCGATGTCGCCACGACGGCCGGAGACCGGGAGGTCTTCAGGGAAGGTGATCGCAGGCAAAGGCGTGCGGAACGGTAGCGGCCGCTCACTGGCCGGGGCGTTGGGATCACGCGGTGGCCGTGGTGCCCGCCCTTGTCGAACACTGGACGAACCACCTCCGTCGTCCCGGCGCACGCTGGGATCCATGCTCACTTTGCCGTCACGGGGCCTGTCAGGATTGCGACGGCGCGTGTTCGCGTCCTCAATATGGGCCCCGGCCTTCGCCGGGGTGACGGTGGTGGTCGTCGTGATGGCAGTGTCCATACGACCCGCTGCTTCCGGCAATCCCTTGCTACTCTGTTCAGACATTCGTTTTTCAGTATTTTTAGTGCGCAAGTCGCGCAGCGAATTATAATGCGGCAAATGGAAAACCCTAACCAATTCGTCCAGTGGCTGCGCTCTGTCGCGCCGTACATTCATGCCTTCCGCGGCAAGACCTTCGTTGTTGCATTTCCTGGTGAGTTGGTCACCGCCGGCGCCCTGCCGGTGCTGGCGCAGGATTTGTCGCTGCTGGTTGCGCTCGGCATTCGCGTGGTCATCGTGCACGGCTCGCGCCCCCAGGTGGCCGAGCAACTGGCCCTGCGCAACGTCGAAGGCCGCTTTCACAACGGCATTCGCATCACCGACCTGCCTGCGCTCGAATGCGCCAAGGAAGCGGCCGGCGAACTGCGCCTCGACATCGAAGCGGCCTTCAGCCAGGGCTTACCCAACACGCCGATGAGCAATGCGGCGATCCGCATCATCTCCGGCAACTTCGTCACCGCGCGCCCGCTCGGCGTGTTCGACGGCGTCGACCTGGAACTGACCGGCGTCACCCGCAAGATTGCGTCCGAAACCATCCAGCCGATCCTCGAAACCGACAGCCTGGTGCTGCTGTCTCCATTGGGGTTCTCGCCGACCGGCGAAGTGTTCAACCTGACCATGGAAGACGTCGCCGCTTCCGCCGCCATCGCCCTGCACGCCGAAAAACTGATCTTCATCACCGAAACAACGATGATGACCGACATTGCCGGCACCGAGATCCGCGAACTGTCGTCGCACCAGGCCGAAGCCGTGCTGCAAGCCGGCTTTCTGCCGCCGGACGCCTCGTTCTACCTGCAGCATGCGATTAAAGCCTGCAACAGCGGCGTCGACCGCGCCCACATCGTACCGTTCGAAATGGACGGCTCGGCGCTGCTGGAACTGTTCACCCACGATGGCGTGGGCACCATGATCAGCCACGAGAACCTGGAAAGCCTGCGCCAGGCCACAATTGAGGACGTTGGCGGGATTATCAAGCTGATCGAGCCACTCGAAGCCGACGGCACCCTGGTCAAACGCGGGCGCGAGCTGATCGAACGCGAAATCGAACAGTTTTCCGTGATCGACCACGATGGCGTGATTTTCGGCTGCGCCGCGTTGTACCCGTTCCCGGAAGCGAAGATGGGCGAGATGGCGTGCCTGATCGTGAGCCAGGAAGTGCAGACGCAAGGCGACGGTGAGCGTATCCTGAAACACATGGAAAACCGGGCGCGCGCGGCCGGCCTGACCAAATTGTTCGTGCTCACCACGCGCACCATGCACTGGTTCAAGAAGCGCGGCTTCGTGCCCGCCTCGGTGGACGACCTGCCAAAAGACCGCCAGCACATGTACAACTGGCAGCGCAAGTCACAGGTTTTGATCAAGACCCTATAATCACGCCTTCATTTAAAAAACCAGGAGCTCACATGGCCCGCACCGTCCATTGCATCAAATTAGATAAAGACGCCGAAGGGCTCGATTTTCCGCCGTATCCAGGTGAACTGGGCAAGAGGATTTACGAATCCGTGTCGAAGGAAGCCTGGCAGGCGTGGTTGAAGCACCAGACCATGCTGGTCAACGAAAACCGCCTGAACCTGGCCGACCAGCGCGCGCGCAAGTACCTGGCGACGCAGATGGAGAAGCACTTCTTTGGTGAAGGCGCGGATGCGGCGATGGGGTATGTGCCGCCGGCGGAATAACTCAAGCGATTGACGGCTCACAGTCTGCATGGGTCCCGACGTGCGTCGGGATGACGGTTTTAAAGCCAACAAACGTTGCTCCGTCATCCTCGCGAAGGCGAGGACCCATAACACGTCAATGCCGAGAAAGAAACGCAGCAAATCACATCTGCTTGCACTGCCTCAGCTCGCAGCGCGCCATAAACGTCCGGCCATCCTCGCAGCGCATGCGATACACCTCCACCGGCCCGACCGGCGTCACGAGCGCCGCACCCTCCCCACCCCGACACGACTGCGCCGAAGCGAGCCGCTCCACCGTCACCGACGACACACCCGCCACGAACGGCACGGGTTCGATCGGCACGCCATTGGGGTCGAACAGCTGCGCCGGCCCGGGACGCGCGCGAGCGGTCGGATCCGCTACCATGCGATCCCGGAACATCGAGCAGCCGCTCAATACGACGGCGAACAGTCCTGCCACTACCAGCGTGCGTTTCATGGTGCGTCCAATTTAAAAGGTGAGGGTTTTGACGCCGTCGGCGGTGCCCAGCAGGCACACGTCGGCGCCGCGCGCAGCGAACAGGCCGACGGCAATCACGCCGACGATCTGGTTAATTTGTGCTTCCAGTGCGACCGGATCGGTAATCGACAAGCCGGCGACATCGATGATCTCGCCGCCGTTATCGGTAATAAAAATGTCGTCGCTGGCCACCACCGTGCGCACCCGTGGCTGGCCGCCCAGTGCCGCCAGCTGGCGCATGACGGCGGCGCGCGCCATCGGCAGCACTTCTACCGGCAAGGGGAATGTGCCCATCGTCCCGACCAGTTTCGAACCGTCGGCGATGCAGACAAACCGCTTCGATACCGAGGCCACGATTTTCTCGCGCGTCAGCGCCGCGCCGCCGCCCTTGATCATGGCGCCCGTGTCCGTGATTTCGTCGGCGCCGTCGATGTAGACGGCGATCGATTCGACTTCGTTCAGGTCATACACTTCGATGCCATGCGCACGCAGGCGCGCGGCAGTCGCTTCGGACGAGGCCACGGTGCCCTTGATGCGGTCCTTGATCTTTGCCAGTTCGTCGATGAAGAAGTTGGCCGTGGAACCGGTGCCGACGCCGATGATCTCGCCATCGACCACGTAATCGATGGCGGCACGCGCCACGGCTTGTTTGAGTTCGTCCTGGGTCATGATGATGAAAAGTGGTTGTCAGAAGAAGCCGACATTTTAGCGCAAGGATGGCAGGTGGCGGCGGCTTCCCGGTGCTACCAGGAAACTTTCCAGCACGGTGTCGTACAGCGCCAGCGCGTGCGCGTACTGCGGCTGGCGCATCGCCTCGGGCCGCTGCAGGAATTTCAGCACGAAATAATCGGCCAGCAGGTCGCCCTGGGCTTCCATATTGAAGTCAGCCAGGGTGGCATCTGGACGCAAGCGATAAGCGTAGGACAGCCCGATCCGGATCGCCCCGCGCAGGCGCACCGGGTAGCCCAGCTGATGCTGCCAGATGTGGACCATCTCGTGCATGAACCAATGCCGATTGGCGAGGGATGCCTGGGCATAGTCGTCAAGGAAGCAGGACGCATGAAAATACATCTGGCCGTTCGGCGTCATCGCGCAGTTGCGGGGCTGAAAAGGCATGTAGCGCCGACCGTGAATGCGCACGCGCGCGTAGTCGATGGCATCGCGAAACAGCAGGGACGCCATGGCGATTTCACCTGCGCTAAGGGGGCGCCAGCGCTGCTGACGCAGGCGCCGAGAACGTATGGCATCCATCGTTACCATTGCCTTGTCACCGAACGTCTCGTTTGTGATGGCGTCAATGATTATCCCAGTAGTACACGACTCTCGAAAAATCCCGCCGCTTCAGATCGTCGGCACGAATATAGAATGCACCCATTCCCGCATCACCCCAGATCATGTCGAAACTGCCGTCTCTGCGGCCTTCCTGCAATTCGAGAAGGACGACCCAGTCCTCGGCTGGACGAATCATCCGAGGGTCTTTCTGAACGGGCGAACTGTATCCGCCCATTTTTGCAAGGTGGTCTTTTTGGGAAAAGGCCTCGTAGTTGACTGCCACTGCATCTTCTTGCGCACCAAACTGCTCAAAAAATTTGTCAGCCGGTTTACCAAAGAAGCGCTGGAAGCGATAGTCCCAGATGGACACAGGCTCAGTACCGGCCTGGAAGCGGAGTCGGGTGGTCCCGGCAAGGGGCAACATCATTTCACGCGGCAACATTGGAGGGCTCCGCAATGTTGCGCGCTCCTGCAGGACTTGCGGGTGGTAGATTAACTTGAACCATGCCTGTTTCGAGAGCGCAGCAAAAAAATTCTGCTCGTTATAGGGTTTGGCATGATATTGCGGCATACCGTAAATATGCGCCTTTGCGTCTCCCACAGCGATGAAAAACTGCAGAATGCCTTGTGACGGATAACCTTTCAGCGCGGGCATTTCGGAAAAATTAAGCTGCGCCAGCAATGCCAGCGGGACGCCGTCGGGGCCGGTGGGATAAGCCTGGTCCTTCGGGAGATACGGCAAACCGCCCAGTTTACTGTTCCAGGGCGCCACATCGATATTTTTGTCGGCAATGATATCGATGTAGGCCAGTTGGGAGCGTGCGATTTCTGCAGCAAACTTTGCCATTTCTGGTGGGGATTCGCCATAGCGAACCGTTGCAACGACAGGCTTGGTTGCGGGTCGTCGTTCCGGTACTGCTTGTTTTGGCGAGCAGGCTACTATCGACATGACTGTCACTGAAAGCAGCATGACAGCAGCTGTTGCCATACTTTTCGATTTTTCGAGGTGCAACCATTTAGATCTCATGCAGTTCCCTGTAATGTTCCGCTGCGACCTTTGTGCGCTTGAGATGATATGGCAATCTGAATGCAGATTGCCCGAATAGTTGCACGCCCTCCCAGTTAGCGGCTTAACTGCCGGCCTTCCTCGTATGTTCATGACCCCAAGTAGACATCGTGGATTTCTTGAAAGTAATTTCGAAAGGTGTAGCATCGTTTTCAATGAATGCACTTGCATTTCGTCGGATCGATGCCAACGCAGCATCGTCCAGCGGCCAGTGGTGCCTTGGACAAGAGCTGAGCCATGGCGATGACTGCGGCAATCTCAGCTTAGGAATTTCTCATGGAAATGTTGCGCGCGCTAAATTTGCCCCGCAGGCTGGCCGCTCTGATTCTCATCTTTTCATGCGGCTTCATCACATTTGGCGTGTTTTCATTCCAGACGCTCAATGAACTCAAGGTGAACGGTCCGCTCTACCATCGTATTGTGCAGGGCAAGGATTTGATCGCCGACGTGTTGCCTCCGCCAGAATATATTCTCGAATCCTACCTGGTGAGCTTCCAGCTGATGGCCACCGACAATCCGGCGCATCAAAAACAGCTGATCGCCCGCCTCGGCACGCTACAGAACGAACATGAAACCCGGCATGCGTTCTGGAGCAAGGAGGGTCTCGAGAGCGACATCGCTGAAACCTTGCTCAAGGGCGCCTACCTGCCCGCGGTGACCTTTTATGACGTCGCCTTCAAGGATTTCAATCCCGCACTCCAGAGCCATGACAAACAAGCAGTGGGTGCCGCGATGGCAAAAATGAAAACCGCGTACGACACGCACTTGCGCGCAATCAATCAAGTGGTGGCGCTCACGAACCAGCACTCCGAGGTATTCGAGGCGCAATCGAAGACCCGCATTGCATCGGCAACGATCTTGCTGCTGGCGATCCTGGTGCTATCGCTGGGCGCGGGCATCGGCGGCGCGATTCTCATCACTCGCAGCATCACCGGGCCGCTGCAGGGCGCGGTCGACATCGCCAAGGCGGTTCCGCGGGCGACCTGTTCAGCGACATTCCCACGACCTTTCATGATGAACCAGGGCAACTCATGCAAGCCTTGAAGAGCATTAATGACAATTTGTCCCACACGGTAGGCCAGGTCCGCGCCAGCACCGACACGATTGCCGTCGCCTTGCGCCAAATCGCGGCCGGCAACCTGGATCTGTCGTCCCGGACCGAGGCGCAGGCAAGTTCCCTGGAGCAGACCGCGTCGGCCATGGAGCAAATCAGCAGCACCGTCAGGAAGACTGCCGATCATGCCCAACAGGCCAACCGCCTCGTGCTGGCCGCCTCCCATGTTGCGGTCGAGGGTGGCGAGGTCGTTGAACGGGTGGTGGCGATGATGGGTGCGATGAAGGAAAGTTCAGGCAAAATTGCCGACATTATCGGCGTGATCGACAGCATCGCCTTCCAGACCAATATTCTGGCGCTCAATGCCGCCGTCGAGGCAGCGCGCGCCGGTGAACAGGGGCGTGGCTTTGCCGTCGTGGCGACCGAAGTGCGCCACCTGGCCCAGCGCTCGGCCAGTGCAGCCAGGGAAATCAAGACCTTGATCGGCGAATCGGTCGACAAGGTCGATGTGGGCAGCAAACTGGATCCGGGAGGTCAGCGTTTTCAAGATCGACGATGCAGTCTGGCAAGCCAGGCTGGCGGCGGAACAGCGGCTGGTGGCGGCGGGCAGCAACCCGGTGCGAGGGCTGCTGCCGGTCTGAACACTGAAGACCCGGAGCGGTTCCGGCAGGGCTGGTCTGGTCTGGCACCAGCCCAATGCAGCGATCGCTTATTGGCGCAGCGCGGCCGCGGCGCGCGCCAGTTCCGTGATGCGGCCCCAGTCGCCGGCCGCAATCGCGTCTTTCGGCGTCAGCCACGAACCGCCCACGCACGCCACGTTTTTCAGCGCCAGGAAGCTTGGCGCCGTGTCGATCGAAATGCCGCCGGTCGGGCAGAACGTCACGTCGCCCAATGGGCCGGCAATTGCGTTAAGCATGCCCACCCCGCCCGCCTGCATGGCCGGGAACAGTTTCAGTTGACGGAAGCCCGCTTCACGCGCGGCCATCACTTCGGACGGCGTCATCACGCCCGGCAGCAGCGGCAAGCCACTTTTTTTGGACGCCTCGATCAGCGCGGCCGTCAAGCCGGGCGAGACGCCGAACACGGCGCCGGCGTCACGCGCGGCGGCGAATTCTTCCGGCGCGGTCAAGGTGCCGACGCCAATGATGGCGCCTTCCACCTGTGCCATGTCGCGGATCGCGTGCAGGCCGTGCGCGGTGCGCAGCGTCACTTCCAGCACGCGGATGCCGCCCGCCACCAGCGCGCGCGCCAGCGGCACGGCGTGGGCCGGATCGTCGATGGCGATCACGGGAATCACGCTCGCCGAGCGCATAATTTCAAGTACGGTCATGGTCATGTTATCTACCTGTTCAGTTTTTACGTGCGAGGAAATCTTCGTCCGAACCCGGCATGATTTCGCCCGAGTCGACGCCTTCATGCAGCGGCACCACGGTCTGGCGCGGCGACGGCAGCGGGAACGTGGTGGCGCCCTTCTCCGCTTCGCTGATCGCGTTGCGGAACACGGCAAACAGTTCGCGCCCCATGCCGATATGGTTCGAGGTCAAGTCGGCCGCAGCCAGCGTGCGCTTGTCCCACACGGCGGCCGGCACCAGCGCTTCGAGCGTGCCGGTGGAGGCATCGAGGCGAATGATATCGCCATCGCGCACCCGGCCCAGCGGTCCGTCGGCCAGAATTTCCGGCGACACGTGGATCGCCGCAGGTACCTTACCCGACGCGCCCGACATGCGCCCGTCGGTCACCAGCGCCACGTGGTGGCCGGCATCCTGCAGGTTGGCCAGCGCCGGCGTCAGTGCATGCAGTTCCGGCATGCCGTTCGCGCGCGGGCCCTGGAAGCGCAGCACGGCCACGAAATCGCGGTTCAAATGGCCGGCCTGGTAGGCGTGCATGAAGTCTTCCTGCGAATCGAAGGTCAGCGCAGGCGCTTCGACGATGCGATGTTCGACCTTCACCGCCGAGATCTTCATGATCGCGCGGCCCAGGTTACCTTTTACCAGGATCATGCCGCCATCGGCCGCAAACGGGTTCGACGCCGGGCGTACCACGGCTTCGTCGCCGGAGGCCAGAGGCAGGTCTTTCCAGATCGCCTTGCCGGCATCGAGGAAGGGCTCGGTCGTGTGCGCGCGCAGACCATGGCCGAGGATGGTGTTGACGTCGTCGTGCGCCAAACCTGCATCGAGCAGTTCGCGGATCACAAAACCCGGACCGCCGGCGGCCTGGAAGTGGTTCACGTCGGCGTCGCCGTTCGGGTAGATGCGCGTGAGCAGTGGCACCACGGCGGACAGTTCATTGAAATCGTCCCAGTCGATGACGATGCCGGCCGCCTTGGCGATGGCCACCAGGTGCAGCGTGTGGTTGGTCGAGCCGCCGGTGGCCAGCAAGCCGGCCAGCGCGTTGACGATGCATTTCTCGTCGACGATGTGCGCCACCGGCATGTAGTCGCCGCCCTGCTGGGTGATCTTGACGGCGCGCTGCGAAGCGGCCACCGTCAGCGCCTGGCGCAGTTCGGTGCCCGGCGTGATGAAGGCGGCGCCCGGCATGTGCAGGCCCATGATTTCCATCAGCATCTGGTTGCTGTTGGCGGTGCCGTAGAAGGTGCAGGTGCCGGCGCCGTGGTAGGACTTGGCTTCCCCGTCGAGCAGTTCTTCACGCGTAGCCAGGCCGAGCGCGTAACGCTGGCGCACCGCGGCTTTTTCTTTGTTCGACATGCCGGTGGTCATCGGACCGGCCGGCACGAACACGGCCGGGATGTGGCCGAAGTGCAGCGCGCCGATCAACAGGCCCGGCACGATCTTGTCGCACACGCCCAGGTACAGCGCCGCGTCGAACATATTGTGCGACAGCGCCACGGCCGTGCTCATGGCGATGGCATCGCGCGAAAACAGCGACAGCTCCATACCCGGCTGGCCTTGGGTGACACCGTCGCACATGGCCGGCACGCCGCCGGCAAACTGGGCCACGGCACCAGCCTCGCGCACGGCATCCTTGATAATCGCAGGGAAGTGTTCGAACGGCTGGTGCGCCGACAACATGTCGTTATACGAAGAGACGATCGCCACCGACGGCTGGCGGTATTCGCGCAGTTTCAGCTTGTCGTTGGCGGGGAAGGCCGCAAAGCCATGGGCCAGGTTGGTACACGACAAGGCGCCGCGCTGCACGCCCTTGATCCGCGCCGCGTCGACGTGGGCCAGGTAAGCGGCGCGCGATGGCGCACTGCGTTCGATGATGCGCTTGGTTACGCGTTCAACTACGGGGTGGAGCGCCATGGTGAGTTCCTTGTTTGTGAATTCTGAAATCAATCCTGAAATTTTACTACAAAAGGAAACGCCGGGTGTTTCATTGCTATTCAACGATAAAAATTATTTCCAGACGTCCACAGCGGGGGGCGAAGAGCGCTGTTCTGTAGTGAATTTACTCCTGGTTCATGTATTATTCGACTACCTTTAATCGCATTCCACCCACGCCCATGCTCACGCCTTCCCTGACCAGTACTGCCACCTTCCAGGCACTTGAAACCCACGCCGTCGATGCCGAAGACTGGCAGATGCGCGGCCTGTTCGGCGCCGACCCGCAGCGCTTCGAGCGTTTGTCGGTCGAGGCCGCGGGACTGTTCCTAGACTATTCAAAAAACCGTCTGGACGGGCGCACGCTTGACATGCTGGCCGCGCTGGCGCGCGAACGCGGCGTTGAAGCGCGCCGCGACGCCATGTTCGCCGGCGAAAAAATCAATCTGACCGAACAGCGCGCCGTCCTGCACACCGCCCTGCGCGCCCCGCGCGACCTGGCGCTGACCGTGGACGGCCAGGACGTGGCCGCCGACGTGCACGCCGTGCTGCGTCGCGTACACGCCTTTTCCGACGCCGTGCGCAGCGGCGCCTGGCAAGGTTACACCGGAAAACCCATCACCGATATCGTCAACATCGGCATCGGCGGCTCCGATCTGGGCCCGAAAATGGTCTGCCTGTCACTGCGCCAGTACGCCCACCCGCGCCTGCGGATGCATTTCGTCTCGAACGTCGACGGCCACGACATCGACGCCGCCCTGCAGCAGGTGAACCCGGAAACGACGCTGTTCATCATCGCTTCCAAAACCTTCACCACCGCCGAGACCATGATGAACGCGCAAGCCGCGCGCGCCTGGTTCCTGCAAAGCGCATCGGAAGCGGAACTGTCGCGCCACTTCGTCGCCGTCTCGACCAACGTCGAAGCCATCAAGACGTTCGGCATCGACCCGCAGAACATGTTCCCGTTCTGGGACTGGGTGGGTGGACGCTACTCGGTCTGGTCGGCCATTGGCCTGCCGGTGGCCCTCGCGGTCGGCTACGGCTACTTCGCCGACTTCCTGGCCGGCGCCCACGCCATGGATCTGCATTTCAAGGAGGCGCCTTTCGAACAGAACATGCCGGTCATCCTGGCGCTGGTGGGTTTCTGGAACCGCCAGTTCCTTGGCTGCACCTCTGTCTCGATCGCGCCCTACCACCAGGACCTGAACCGCTTCCCGGCCTACCTTCAGCAGCTCGACATGGAAAGCAACGGCAAGCGCGTCACGCGCGCCGGCCTGCCGGTCGACACGCCAACCTGCCCGGTCATCTGGGGCGACACCGGCACCAACGGCCAGCACGCCTACTTCCAGCTGCTGCACCAGGGCACCGACGTCACGCCTATCGATTTCATCGCCGTCCTGCGCCCGGCGCACGAACTGGAAAACCAGCACGCGGCCTTGCTGGCCAATTGCTTCGCCCAGTCCGAAGCCTTCATGAAGGGCAAGACGCAGGACGAAGTACGCATCGACCTGCAACAGCAAGGCCTGTCGCTGGCCGAGATCGAAAACCTGGCGCCGCATAAAACCTTCCCCGGCAACCGCCCCAGCAACACCATCCTGATGGACTACCTGAACCCCTTCAACCTGGGCTCGCTGATCGCGCTGTACGAACACAAGACCTTCGTGCAGGGCGTCATCTGGGACGTCAACAGTTTTGATCAGTGGGGCGTGGAACTGGGCAAGGTGCTGGCCAAACGCATCGAAGCGGAACTGACGGGCACCCCTGCGCCAAGCGAGCACGACAGCTCCACCAACGGTCTCATCGCCCGCGCCCGCGCGGCAGACTAAGGAAACAAATGAATATCGAAGTCTTTCACGACCAGACCATGCAAGTAGGCGAATGCCCGCTGTGGCATCCCCATGAACTGGTGCTGTACTGGGTAGACATCGACGGCTTCGCCGTCCACCGCAAGGACCCCGGCAGCGGCGCACACCGCCAGTACGCCATGGACAGCGAACCGTGCGCGCTCGCCATCCACGCCACCGGCGGCCTGGTGGTCGCGCGCCGCGATGGCTTCGTCCACCTCGACACCGCGAGCGGCGCCGTCACGCAGATCGCCGCTGCGCCGTACGATACCGCCACCACCCGCTTCAACGATGGCCGCGTCGACCCGGCCGGCCGCTTCTGGGTCGGCACCCGCTACGAACCGGGCGATCAGCCGGTGGCCGAGATGTTCGTGCTCGAACGCGGCAAGGTGCAGCGCGCCTGGTCAGGCAATATGACCAACTCGAACGGCCTGGCGTTTGCGCCGGGCGGCGACGCCATGTACCACGCCGACACCACCAGCCACCGCATCGACCGCTACGATTTCGATGCCCTGGCCGGCAAGGCGTGCCACGTGCTGCGCTTCCAGCAATTCGACACTGACAAACAGTCCGCCAACTACGGCGGCCGTCCGGACGGCGCCGCCGTCGACAGCGAAGGCGCCTACTGGTGCGCGATGTTCGAAGGCGCGCGCCTGCTGCGCTTTTCCGCGGCCGGCAAGCTGCTGCAGGAAGTCGCCCTGCCAGTGCAATGCCCGACCATGATCGCGTTCGGCGCAGACGATCTGCGCACCCTGTACATCACCAGCGCCAGCCACAAGCGCCCGCAGGCCGAAAAGGCGCGCCTGCCGCTGACCGGCCAGGTGCTGGCGCTGCGGGTGGATGTCCCGGGCCGCGTCGAGCATGTGTACGAACCATAAAATGTGTTTACGATACGAATACAATTGACTGAGCAGGAGTGGACCGCTATTCTTCCACCTTCCTGTTCCCATTTTTCGCTCCCGCTCCAGCTTCACCGCATCAGGATTGCCTGACGATAGCGCAGGCCTTCCATCTACCCTCCCATGACATCACCCTCACGCACTATCCCCGCCGGCTACTGGCGCGCGGCGCTGGCCGAATTGAACCTGTTTCAGCCAGAGCTCCCGAGCAGCGCGCGCACGATCGAGCTGGCCCAGGTCGAGGGTGTGTGGCGCGTGACGGGCGCCGCCGACGAGGTCGAGGCATGGACCCGGATCCAGTTCGCCGCCAGTAAAACCCCAGCCAGCGACGTGATCCCCTTCCTGTTGACGCCAGCCCGCCTGGCAGCCGACGCCAGGGGCGAGGCGCCGGCGCTGCTGTGCATCGCGTGCCGCCTGAAGCGCTCCGGCGAACTGGTGGCCGACCCGCAGCGGATGCCGTGGATTCCGCGCGAACTGCTGGCCCCCACGCTGGCCCGGCTGGCCGTGGGCACACTCGACCAGCACGACCAGTTCATTGCCAGCCTGCCATTCAAGCCGGCCAGCCTGGACGACGCGCTGGCGATTGCCGCCGACCTGTTCGAGGCCGTTACGGGCGCAGTGTTGCCGGCCTTGCAGGCCACGCTGGGACGCGCCGCCGGTACCGCCTTCGCCGCCGAGGGCCACACCCTGGTCTCGCACTGGTTCGGCATGCCGTGCGACCCGCCCGTGATCGCGCGCCACATCATCAAGCTGTACGACCAGATCGCCTACGAGCTGGCGCCGCTGCCGCTGTTCGAGAACCTGGCCAGCACGATTGAAAGGCCCGCGCGCGCGCCGCTGTCGGTTGGCGCTTGCGGCGCCCAGTACGCGGCCACGGTCGGGCATATCGACACGCGCCATCCGCTCTCGCCGTCGCAACGCATCGCCATGACCGAACTGGCGCTGCTGCCCGAAGGTGGCGTGCTGGCCGTGAACGGTCCGCCCGGCACCGGCAAGACCACCTTGCTGCAAAGCGTGGTGGCGCAACTCTGGGTCGATGCCGCGCTGGCCCAGGGCGAGTGCCCGATGATCGTGGTCGCGTCGACCAACGTCAAGGCGGTCGAAAACGTGCTATACAGTTTTGCCAGCATCTGTGAGCACACCGGCCACGAGCGCTGGCACCCGTACCCGGGCGGCTTCGGCCTGTTTCTGGCGTCCGAATCGCGCCAGAGCAGCTACCCGGTCTGCACCGCGAAAAGCCAGCCCTTCACCGACTGGGAAGCACGCGCGCCGGTGTATGCCGCGCAGCGCACCTTCATCGAGAAGGCGCAGGCACAGTTTCCGGGCGAGCGCGCCATCGTCAACATCGTCGCGAAGCTGCACGCGCAGCTCGAGCATCACGCCCAGCGCCTGCGCGCGCTGATCGGCGCGCGCCACGCCATTCACAAAGCCAGCGGTGCCGGGCTGCACGATGGCGCCAGCAGCACCTGCGAACGGCTGATCGTCCAGTACCAGGCCGACATCCAGAGCCACGCCCGCCAGGCCCGCATCTGGGCGCGCGCCATCGCCACCTGCCACGACGCCACCGCGGCCGCCACCACCACCTACGCCGAAGCGGTGGCCGACATCCTGCGCGCCGAAGCGGGCTGGGTGAACCACATGACCCATTCGCCGCTGTGGCTCGACCTGCTGGCCTTCGTGCCACTGGTCAGGCGCCAGCGCGCGAAACTGGACCGCACCTTCCTCGCATCGGAACGGGCGACAGTCACCCTCAACGACCGCAGCGACGAGCCGGCCGCCTTCCTGCACAACGCCAAACTGGGGGCGCTACATACCCGCAACGCCACCCAGGCTGCGATTGCCGAACGCTTCCAGGAAGCCGAACAGCAGCGTCAAGCTGCGCTGGCCCAGCAACGCCTGGCGCAGCACAAACTGGCCGAAATCGAAACCCTGCTCGACCAGTGGCGCGACGCCCTGCAAGGCGATTTGCGCCACCTGCACGACGCCACCCTCGACGACCTCGAAGATGCGCTCGACCTGGCCCTGCGCGCGCCCATGTTCGGCCTGGCCGATCATTACTGGACCGGCCGCTGGCTGCTGCAGCAGCAACAGCGCTTGTCGAATATGGACAGCGACACGCGCGGGCGCGTCAAACTGGAAGCAAAATACCGCCGCTTCGCCAAGCTGTCGCCGTGCCTGGTGACCAATGTCCACATGGCGCCGGCCTTCTTCACGGCCTGGCAAGGCGACGATATCCCGCTCTGGAACACGATCGACCTGCTGATCGTCGACGAAGCCGGCCAGGTGGCGCCGGATGTCGGCGCCGGCCTGTTCGCGCTGGCCAAACGCGCACTGGTGGTAGGCGACGTGCACCAGATCGAACCGATCTGGAGCACCGGGCAAGGCGTCGACCGCACGACCGCGGTCCAGTTCGGGTTGACCAGTGCGCCGCACGACCCCGAGTACGACCGCCTCGCCGACGCCGGCTACCTGAACGCCAGCGGCACGCTGATGGCGGTGGCCAACCGCGCCTGCGCCGTCCAGCAATTTCAAGAATCCCGTGGCCTGATGCTGCTGGAACACCGGCGCTGCCTGCCGCCGTTGATCGACTTTTGCAACCAGCTCAGCTACGCCGGCCGCCTGCAACCGCTGCGCACCATGGTGCCGTCGGCTTTGCTGTTCCAGCCGTTCGAAGCCATCCACGTGGCCGGGCGCGACGTCAAGGCGGGCGCCAGCCGCACCAACGACGAGGAAGCGCACGCCGTGGTCGACTGGCTGATGAGCAACCGCACCCGCATCGAAGCCCATTACAGCGCACTGGCCGGTGCGCCACGCCTGCTGTCCGAACTGGTGGGCGTGGTCACGCCGTTTGCCGCGCAGGCCGGCCTGATCGGCGCGCTGCTGCGCAAGCACGTCGCGCGCGACATCACGGTCGGCACCGTGCACGCGCTGCAAGGCGCCGAACGCGCCATCGTGGTGTTCTCGCCGACCTACGGGACCAAGCCGATCGAGGCCTTCTACGACCAGTCGCCGAACCTGCTCAACGTGGCGGTCTCGCGCGCGCGCGACAGTTTTATCGTCATCGGCAACCTGGCGCTGTTCGACGCCAGCCGTCCCGACCTGCCCTCCGGCCTGTTAGCCAAGTACATGTTGCCGACGTAAAGTATCCGTACGGATATGCTATTAAGCTATCAGATCGATAGGAACGATTCAATTTACCTATTCTGCATGCATCCCTATACTGAGCTCGGGAGGTGTGCTCGCGGCCGTGCCGCGCGCCACCGCTTCCATCGATTTCAACCATACCGAGACAGGATCACACCATGACAACCGAAAACACCGCAGCGAAGTGTCCTTTCAGCGCGGCCGCAGGCGTCGGCACGACGAACCGTGACTGGTGGCCCCAACAATTGCGTCTGGATCTCCTGCAACAGCATTCGTCCAAATCCAACCCGATGGGCCAGGACTTCAACTACGCCGAAGCGTTCTCTACCCTCGACCTGCCTGCCCTCAAACAAGACCTGACCGCCCTGATGACCGATTCGCAGGACTGGTGGCCGGCCGATTTTGGCCACTACGGCGGCCTGTTCGTGCGCCTGGCCTGGCACAGCGCCGGTACCTACCGCACCGGCGACGGTCGTGGCGGCGCCGGGCGCGGCCAGCAACGTTTCGCACCCCTGAACAGCTGGCCGGACAACGTCAACCTGGACAAGGCGCGCCGCCTGCTGTGGCCGATCAAGCAAAAATACGGCAATAAAATCTCCTGGGCCGACCTGTACATCCTGACCGGCAATGTGGCACTGGAAAGCATGGGTTTTAAAACCTTCGGCTTCGCGGGCGGGCGTGCCGACACCTGGGAACCGGACCAGGACGTGTACTGGGGCCGTGAAAACAAATGGCTGGCCGGCGACGTGCGGTATTCACAGGGCTCGCCCGGCGTCGAGACCGACCACGCTGTCCTGCCGAAAGACGACGACAGCCAGGCGCCGCATACCCGCGACCTGGAAAACCCGCTGGCGGCTGTCCAGATGGGCCTGATCTACGTGAACCCGGAAGGCCCGGACGGCAAGCCCGACCCGCTCGCCTCCGCCATCGATATCCGCGACACCTTCGCCCGTATGGCCATGAACGACGAAGAAACCGTCGCGCTCATCGCCGGCGGCCACACCTTCGGCAAGACCCATGGCGCCGCGTCGGCCGAGCACGTCTCGCACGAACCGGAAGCGGCCGGCATCGAAGCGCAGGGCCTCGGCTGGGCCAACAGCTACGGCACCGGCAAGGGCGGCGACACCATTTCCAGCGGCCTGGAAGTGACCTGGACGTCAACGCCTACGCAGTGGAGCAACAACTACTTCGAGAACCTGTTCGGCTTCGAGTGGGAACTGACGAAAAGCCCGGCCGGCGGCCACCAGTGGGTGGCCAAAGGCGGCGATGGCCTGATTCCCGATGCACACGACCCGTCGAAACGCCATCGTCCGACCATGCTGACCACCGACCTGGCGCTGCGCATGGACCCGGCCTACGCCAAAATCTCGCGCCATTATTTCGAGAACCCGGACCAGTTTGCCGACGCCTTTGCGCGCGCCTGGTTCAAGCTGACCCACCGTGACATGGGCCCGCGTGCGCGCTATCTCGGTCCAGAAGTGCCAGCCGAAATCCTGCTCTGGCAAGACCCGGTGCCTGCCGCCGGGCACGCCCTGATCGACGCGCAGGACGCGGCCGCCTTGAAGGAACGCGTGCTGGCCTCCGGCCTGACGGTGGCGCAACTGGTGTCGACCGCATGGGCCTCGGCCTCGACCTTCCGCGGCTCCGACAAGCGTGGTGGCGCAAACGGCGCGCGCATCCGCCTGGCGCCGCAGAAGGACTGGGCCGTCAACCAGCCGGAACAACTCGCGAGCGTGCTGCAGAAACTCGAAGCGATCGCTGCCGACTTCAATCGCGGCGCCAAACAGGTATCGCTGGCCGACCTGATTGTGTTGGCAGGTAATGCTGGCGTCGAGCAGGCCGCCAAAAAGGCCGGCCACGACATCACCGTGCCGTTCACGCCAGGGCGCACCGATGCAACGCAGAAGCACACCGACGTGCACTCGTTCGAGCCGCTCGAACCGATAGCCGACGGCTTCCGGAATTACCAGAAGACGCGCTACAGCGTGCCGGCCGAGGCGCTGCTGATCGACCGGGCCCAGTTGCTGACCTTGACCGCGCCGGAAATGACGGTGCTGATCGGTGGCTTGCGCGTTCTGGGCGCGAACGTGGGCGACAGCCAGGATGGCGTGCTCACCAAACAGCCGGGCGCGCTCACCAACGACTTCTTCGTCGAACTGCTCGACATGAACACGCAATGGATCCCGGTGTCGACCACAGTCGACCGGTTTGCCGGGCGCGACCGCAAGACCGGCAAGGCGAAATGGACCGCGTCGCGGGTTGACATGATCATCGGCTCGCACGCCCAGCTACGCGCAATTGCCGAGGTGTATGCCAGTGCCGATGCAGTGCCGGCCTTCGTGCGCGACTTCGTGGCGGCCTGGACGAAGGTGATGAATCTGGACCGCTTCGACGTAAAAGCCTGAAATCCGGTAATCTGATGGACCTGTCCGGCGTCGTCGCGATGCCGGACTACCTCACATAACAATATGGAGTAATTTTATGAGCATCGAAAAAGTCCTGTACCGCGCAAAAGCCACCTCGACCGGCGGCCGTGAAGGCACGTCGAAAAGCAGCGATGGCGTGCTCGACCTGAAACTGACGACACCGAAAGAACTCGGCGGCGCCGGCGCGGTCGGTACCAATCCCGAGCAGCTGTTCGCTGCCGGCTACTCGGCCTGCTTCATCGGCGCGCTGAAATTCGTTGCAGGCCAGGCCAAGGTCACGCTGCCAGCGGACCTGAACATCACCGCGGAAGTGGGCATCGGCCAGGTACCGACCGGCTTCTCGATCGAAGTCGACCTGACCGTGAATGGCCCAGGCATGGACCAGGCCCAGCTGCAGGAGCTGGTCGACAAGGCGCACATCGTCTGCCCTTACTCGAACGCCACCAAAGGCAATATCGACGTGCGTCTGAACGTGACCGTATAAGTTTTATGTTTTACCGGTACGGGCCGCGGCCCGTACCTGACTACCCGGCGACCTGCCGGGTTTTTTTTGCCCGACGCTTACGCGGCCAGGCGCACGCGCGACTTTGGGGCAGTCTGTCCCTGGCCGACCTGGAACACACTCACCGCACGCGAGAGCTGCACAGCCTGGGCATCGAGCACCCCCGCCGCGGCGGCTGACTCTTCCACCAGCGCGGCGTTTTGCTGGGTCACCTGGTCCATCTGCATGATGGCCTGGTTGACCTGTTCGATGCCGATGCTCTGTTCGCGCGAGGCCGAGGAAATCTGCGCCATGATGGCGGTCACGTCTTCGACCGATTGCAGCACGTTGCCCATGGTGGCGCCGGCGCGTCCGGCGAAGGTGGTGCCCTCGCGGATGCTGGCGGCCGAGGAATCGATCAGCTTCTTGACGTCGGCCGCCGCACTGGCCGAGCGGTGCGCCAGTTGACGCACTTCGCTGGCCACCACCGCAAAACCGCGGCCCTGCTCGCCGGCGCGTGCCGCTTCCACGGCCGCGTTAAGCGCGAGGATATTGGTCTGGAAAGCGATACCGTCGATCAGGGACACGATCTCGACGATTTTTTGCGACGACGCCTGGATCTGCTCCATGGTGCTGACCAGTGCGCTGACGGTGCCGCTGCCGTCGCGGGCGACGGTCGAGGCCTGCGACGCCAGCTGGCTGCCTTCCAGCGCCGAATCGGCATTCTGTTTAACCGTCGCGGCAAACTGTTCCATGCTGGCGGCGGTCTGTTCCAGGCTGCTGGCCTGGGTCTCGGTGCGGCCCGACAGGTCCATATTGCCATTCGAAATTTCACGCGTGCCCGACTGGATCGCCGTCACGTTCGCGTGCACGTCGCCGATGATCGCGGTCAGGTTGACGTTCATCTGCTGCAGCGCTTGCAGCAGCTGGCCGACGTCGTTCTGGCTGGTGGTTTCGAACTTGCTCGACAGGTCGCCTGCCGCAATGGCCCGGGCCACGGTAATGGCGCGTTGCAGCGGCATCACCACGCTGCCATGCACGCTGGACCACAGCGTCATCAGCACGCCCACTGCCAGCAGCGCGACGCCGATCGCGAAGGTGCTGTTCACGCCGGCCTGCACGGCCGCCACCGCCAGCGCGATGCTGGCCAGCGACACCGTGACCACGGCCAGGCCGACTTTCCGGTCCAGGCTCCAGGCGCCCAGGCGCGCGCTCCAGCCCGCCACGCCGGTTTTCACGACGGCGCCGCGATGCAGGCGGATCCCGCTCGCCTTGCCTTCACGAATCAGGCGGTAGGCCTGCTCGGTGGCGGCAATGGTTGCCGGCGCCACCCGGGTGCGCACCGACATATAGCCGACTACCCGCCCCTGTTCGCGCACCGGCGTCACGTTTGCCCGGATCCAGTAGAAGCCGCCATCCTTGCAGCGGTTCTTGACCAGACCCGTCCACGGCAAGCCTTGCTTGAGGGTGCCCCACATGTCGGCGAATGCGGCGGCCGGCATGTCGGGGTGGCGCAAGATATTCTGCGGTGCACCGATCAGTTCCTCTTCCGTGTAACCGCTGACGTCGATGAAACACGGATTCGCGTAGACGATATTGCCTTGCAAATCCGTCTTGGAGACGATCGATTCGCCTTCCCGGATCACACGTTCGATGTTCGTGACAGGTAAATTAATGCGCATATTCTGCTTTCCCCAAGTAAGACGCGCGACGCGCGATGGAAGTGTCCGTGGAGAAAGTAGTATAGAAGCAAATACGCAAATTTCACGATTGCGTCATATTTTAATTGCATAATCGCAAGAGAATGTTGTGAATTTGCTGAATTTGAACCGAAACTCCACCCCCTTCCACGCAGGGCCGCACGGGAGCGCCCGCCCGACCATGCCAAATGTGGCACGATAAGCTTACAGACCCGGTTTGCAGACCCGGTCGACCCGACAAATCCGTAGTAAATTTTCTTGCGTATTCAATATTCGTGTAGTAAATTTACATTGACGCTACCACCCACTTCTTTTGCGAAGCTTCTCCTATGGCACTTAACGATTTTGACCTTGTTCTTTTTGGCGGCAGCGGTGACCTGTCTATGCGTAAATTGTTGCCGGCTATGTATGCGCGCCACGTCGCGAACGACTTGCCGCCGGGCGCACGCATCATCTGCGTAGGCCGCCACGAATGGACCCGTGAAGAATTCCTGGCGAATGTCGACAAAGATTCCAAGCCCCATATCAAGTCCAAGATCGACGAGCGCTGGGACAGCTTTGCAGAGCGCATTCTGTATGTGTCCCTGAACGCGACCGATGTCAAAACCTATGGCCCGCTGGTCGACACCATGCGCAAGGACGACACGCTCACGCGCGTGTTCTACCTCGCCACGCCGGCGCACCTGTTCGCCAAAATCTGCGACAACCTGAAGGAAGCGGGACTGGTCACGCCGAACTCGCGCGTCGTGCTCGAAAAACCGCTGGGCCGCGACCTGGCCAGCGCCAAGCAGATCAACGCCGAAGTGGGCAAGGTCTTTGCCGAGTCGCAGATCTACCGGATCGACCACTACCTCGGTAAAGAAACCGTGCAGAACCTGCTGGCGCTGCGCTTCGGGAATATCCTGTTCGAGCCGCTTTGGCGCCGGGAATGGATCTCCGACGTACAGATCACCATCGCCGAGAAAATTGGCGTGGGTAACCGCCTCGGCTACTACGACAACTCCGGCGCCCTGCGCGACATGCTGCAGAACCACTTGCTGCAACTGCTGTGCATCGTGGCGATGGAGCCGCCGACCTCGATCGCGCCGGACGCCGTGCGCGACGCCAAGCTGCAAGTACTGCGCTCGCTCAAAAAATTCACCCCGACGACGCTGGCGCAAAACATCGTACGCGGCCAGTACCGTGCCGGCCACGTCGACGGCCAGCCGGTACCGAGCTACCGTGACGAACCGGATGCGCCGCAGCACTCGCACACCGAAACCTTCGTTGCGCTGAAAGCCGAAATCGACACCTGGCGCTGGGCCGGCGTGCCGTTCTACCTGCGTACCGGCAAGCGCATGGCCGACCGCCTGGCCGAAATCGTGGTGCGCTTCAAACCGATCCCGCATTCGATTTTCAACCAGCCAACCTCGAGCTTCCAGCCCAATAGCCTGGTGATTCGTTTGCAACCGGACGAGGGTTTATCGCTGAACCTGATGGCCAAGACGCCGGGCGACAGCATGCGCTTGAAGCAAGCCGAGCTGGAGCTGGACTTCAACGAACAGTTCAAAACGCCGCGCATGGAAGCCTACGAGCGCTTGCTGCTCGACGTGCTGCGCGGCCAGCTGACCCTGTTCATGCGCGGCGACGAGCTGGAAGCTGCGTGGGAATGGGTCGAGCCGATTCTGGATCACTGGGAACAGGCGGACAGCGCACCGGTGCCGTACACGTCCGGCACCTGGGGGCCGGCCTCGTCGTCGGCGCTGATCGGGCGCGACGGGCTGCAGTGGCGTGAAGAAGCGCTCCCTGAAGACTAAGTCAGGAGCGCAAGGAGCCTGGCCTTGCAAGGCCAGGCCGTTTCGCAGGCGCGGTGCTGTGCACCACGAAACTCCCGCTCCACCACTACCTGAAGACTAGCAATGCGTCCTTTCCTGTCAACGTTAAAACCGTCATCCCCGCGCAGGCGGGGACCCATGGCATGCATGCAGCACGACTTCGGTCAGGTGATATGGGTCCCGGCCTTCGCCGGGATGACGGTCTTGATGGTGGTGGATAGAAGGACGTCCCGTGCTGCTTGACTCCATCCGCACCCAGCTCGACTCGCTCTCCAAATCCGAGCGCAAGGTCGCCATCGCCGTGCTGGAAAAGCCATCGGCGACCGTCAGCCAGAACATCACCGCGCTCGCCAGAAGCGCGCAGGTGTCGGAACCCACGGTGGTGCGCTTCTGCCGTACCCTCGGCTACGACGGCTGGCACGAATTCAAGCTGAAACTGGCGCAGGGCCTGGCGCTGGCGCTGCCCGGCGCCAGCGAGCAACCATCGCAAGATGACCTGGCCGCCGACCTGGTGAATAAAATCTGCAGCCGCTCCATCAACACCCTGCTCGACCTGCGCAACAACCTGCACCCTGAAACCATCCAGGCGGCCCTCGACATTCTCGCGCGCGCCAACAAGATCGAGTTTTATGGCCAGGGCACGTCCGGCATCGTCGCCGCCGACGCCCAGCACAAATTTTTCCGCTCGGGTGTACCGACCGTCGCCTACGCCGACCCCAACATCCACAGCATTGCCGCCGCCCTGTTGCGCGCAGGCGACGCGGTGGTTGCCATCTCGCAGCGCGGCAACAGCCCGGCACTGGTGCGGTCGGTGAAACTGGCGCGCCGCGGCGGCGCCGACATCATCGTGCTGGCGCCGTCCGGCACGCCGCTGGCCGACCTGGCCACGGTACTCATCCCGATCGACCTGGTGTTCAATACCGATCCGTACACGCCGATCTCGGCGCGCCTGGCTTACCTGGTCGTCATCGACGTGCTGGCCGTCGGCCTGGCGCTGCAGCGCGGCCCGGAGTTCCGCAAGAAAATGCAGAATGCCCAGAAGGCGCTGCAGGAATTCGACATGCAGTTCGATTCCTTCATCGGCTGAGCGGCCGCAGCGGCTTTTAGGCGGCCAGCAAAGCCTCCAGCGCGGCCTGCTCGATGGGACGGCTGAAATAAAACCCCTGGTATTCGTCGCAGCCCATGGTCGTCAGAATCGCCAGCTGCGCGGCATCTTCCACGCCTTCGGCAACCACCTTCATGCGCAGGCCGCGCGCCAGGTTCATGATGGACATGGCAATCACGGCGCTGTCGTCGTCCTGTCCCAGGTCGCGCACGAAGGCCCGGTCAACCTTCAGGCGCTGGACGGGAAACCTTTTCAGGTAGGCCAGGCTGGAATAGCCGGTACCGAAGTCGTCGATCGACAAGGTGACGCCCAGGTCGCGGATGCGCTGCAGCAGCACATCGACCACATCCTCACGGCTCATCAGCGCCGTCTCCGTGATTTCCAGTTCCAGCATGTCCTTGCCGATGCCATGCCGGCGCATGCAGCCTTCGATCATGTCGAGCAGGTCTTTCTGGTGCAGCTGGCGCGGTGACAGGTTGACCGCCATCGTGCATGGGCGTGCTGACGCGCGCTGCAATTGCGCCAGCACGCGGCAAGCTTCTTCCAGCACCCAGGCACCGATCGACACGATCAAGCCTGAGTGCTCGGCGACCGGGATGAAGTCGGCCGGAGAAACCTCGCCCAGCACCTTATTGGTCCAGCGCAGCAAGGCCTCGACACCCACGATCTGCGAGGCGGCGACCGTGACCTTCGGCTGGAACACCAGCCGCATTTCGCCCCGCGCCAGCGCCTGGCGCAACTCGGCCTCGAGCGCCAGGCGGTAATTCATGTCGACCTGCACATGGCCCGAATAAAACTGGATGGCGTCGTGCGCGCCGTTGTCGCCGGGATGCGAGGCGCTTTGTGCGCTGCGGTACAACTCGTCGGCGCTGCCACCATCCTGCGGGTACACGGCAATGCCAAAAAAAGGGGCCAGGTAAAACTCGCGCCGTTCCAGTGAAACGGGGTGCGACAATGCCTCGAACAAGGTGGTGGCATAGGCGGCAAGATCGATGCCGCGCTCATGCAACGACACCAGAAAGGCGAATTCCGAGCCACGCACCCGCGCCAGCGTGACGCCGGGCCTGAGATGGCCCGCCAAAATGGCGCCCACGGTGGACAGCGCACGATTTCCCGTGCCCTGCCCCAGCAAGTCGATAATTTCATGCAGACGTTCGAGCTGCAGCACGATAATCGCCACCGAATACCCCCCGGCGCCGGCGCGCTCGATGGCCTGTTCGAACCCGCGCCAGAAACTCGGCTGGTTCGGCAAGCCCGTGAGTGCATCGTAATCGGCCAGATAAGCCATGCGTGCGATCAGCCGTGACTGTTCGCGCGCATCGCGGCTGACGCGCCAGGCAAAGTAGACCAGGCCCAGCAAGACCAGCGCATAGAATATGACCGAGATCCAGAGGCGCTCGTACCAGGTTACCATCGCGACATCACGGTTCATCCCGGTGACGATCAACAGCGGAAAACCCTCGACCGCCGCGTAGCCATACAATCTGTCCTGGCCATCGAGCGGGCTGGTACCCTCGAACACGCCGCGCTCGGCCGCCGGCAACACCTTTGTAAACAAGGGTGTGTTGCCAAACGAGCGGCCGATCATGGCGGGAAAGGCCGGGCCGCGGATGAGCAGCAAACCGTCGCGCCGGAACAGCGTCACCGAGCCGCCGCGACCGAGGCTGATGAGCGAATACAGCCGGCCCAGCCTGGTGGAGTCGAGCCGGCCCACGATGGTCCCGATGACGCTGCCATCATCATCGAGCAAGGGCCGTTCGATGCGCATCAGGCTGGTTCCCGTTTTGGGATCGACATCCGTGATCGACAAGCCCGCGCTACCCGGCAGCGGCGCCGCTTGCGCTCTGACATTGGCGCGCGCTGGCACGGAATAGCCGACAAGTTGTCCACGCAGGTCATACAGCACCACATCGATCAGCAAGGGGTCGGGCGCGTCGCGCTCTTGCGCCGGAAAAACGAACGTCAACTTTCGGTCTTCGCGGGCGAGGTACATGCGGTTCACCTGGCGCAGGTTGCGGTTCACTGCCTGGGCGACGGTCGCGGTTTGCGCGGACAGCGCGGTGGCAATATTGAGCAGATTGTTTTTCTGCTGGCGCTGGGTATCCACATAACTGAGGTACAGGATGGCGCCCGTGGCAAGGCCGAGCACGAGGATGATCAAACAGGTGATCAGCCATACCGTGGCCGGCTGGTACGGCGTTGCGTTTCTGTGCTCGACCAAAATTTGCCACCCTCTTGAATCCGGCGCCTGCGCGAGCGCTTCGCAAGCCGCTCTTTTCCCACCGCCTGCAGGTCGATAAATACTAGCACGGCATGCGCGTGCAAGGCCGCGCAGCTGGCGCTCGCCATGCGGACCGGGCGCGCTCTCGAACCCGATGGATCAAGGCAAGGCAGATCGGCTAAAATGGTTTTTTTGCCCACCACACCAGATCCATGCATATCCTGCCCGCAGCCAGTGCCCGTCCCGATTACGCCATGTTAGTCAAGCAAGTGGCCAGCATTCTCGAAGGCGAACGTGACCTGGTCGCCAACGCCTCCCAGTTTTCCGCCTTCGTCTACGACACCATTGCCGACCTGAACTGGGCCGGCTTTTATCTGGCCCGCCCGAACAAGGCTGGCACCGGCGAGGAATTGCTGGTCGGCCCGTTCCAGGGCAAGGTCGCCTGCGCGCGCATTCCGTTCGGACGCGGTGTCTGTGGCGCGGCAGCCTCGACCCGCGCAACCATCCTGGTCCCCGACGTGCACGCGTTCCCCGGCCACATCGCCTGCGATTCAGCCTCGAATGCCGAGATCGTCATTCCGCTGGTCCAGAATGGCAAACTGGTGGGCGTATTTGACATTGACAGCCCTACCCTGGAACGTTTTACACTGGCAGACCAGGCCGGCCTGGAAGCCATGATCGGTGCCTTCCTCGCCGCCACCGACTGCACCTGAATAACCCATCACCGAGACACCTGATGAACCAACTCGAACAACTCAAGCAATTCACCACCGTGGTGGCCGATACCGGCGACTTCCAGTCGATCCAGGCCTACACGCCGCGCGACGCCACCACCAACCCGTCGCTGATTTTGAAAGCGGTCCAGAAAGAAGAATACAAGCCACTGCTGGCCAAGGCCGTGCGCGACAACGCGGGCGCATCGACCGGCGTCGTGATCGACAAATTGCTGATCGCGTTTGGTGTGGAAATTTTGAAAATCATCCCGGGCCGGGTATCGACCGAAATCGACGCCGCCCTGTCGTTCGACACTGCCGCGAATATCGCCAAGGGCCGTGAATTGATCGCGCTGTACGAAGCGGCCGGCATCGCCCGCGAGCGCGTGCTGATCAAGATCGCAGCGACCTGGGAAGGCATCCGCGCCGCCGAAGTCCTGGAACAGGAAGGTATCCACTGCAACCTGACCCTGCTGTTCGCCTTGCCGCAAGCGATCGCCTGTGCCGAAGCGAACGTGAAACTGATTTCCCCCTTCGTCGGCCGCATCTACGACTGGTACAAAAAATCGACCGGCATCGATTACACGGGCGCGCAGGATCCGGGCGTGCTGTCGGTAAAACGCATTTACCAGTACTACCGCAAATTCGGCTATCAGACCGAAGTGATGGGCGCGAGCTTCCGCAATATTGACCAGATCACGGAACTGGCCGGCTGCGATTTGCTGACCATTTCGCCGGACTTGCTGCAGCAGCTGGCCGATAAAGACGCCCCGATCGAGCGCAAGCTCAGTGCCGGTAGCGGCACGCCGGTCGAGCGCGTGAGTATCGACGAAAAAACCTTCCGCTTCATGATGAACGAAGACGCGATGGCCACCGAAAAACTGGCCGAGGGCATCCGCGCCTTCTGCGCCGATGCCGGCAAGCTGAAACAGATCATCTCGGGCATGCGTTAATTCGACGAAAGCACACCATGCAGAAGCACCTGGCCACACTGATTGGATTGTTCCTGTTGGCCAGTTGCAGCAGCGGGCCGGCGGTCGACCGGACGTATACGACACGCGACCAGGACAGTCGCGTGAAGTATCTGGTCCTGCACTACACCGTGTTCGACAACCAGGCATCGCTCAAGGAGTTCACGGGTCAAACCGACGTGCGCGCCAGTATCCACTACCTCGTCACCGACGGTGCGCAACCGAAGATCTACGGCCTGGTCGATGAAAGCCGGAATGCCTGGCATGCCGGCTTGGGCGGCGGCTGGAAGGCCGACCGCGCCATCAACAATACCTCGATCGGTATCGAGATCGTCAACCGCGGCTGGATCGACGGCCCCGGTGGCAAGCAGTGGTTCGCCTTTCCCGACGCGCAAATGGCGGTCCTGCTGCCCCTGATTGCCGACATCGTCAAGCGCCACCATATCGCCCCGGAAAACATCCTCGGCCATAGCGACGTGGCGCCGCAACGCAAGCAGGATCCCGGCGCGCTGTTTCCGTGGCAGCGGCTGGTCGATGCAGGTCTGGTGGCGTGGCCGGATCGCCAGCTAGCCGCCGATAAGGCGCGCGGCTTTGGCGGCCAGCTGCCGGATGCGGCGTGGTTCCAGAAAAAACTGGCGGCAATCGGTTACGTGGTGCCGCAGGACGGGGTGTGGAGCGAGGCCAGCCGGAACGTCCTGATTGCTTACCAGACCAGATACCGGCCGTTGAAGATCGACGGCGAGATGGATGCCGAATCGGCCGGCTTGCTCGATACACCGATGAGCGTGAAGCAACTCACCCCACTCTGATCGCTGCAATCTGCGGCGTAATCAATGCCCGCCCTAATTGTTCCAGATCGAAGGCCTGCGGATCGAACAGCCAGTTGCGGATCAAGCCATCGATGATGACCCACAGGCCCAGCGCCAGCGTGCGCGGGTTGACGTCGGGGCGCACCTGGCCGCGCGCCAGCGCCGAGGCGACCCGGCTTTCGGCCAGCGCCATCCATTCGGCCATGTGCTCGGTGCGGCGCGCCCGCACGGCGTCGAGCTCGTCGACAAATTCCATTTTCAGCACGGCAATTTCAAACACCCGGCGCGCCTGCGGATTGCTCACCGTTTCCGATAAAACGCGCATGCAATACTGGTGTAACTCTGCGAGAGGATCATCGCCATTGGACGCCGTCAATTCGTCCAGCGCAGCGCGCATTGGCAACTTGGCGCGGTCCATCATGGCGTTGAACAGCACCGCCTTATCGTCAAAATGCCAGTAAATCGCACCGCGCGTCACCCCGGCGGCGCTTGCGATATGCTGCAACGTCGTACGGGAGACACCTTGCCGGACAAATAACTGTTCAGCTGCATCCAGGATGCTGTCGCGGGTGGCCGCTGCATCTTCCTTCGTCCTGCGGGCCATCGTTACTCCAAACTTTGATTGCTTGCAACTATAAACATACACTCGTGATAGTATATCCCGAAATTCACAAAAGCCCGCGACGACAGCGCCCCGCCCCAACGGCGGACGGCGCTGATGCTTCGTTATAAACTGAAGGATTTCCCGTAATGCGCTTGTCCAAATCTCCCCTTTCTCTGACAAAAATCGCGGCGGCCAGCATTGCCGTCATCGCCCTGCTGAGCGCTTGTGGCGACAAAAAAGATGCCGCCGGGCCTGGCGCCGGCGCCAAGATGCCCCAGCCTGAAGTGGGCGTGATCACCACCAAGGTCGAGCCGATTGCCCTGGAAACCGAATTGCCAGCGCGCGCCGAAGCGATCCGCGTGGCCCAGGTGCGCGCGCGCGTGAACGGCGTGGTGCTCAAGCGCCTGTTCGAAGAAGGCAGTGAAGTCAAGCAGGGCCAGTCACTGTTCCAGATCGATCCGGAACCGTATCAGGCCCAGTTGAACAGTGCGCAGGCTGAACTCGGCAAAGCCCAGGCCAACCTGGCCCAGCAACAAGCCCAGGCCGACCGCTACAAGCCGCTGGTGGCCGCGAATGCCGTGTCCAAGCAGGAATATGTGAACGTGGTCGCCGCCCAGAAGCAAGGCGAAGCCGACGTGGCCAACGCCAAGGCGCAAGTGCGCATTGCCCAGATCAATTCGGGCTATGCCAGCGTGCAGGCGCCGATTTCCGGGCGCATCGGGCGCGCCCTGGTCACCGAGGGCGCCCTGGTTTCGGCCAGCGAAGCGACCCAACTGGCGCTGATCCAGCAAACCAGCAGCATGTATCTGAACATCACCCAGTCCGCCGCCGAACTGCAAAAATTGCGCAAGAACGCCGGCAGCAAATCGTCCGCCATTCCCGTCACCGTGCTGCTGGACGACGGCACCGAATATGCGCGCAAGGGCAAGCTGCTGTTCTCGGACATGACGGTCGACCCGACCACCGGCCAGGTCAACCTGCGCGCCCAGGTCGAGAACCCGGACAACCAGATCCTGCCGGGCCAGTACGTGCGCGTGCGCCTGTCGCAGGCTGAACTGCCAGCCGGCATCCTGGTCCCGCAACAGGCTGTCACCCGCAGCAACCAGGGCGATACCCTGTCGGTGGTATCCGCCGATGGCAAGATCACCCCGCGCACGATCACCATCGGTTCGCAGAAGGGGTCGAACTGGGTTGTCCTGTCCGGCCTGAAAGAAGGCGAAAACGTGATGGTCGACGGCTTCCAGAAGCTGCAAATGCTGCCGCCAGGCACGCCCGTAAAACCGGTGCAGTGGACTCCGCCGGCCGCCGCCGCGCCGGCCGCCGTCGCAGCCGCCGCGCCAGCTGCCAATAAATAACACCACCAGGATTCATACATGGCACGTTTCTTCATTGACCGCCCAGTTTTTGCATGGGTGATCGCGCTGTTCATCATGGTGATGGGCGCGGTCGCCATCACCCAGCTGCCGATCGCCCAATACCCGACGGTGGCGCCACCGTCGATCATCGTCACCGCCGCCTACCCGGGCGCATCGGCCCAGACCCTGGAAGACTCGGTCATTTCCGTCATCGAACGTGAAATGAACGGCTCGCCCGGCCTGATCTACATGGAATCGACCAGCCAGGCCAACGGCACCGGCACGATCACCCTGTCCTACGACACCAATACGAATGCCGATCTGGCCCAGGTGGACGTGCAGAACCGCCTGTCGCGCGCCACCCCGCGCCTGCCGTCAGCCGTGGTCCAGCAAGGCGTGCGCGTGGACAAATCGCGCGCCAACTTCCTGCTGTTCACGATTTTGTCGTCGACCGATCCGAAGTGGGACCCGATCGCGTTGGGCGACTACGCCTCGCGCACCGTGCTGCCGGAACTGCAACGTATCAAGGGTATCGGTACCGCCCAGCTGTTCGGTACCGAGAAAGCCATGCGCATCTGGATCGACCCGGCCAAGCTGGTCGGTTTGCGCCTGTCGCCGGCCGACGTCAACACGGCGATCTCGCAACAGAATGCCCAGGTCGCCTCCGGCACCATCGGCGACCTGCCGCTGGCCGCCGGCCAGGAAATTACCGCCACCGTGGTTGTTACCGGCCAGCTGAGCACGGTCGAACAGTTCGGCAACATCGTGCTGCGCGCCAATTCTGACGGCTCGACCGTGCGCCTGAAAGACGTCGCCCGCATCGAACTGGGCGGCCAGAGCTACGCCACCTCGGCGCGCCTGAACGGCAAGCCATCGACCGGTATCGGGCTGCAGCTGGCCCCGTCCGGCAACGCGCTCGAATCGGCCAGGCTGGTCAAGGAACGCATGCAGGAATTGTCGAAATACTTCCCGGCTGGTATGAAGTACACGATCCCGTTCGACAGCTCGAAGTTCGTCTCGATCTCCATCAAGCAAGTGGTGGAAACGCTGATCGAAGCGATCATCCTGGTGTTCATCGTGATGTACATCTTCCTGCAAAACTTCCGCTACACCATCATCCCGACCATCGTCGTGCCGATCGCCCTGCTCGGTTCGCTGGCCACGCTGCTGGCGCTGGGCTTCTCGATCAATGTGCTGACCATGTTCGGCATGGTGCTGGTGATCGGTATCGTCGTCGATGATGCGATCGTGGTGGTGGAAAACGTCGAGCGCATCATGTCCGAAGAAGGCTTGCCGCCGCTGGAAGCGACCCGCAAAGCGATGGGCCAGATTTCTGGCGCGATCATCGGCGTGACCGTGGTGCTGATGTCGGTGTTCGTGCCGCTGGCCTTCTTCGCCGGCTCGGTCGGCAATATTTACCGCCAGTTCTCGGCCGTCATGGTGTCGTCGATCTTCTTCTCGGCCTTCATGGCCCTGTCGCTCACGCCGGCCCTGTGCGCGCACTTCCTGAAACCGGTGGAAAAAGGTTCGCACCACGCCAAGGGCGGTTTCTTCGGCTGGTTCAACCGCGGCTTTTCGAAAACCGCCACGCGCTACGAAGGTTTTGTCGGCAAGACGCTGCGCCATACCGGCCGCGCGCTGATCGCGTTCGTCCTCGTGCTCGGCATGGTCGGCCTGATGTTCACCCGCTTGCCGAACTCGTTCGTGCCGAACGAAGACCAGGGTTACATCATCGCCAATATCCAGTTGCCGCCAGGCGCGACTGCCGCCCGCACCGACGCCATCCTGAAACAGGCCGAAGCCTTCATCCTGAAACAGCCTGAAGTGGCCGACCTGGTCGCCATCACCGGCTTCTCGTTTTCGGGTCAGGGTCAGAACATGGGCCTCGCCTTCATCCCGCTGAAAGACTGGGACGAGCGCAAGGGCGCCGGCCACAGCGCCACCGACCTGGCCGGCCGCATCACCGGCAAGCTGATGGGCTTGCGCGATGCCTTCATCTTCGCGCTGTCGCCGCCGCCGATTCCGGAGCTGGGCCGCGGTACCGGCTTCTCGTTCCGCCTGCAGGACCGCAGCGGTAAAGGCCACGACGCCCTGCTGGCCGCCCGCAACCAGCTGCTCGGCATGGCCTCGCAAAGCAAGGTGCTGACCGGCATGCGTCCGGAAGGCCTGGAAGATGCGCCGCAGGTGCAGCTCGACATCGACCGCGACAAGGCGCAAGCCCTGGGCGTGACGTTCAACGCCATCAACACGGCCATTTCGACCTCGCTCGGCTCAAGCTACGTCAATGACTTCCCGAACGGCGGCCGCCTGCAGCGCGTGATCGTGCAGGCCGATGCGAATGCCCGCATGCAGCCGGACGACTTGCTGCGCCTGAACGCCATGAACAACCAGGGCAATCCGGTACCGCTGTCGGCGTTTGCCAAAACACGCTGGGTGACCGGCCCGATGCAGACCACGCGCTACAACGGCTACCCGGCCATGAACCTGACCGGCGACGCCGCGCCGGGCCGTTCGTCCGGCGATGCACTGGCCGAAATGGAAATGCTGGCGGCCAAACTGCCGGCCGGTTTCGGCTTCGAATGGACCGGCCAGTCGCGCGAAGAAAAACTGTCGGGCTCGACCGTGTTCATCCTGCTCGGCTTCTCGCTGCTGGCAGTGTTCCTGTCGCTCGCCGCGCTGTACGAGAGCTGGTCGATTCCGGTGTCGGTGCTGCTGGTGGTGCCGCTCGGCGTGCTGGGCGCACTGGCGGCAGCATCGCTGCGCGGCTTCCCGAACGACATTTACTTTAAAGTCGGCCTGATTACCATCATCGGCCTGGGCGCCAAGAATGCCGTGCTGATCATCGAGTTCGCCAAGGAGCTCCAGGAACAAGGGTACTCGGCAGTCGATGCGGCCATCAAAGCCTGCCATTTGCGCTTCCGCCCAATTTTGATGACCTCACTGGCATTCATCCTGGGCGTGCTGCCACTGGTGATTGCCGGCGGCGCCGGCGCGGCCAGCCAGCGTGCCATCGGCACCGGCGTGATGGGCGGCATGATCACGGCCACCGCACTCGGTGTAATCTTCATCCCTGTGTTCTACGTGGTCGTTCGCAAAGTATTCGGCAGCAAAGACGCAGAGCACAAGCATGACGCGCAGATCGCACATCCAGCCCCGCAAGAGGAAAAGATTTAAATGAAAAACATCAAGAAGATTGTGACACCACTGGCTCTGGCCATGGTTTTGACCGGTTGCATGTCGCTGGCGCCGAAGTACGAGCGTCCGGCCGCCCCTGTCGCCGCCGGCTTTCCGGTAGCGCCGACGCCGGACGGCGCGGCGCCGGTCAGCGCCGCCACCAACGAAGCGGCGTCCAGCATCGCCTGGCAGCGTTTCTTTGCCGACCAGCGCCTGCAACAACTCATTGCACTGGCGCTGGAAAACAACCGCGACTTGCGCGTGGCGGTCCTGAACATCGAGCAGGCCCGTGCGACCTACCGCATCCGTCGCGCCGATTTGCTGCCGACGGTGGGCGTCGGCGCCACCGGCCAGGTCCAGCCGGGTGCGGATGCCTACCAGGCGGGCGTGCAGATCAGTTCGTTCGAGCTGGATTTCTTCGGTCGCGTGCGCTCGCTGTCGAACGCAGCCCAGGCGCAGTTCTTTGCCACCGAGGAAGCGCGCAAGACCACGCAGATCAGTCTGATTGCGCAGGTTGCCGTTACGTATTTGGCCTACCAGGCCGATGAAGAGCTGCTGGCGCTGACCCGCCAGACGCTCAAAACGCGCGAAGATTCGCAAGGTTTGACGCAGCTGAAGTACGACAACGGCATCGTTTCCAAGCTGGACCTGGACCAGAGCCTGTCGCTGGTAGAACAGGCGCGTGTCGTGCTGGCCCAGCAACTGCGCCAGCGTGCCCAGGACGCCAACGCCCTGACCTTGCTGGTGGGCGGCCCGATTCCGGACACCCTGCCACAAGGCGTGCCGCTGGCCGAAACCAGGCTGGCCGAACTGCCGCCCGGTCTGCCATCGGACCTGCTGGCCGTGCGTCCGGATGTGCGCTCGGCCGAGCAACAGCTGATTGCCGCCAACGCGAATATCGGCGCAGCCCGCGCCAATTTCTTCCCGAACATTTCGCTGACCGGCTCGGGCGGCAGCGCCAGCACGGAACTGAACGGCCTGTTCAAGGGCGGCTCGTTCGGCTTCACGTTCGCGCCGCGGATCTTCCTGCCGATCTTCGACTATGGCCGTAACAAGGCCAACCTGGACAGCGCCAAAGCCGGGCGTGAGATTGCCGTGGCCCAGTATGAGAAGAGCATCCAGACCGCGTTCCGCGAAGTGGCCGATGCACTCGCCGGCCAGTCGACCTACACCGAACAGCTGCGCGCCCAGACCGCCGTGGCCAGGTCGGAATCGGACCGCTTCGGCCTGTCCGACCTGCGCTACCGGAATGGCGCGGCCAGCTATCTCGATTTGCTCGACGCCCAGCGCTCGCTGTTCGACGCGCAGCGCGCCTCGGTCGAAGCGAACTTGCTGCGCCTGCAAAATCAGGTCACCTTGTACCGCGTCCTGGGCGGCGGCTGGACCGTGCCGGCCACCGCCACCACGGCCGCGAATGCCGCCACGACGACCAATCCAAGCCGCCAGTAAGCAATCAGCCGCACCGGAAGCCGGTCCCGCCAACATGGGGGCCGGCTTTTTTACGCCCGTATGACATGGTTTTTTGACAGCGTGCGAGATTACAACACGTGGTTCATTCGCCATTTCCTTTCGGCTTCAAGGGGTCCATACTTTCCTGACGGAACTTTATTGTATGGACGGGGACAAGGCATGGCGCTCAAAAATTTACGCATCGGCTCACGCCTGGGAATCGGTTTCGCAGCCATTTTGGTGCTGTCGCTGGCCGGCACCGCGTTCGCGCTGTACACATCGCGCAGCAGTGCCGAAGCGACCCAGAAGTTGCTGGAGCAGCCGCTGGCCAAGGAACGGCTGGTGTCCGACTGGTACGTGCTGACCTACTCGGCGATCGCGCGCACGTCGCTGATCGCGCGCAGCAGTGACGCGACCCTGTCGACGGTGTTCGCAAAACCGATCGCCGACAGCGTGACCGACACCACTGCGATCCTGAAGAAGGTCGAAGTGCTCCTGAGCACGCCGGAGGAAAAAGAGACCCTGCAAAGCATTCTGGTGTTGCGCAAGAAGTACCAGGATGCCAAGGTACAGGTGATGAATGCACGCAAGGCCGGTGACGCGGCGACGGCCGAAAAAGCCTACACGGAAGGGTTCGACCCGGCCGCCAAAGCCTACGGATCGAAAGTACTGAGCCTGCTGCAAATCCAGCGTCAGACCATCGACGACACCGGCCACGCGATTGCAGCCGCAGATGCGCGCAGCACCAAACTGGTCGCACTTCTCAGCGTGCTGGCCGCAGCCCTGGGCACGTTCGGCGCCTGGCTGATCACCCGCTCGATCACGGCGCCGCTGTCGGCCGCCGTGGGGGTCGCCGAAACAGTCGCCTCGGGCGACCTGGGCACCCGGTTTGCCGGCTATCCACGTGACGAAGTGGGCGACCTGATGCGCGCCCTGCAATCCATGAACAGTTCGCTGTCGACCGTGGTGTCGGAAGTGCAGGAAGGCACCAGCGCCATTTCCACTGTCTCCGCTGAGATCGCCGCCGGCAACCTCGACCTGTCCGGTCGCACCGAGCAGCAAGCCAGTGCACTGGAACAAACCGCTGCCTCGATGGAAGAACTGACCTCCACCGTGCGCCAGAACGCCGACAACGCCGCGCAGGCCAACAGCCTGGCGCAGGCCGCGTCGGAAGTGGCCGTACGCGGCGGCGCCATTGTCGGACGCGTGGTCGACACCATGGGTTCGATCGACGCGTCGGCGCGCAAGATTGTCGACATCATCGGCGTGATCGACGGCATTGCGTTCCAGACCAATATCCTGGCCCTGAACGCGGCCGTGGAAGCGGCGCGCGCGGGTGAACAGGGACGCGGCTTCGCGGTCGTTGCCTCGGAAGTGCGCAACCTGGCGCAGCGCTCGGCCGGCGCAGCCAAGGAAATCAAGGCCCTGATCGGCGACTCGATGACTCAGGTAAATAACGGTACCGCCCTGGTGCAGCAGGCCGGCACCACCATGGGTGACGTGGTCTCGAGCGTGGCCCGGGTAACCGACATGATGTCGGAAATTACCAGCGCCAGTAACGAGCAGCGCATCGGCATCGACCAGGTCAACCAGGCCATTGCACAGATGGACCAGGTGACCCAGCAAAATGCGGCGCTGGTCGAAGAATCGGCAGCGGCGGCGGCCAGCATGCAGGAACAGGCGGCGCGGCTGGCAGGAGTGGCCGCGGGATTCAGATTGGGCGCGCTGGCCGCGCCGGCACGCCCGCACCTTGGCGCCGGCCCGGCCACGCGCCAGCGCGCCGCTTTGACCATGTAAGATTTTCCTTTTGCGTACGGCGCCATGCCGTCACCGCGTCGGCCACCCTGCGAGAGAGCGCAGGGTGGCCGTTTTTTTGTGCCGAAGATGCACCGCTGCTGTCGCCAGTTTGATGCATTACGGATACAAATTTTCTGAACGAAATTGCCAGCGGCCTAAAAAAGGCCTATTTTGATTTATCTATTTTGAATTTTGATCGGAGAGACGATGAAGCTGCTGAGCGACACCCGGATCGGCATTCGCCTGGCGCTGGGCTTTGCCATCGTGCTCGTGCTGTGCCTGTGTGCGACCGGAACGGCCCTCTACAGCGCACGCACGAATGCGCTGGCGACCCATGAAATGATGAGTCTGCCATTATCGAAGGAACGCATCGTCTCGGAATGGAACACCCGCACCGATACCGCGGTGGCGCGCACCTCGATGATTGCACGTACGTCCGATGCCACCCTGGCCGGCCTGTTCGCCAAACCGATGGCCGAGTCGGTGGCGCGCACCAGCGAGGCCCTGAAACAGATCGAGCCCATGCTCAGATCGGAAGAAGAGAAGGCGCTCTTCAAGCAAGTCATCGACCTGCGCAAGGTCTACCAGGATGCCAAGGTCGTGGTGATGGATGTGCGCAAGGCCGGCGACAATGCCGGCGCCGAACGGGCCTACGTGGAGAAATTCGAACCTGCCGCGCAAGTCTATCGCGGCGCCGTCTACAAACTGCTCGACCTGCAGCGCAAGGCGATCGACGACACCGCCATCCGCATCGACGCGGCGCACCAGCAGAGCACACGCCTGGTGATCGTGCTCAGCGTCCTGGCCGCCGCCCTCAGCGCAATCTGCGCCTGGCTTATTTCACGCTCGATCACGCGGCCGCTGGTGGCCGCGGTGGGCATTGCAGAAACCGTGGCCAGCGGCGACCTGAGTACCGATTTCCATCGCTATCCGCAGGACGAAGTCGGCAAGCTGATGCGTGCGCTGCAGGCCATGAACGGTTCCCTGTCGACCGTGGTGTCGGAAGTCCAGCAAGGCACGACCGCCATCTCCACCGCCTCGAGCGAAATTGCTGCGGGCAACCTGGACCTGTCGTCGCGCACCGAACACCAGGCCAGTTCGCTCGAAGAAACGGCCGCCTCGATGGAAGAACTGACCTCCACCGTGCGCCAGAATGCCGACAACGCGCACCAGGCCAACACCCTGGCCGTGACCGCATCGGAAGTGGCCATGCGCGGCGGCGCCATCGTCGGGCGCGTGGTCGATACCATGCGCTCGATCGATACATCGGCGCGCAAGATCGTCGACATCATCGGCGTGATCGACGGCATCGCTTTCCAGACCAATATCCTGGCCTTGAATGCGGCCGTGGAAGCGGCACGGGCCGGCGAGCAAGGCCGCGGCTTCGCGGTCGTCGCCTCGGAGGTGCGCAACCTGGCTCAGCGTTCGGCCGGCGCGGCAAAAGAAATCAAGACCCTGATCGGCGACTCGATGACGCAGGTAAATGCCGGCACGGCCCTGGTGCAGCAGGCCGGGATCACAATGGACGACGTGGTGGCCAGCGTGGCGCGCGTCACGGACATGATGTCGGAAATTACCAGCGCCAGCCAGGAACAGCGCATCGGGATCGACCAGGTCAACGAAGCGATTGCGCAGATGGACCAGGTGACGCAGCAAAATGCGGCGCTGGTCGAACAAGCGGCGGCAGCGGCGGCCAGCATGCAGGAGCAGGCGGCGCGCCTGGCGCAGGCGGCCGCCGGGTTCAGGCTGGGTGGGCAGGCAGCGCAGGCGCGGCCGCAGCTTGCAGCGCGCAAGTCGCCGGCGTTGACGATGTAAGGTTTTTTCTGTTGCGGCAGCGGCAGGCTGCGCGCACATCGGCCCCCTTGCGAGAGAGCGTGAGGGGGCCGATTTTTTGGCGCTGTACTCGTTAAATATTGAAGAGTGAACGAATTTCTCCGGCTGAGGTCCAACCTCGACCACGCATCGCCGGAGAATCGCCATGGACGCTTGCAGGTTCGACACCTTCCTCAGCCAGATTGCCCAGTTATCGCGCCACCAGTGCGCGCAGCTGCTGTCGGTTCTAAAAAATGCCGTTGACAAGGCCCGCGCTACCGACATCGTCGAGGCAGCCGTTGCGGACAAATTGTGCTGCCCTCGTTGCCAGAGCCGGATCCTGTATCGCCACGGCCAGGTCAACGACATGCAGCGCTACCAATGCCGGGCCTGTGGCCGCACGTTCAACGCGCTGACCGGCACGCCGTTGGCGCGCCTGCGCCACAAATCGAAGTGGCTCGATTACCTCGATTGCATGCTCGATTCGCGCACCGTACGCAAGGCAGCGGCCCGGCTCGACGTGGCCAAGAACACCAGCATGCGCTGGCGACACCGTTTTCTGGCCGTGAC